>DATHAB010000153.1:0-4595 GCA_035296885.1 Rubrobacteraceae bacterium
ACCGAGGTCCCGTAGCTTGGTCAGGGTGGTCAAGAGGCGCCGGTTGTCCCGTTGGTGCAGCCCGATAGATGGCTCGTCGAGCACGTACAGAACGCCTACCAGGCCGCTCCCGACCTGGGAGGCGAGCCGGATGCGCTGGCCCTCCCCGCCAGAGAGGGTGCCCGCCGAGCGGCTCAGGGTGAGGTAGCCCAAGCCCACGTCAACGAGGAAGCCCAAGCGTTCCCGGATCTCCTTTACGACCCGCTCGGCGATCATCCACTCTCGCTGGGTGAACTCGACCGACGCGAAGAACTGCTGGGCTTCGGTAACGCTTAGCTGGGTAAACTCGTGGATGTTCTTGCCGCCGACGGTAACGGCGAGGGCCTCGGGACGGAGCCTCGCACCCTCGCACTTTGGGCAGGGGACGTGGCTCATGTACTCCTCGATCTTCTCCCGCCGGTACTCGGAGTCGGTTTCTATATAGCGTTTCTCGAGGTTCCCCACGACGCCGTCGAACCGCGTCATGTACTGCCTTTTACGCCCATAGCGGTTGCGGTAGGAGACGTAGATGCGCTCTTCGCCGGTCCCGTAGAGGATGAGCTTTTTATGCTCCTGGGGAAGATCCCGCCATAGAGCGTCGAGATCTATGGCGTACTTCTCGGCCAACCCCGAGAGAACGCTCCCGTGGTACTCCGTCTGGGAGTTGGCCCACGGCGCGACGGCACCCTCGTTCACGCTCAAATCCTCGTTCGGCACCACGAGATCAGGGTCTATCTCCAGCCGACTCCCCAACCCGTCACACCGTGAGCAGGCCCCATGCGGGCTGTTAAACGAGAACGTCCTAGGCTGTATCTCCGCGATGGACGCTCCACAGTTCGTGCAGGTAAAGCTCTCGCTGAACAGCATCGCCTCGCCCACAGCGCCGCCGTCCTTCTCTACGGTCTCCACGAGCACCAGCCCCTCGGCCAGTTGCAGGGCCGTCTCTATCGAGTCGGTGAGCCTGCGCTCGATCCCCTCCCGAATTACGAGCCGATCCACCACGACCTCGATGTCATGCTTGTAGTTGCGGTCCAGGTTCAGCTCGACCGGAAGCTCGTAGAGTTCGCCGTCCACTCGCACGCGCGCGTAACCGCTCTCGGCCAGGTCGTTAAACAACCTGCCATACTCCCCCTTGCGGCCTCGGATTACGGGCGCGAGCACCATAAAACGGGTCTTCTCCGGGAGGGTGAGCACCCTCTCGACCATCTGCTGCGGCGTCGAGGAGGCCACGGGGAACCCGCAGACGTGGCAGTGGGGCCTACCGGCGCGGGCGTAGAGGAGCCTTAAGTAGTCGTAGATCTCCGTCACCGTAGCGACCGTGGAGCGAGGATTGTTCGACGTGGTCTTCTGGTCTATTGAGACCGCCGGAGACAGCCCGTCTATGTGATCCACATCGGGCTTGTCCATCTGGCCCAAAAACTGCCGCGCGTAGGCAGAGAGGCTCTCGACGTAGCGCCTCTGGCCCTCAGCGTAGATGGTGTCGAAGGCGAGGGAAGACTTGCCGCTCCCCGAGAGGCCGGTCACAACGACCATCACGTCGCGCGGCAGGGAGACGTTTATGTTCTTCAGGTTGTGCTCGCGCGCCCCGCGAACGACGATCTCTTGCTCGGCGATCTCCGATCACTCCTTCTTAGAAGTTGTCCCTGTAAAAGTATACGGCCCCCGCTCGGGAGGCCAAGTGCGCGATGGCTTGTCTAAAAATTCTACCATTCGCCCGCGCGTCGAAGCCGAATAGAAGCCAGCTTTGAGGTAGATGAACACCGTCAAGCCGCAAAGCAGGCTCCGCGGTCCGGAGGGATCTCGACCTAGAGTTATCTCTAGCTATAGACCGGTCAGCGGGGCCGGAGCCCTTCGGGGCTCCGGCCCTTACGAGATCCCCAAGGGCTGGGGCCTCCCCGTCTTCCCTTGGTTTCTCTCGTTGCGAAGCTAAACCGAGACCGTTGCTACTTCTCTTACTGTTCTGGCACCTTTTGCTTTATCTCTTGCTTGGCTTCTTCTGGTAGCTTCGCTTTCACCTCTTCTGGTAGATCTTCATACTTCGGTTGTTCTTCTTGGGAGGAACCCGTCTTGCTTACCTTTGGCTCTGCCTCTTCCTTCTTTTGTTCTTCTTCCGGCGCTTTTGTCTGTTCTTTTGTCTGCTCTGCTTTTATCTCTTCTTCTTTTTTAGCTGGCTCGCTTTTTTCCTCGCCGCCACACGCCGCCGTACCGAACACGAAGACGAAAGCAATAGCTAGTAACATTAGCGATCTTACTCTCATATTTCTCCTTTCTCCGCGTGGACTACCAAACAGCGGAGCATTATAGACGCTTCCTCTATATCAGTCCGTAGCCTTTCACCTATCGGGCCGCGAGGTCCTTCGGAGCGCCGACCTTTTCTTCTCGTTCGTCTGCTTCTTTAGAATGCCTCTACTTGGGGAGGGCCTCCCCGCCCTCCCTCGATGAGGCCAGGTGCGCGCACGAGGCCGCCTGGCCTTTCTTCTCCGAGCACTTGGGCCTAAAGGTAGCGGGTTATCCCCGTTCATGAACCTCCGAGAAGAGGTCTTCTCGGAAACCCATATATAGATATCTGCATAAAGCGCTCTAACAGGGGCGCTAGAGCCCCTTAGAGAACACCCTATCGGCTGTGCTTGCTACAAATTTGCAACGCTGTCGAATAAACGCTGTCCGATAAAGATGCGCGAAGGTGCATAGAAGGAGTGGCAGAACAATGAAGGCCGGGGCCGCTATTAGAGCCCTGACCTACTGCTTACTATTTATTAGTGAAAGCTGACTTAAAGTACCTCCTTCCGGGGCTGTTCTTCAGGGGTTGTTCTGGAGCAAGGGCGCAACCTTACCTACCGCCTTCCCGTGAAGGTCTTTCATCGTTCCTACTTCTATCTCCATCGGGACCCGCACACCCTTTCTGTTAAGGACAGCGAGGGCTGTGGGAGCGACGGCTCGGCTTGCACCGTCGGAAACCTTGAGCGCAAGCCCCCAGCCTTCCGGGCTTCCCGCAGCGAAGACGCCCTCGGCGCCGCTTTTGGCGATTAGGTCCGTCTCCTTCATGATGCTGGTGTCGAAGCGCCCCGTCCCCGCCACCATAAACGGGTGCACCCGCATCGCATCTCGGACCCTACAAACAGCCTCCAAGAGGTCCTCGGGAAAGGCTTTTGCGTCGTCTGTGAAGAGGCGTGCGAAGCTCAGGGCGAGCTTTTGGAGCGGCAGGGCGAAGACCGGGACGCCGCAGCCGTCCCCGGCGGTTCGTATGGCCTCAGGTTCGATCCCGCAGAGCTTCGCGACGGTCCTTTGCACGAGCTTCTGCAGCGGACCTTCCGGATCGCGGTAGCCAGCAGGGTCCCAGCCGGCATAGACGCACACGGCGAGCATGCCGGCGTGTTTGCCCGAGCAGTTGCCGTGGATTGGGCGAGGCGTATCACCGTTGCGGGCGAGGCGGGCGGCCGTGAGAGCGTGTCTCGGAGGATGCGTACCGTTCTGGAGGTCGCTCTCGGAGAGGCCCGCTTTGTGCAGGATCGAGCGTACCGCAGCGAGATGCCTGGGTTCGCCGCTGTGGGAGGCGCAGGCGACCGCGAGCTCTTCGCTCGTGAGCCCAAAGGCGTCCGCCGCCCCCGAGAAGACCAGCGGCAGCGCCTGGAAGGGCTTGGCCGAAGAGCGCAGATAGACGTAACCTTCGGTGTCCCCCAGGTAATCTTTCCTCTCCCCTTGAGCGTCGCAAAAGACGTAACGGCCATAATGGACGCTCTCGATCAGGTCTCCGCGCCAGACGGCGACGATGGGCGCGTCCGAGGCGAGGGTGTTGGGGAGCGCGGCGTGCGTACGTTCGGCGGTGGGATCCAGCTCCAAAATACTACTCTCCGACGAGGTGAATGATACGCAAGCTTACGAGGTCTTGGGCAACGCGCATTCGGGCCATCGCCGCCGCGAAATCACCGTTTGTATAGTACTCCCGCGCCTCCCCGATGAGATCCCGAATCTGGTCTAGTAGATCCTCGTCGGGTCCTCTTTCCCCGCCGGGACCGTATCCCTTGGCGCTCGCCTCAGCCATGCCCATCAAGGTCGCGGCGCGCTCGGACACACTCCACATCGAGAGGATCGCCATGTCCAGATAACTGTCTATCCGCGAGAGATGGCCCACCCTGAGCTTTAGGGGGATCTTCTCCGAAGCAGTATTTCCTTCCACAAGCCGCTCGTTCACGGGAACCACCGCCGAAGGTTGTCGGAGAGGACGTTTTTGAGGTCCCCCTCGGAGAGGCCGGCGGCATCAGCTGCACCTAAAGTAGCATGCAGGGTTGAGGGCAGGTCGCCGTAGGGAACGTCCGAGCCGTAGCAGATGCGCGTGGGATCCAGGTAGCAAAAGAGCATGAAGAGATCCTTCGCCTTGACGACGGAGGTCTCGAAGAGGACGTTCGGGTAGTCTTTGAAGGCGCGGGTCGCCGTCAAGAGCTCGACCATCGCGGAGTGTCCCAGGATGAGGCGCAGCTCAGGAAGCCATTCTACAGTTGACAAAAGGGGCTCGACTGTCCTTTGCATCGCGAAACCGGCGTGCACGAGCACCGGGAGGTCCGCTTCGGCGGCCATCT
>DATHAB010000154.1:0-14258 GCA_035296885.1 Rubrobacteraceae bacterium
CACGTCCATCCCCAAAACGATCTCGGCGAGTTCCGCGTTTACGTTCTCGACGGCCTTCGCGACCCCCTTACCGAGAAAGCGATTCTCGTCCGCGTCCCGGAGCTCGACGGCCTCGTTCTGGCCCGTCGAGGCTCCAGAGGGTACTGACGCCCGGCCTGCAAAGCCGCTGGCTGTGACGAGTTCGACCTCTACCGTTGGGGTTCCCCGGGAGTCCAGGATCTCCCGCCCGCGCACCGCAACGATCTCCGTCATCAGCACCTCCCCCGTGTCGCCTCGACGGCTACACGCTCTATCGTGTTGTTTGCACCCTGTAACTCTACGCCTTTAAGGCACGTAATGCCACACTGGTCAACGATCATCCTCCTCCGTTACCCCCGCAGGGTTACTCGTTACTCTCCCTTGATCTTGGGAGCGTCTTTTTCGGAAGCTTCTTCTCTGGGGACATCGCCTTTAGGAACCTGTCCTTCGGGGGCATCGCCTTTAGGAGCCCCTTTAGGAAGACCAGACGGGGTTGGTCTGGCTGGGTCATACTCGGGGAGGTACTTCACGTTACGCTCCTCGAGCTGGTCCTGGATCCAGACGTCTAACTCGGCGGCTTGGCGCTGCTGGGAGAGGCGTTCCCTGATCTCTGGGGCGACATCCTCCAAAGATTCCTCCCCCGCGGGTCGTATCTCCGTCACCTCTAGGAGGTGGAACCCGAAGTCGGTCTCGACGGGGCCCACGATCTCGCCTTCTTGCGCCTCAAAGGCGGCCTCCTCGAACTCGGGGACGAACCCGCCCCGAGGCTGGCAGCCCAACTCTCCGCCCCTCTCCCTACTCCCCGGGTCCTGCGAGTTCTCGCGAGCTAGCTCCTCGAAGTCGCCTCTGTTCTCGAGCTGCTGCCTGGCTTGCTCGGCCTCCTCCTCCTCATCTGGGGAGAATAGAATATGTCTTATGCACCGCTGCTCCGGCGCTGCGAAGGCTGAACGGTTCTCGTTGTAGAACTCCTCGATCTCTTCTTGGGTCGGCTCGTCACCGCCAGCGACTTCCTCCTGGACCTTGCGAACGAGGAGGCTTCTGCGAGCCTCCTCCCTAAACGAGCTCTCCGTGTAGCCCAGCTGATCCAGGGCCTCCTGGAAGAGCTCCTCGGGGTCTTCTCCTCCCTGGCCCACCGCCTCGGCCCGCTCGGCGAGCTCCTCCTTGGCCTGCTCAACCTCCTCATGGATCTCATTCTCCGAGACCCTAATCCCGTTCTCTCTCGCGTAGGCCTCCGTCAGGTTCAAGATCAGAAGCTGCGGCACCACCTGTCTTTTAGCGCCCTCGTACTGGGGCGAGCCCGGCTCGATCTTTGGCGCCGCCCCCCCGGTCTGAGCAGCTGTGATAGACGACAGCCGTTCGATCCCCTCTCGCACCTCACCCTCTGTGACCTCGCCACCGTCGAAGGTGATCACCTTGCGCGCCCCCGACTCCACCTGGGAGGCCGGCGACGCCGCTTGGCAAGCCGAAAGAAAAGGTACTAGAACCACAAAACAACAGACCAAAGCCGCCCTCGCGGAAAAGAAGTTGCTCAAGCCGATCAGGATCCTAACTGTTATCTTGCTTGCATGAGGCCCGAAAAGCCCGCGCGATTATAGCACGGGCGTTCCGAGGCTCCTTCAGGCCCGGGCAAGTGCTCTCAAGGTCTCCTCAGCGAGTTCCAGGGGACCTAGAGTCGAGCCACGCACCGTGACACGCCCCTCTCGGCCGCTGAATACTCCCCCAGTCGCCTTGCGGATGAGGGCACCCACCGCCGCTGACTCGGTAACGCCGGTGATGCTTAAAGCCCCCGAACGATAGTTTACTGCCGTGGCACCAACCTCGCGGGCGAGGAGCTTTATGCGGGAGAGGCCAAGCAGGTTCAGGGCTGGCTCTGGAGGTTCCCCGAAGCGCTCTGTGAGTTCCTCCGCCAGATCGTCGAGCTCTGCTAAAGAGTGGACCCCGGAGGCCCGGCGATACAGGTCTACCCGCTCGATCTCGTCCCGAACGTAGTCCACCGGCAGGTAGGCGTCTAAGCTAAGCTCCACGATAACCGGAGCCGGCGGTTCCGATTTGACCGGCTGGCCCTTTGCCAGAGCGACCGCCTCTTCGAGGAGCTTCAGGTACATCTCGAAGCCAACCGCAGCAATCTGTCCCGACTGCTCCGCTCCTAACAGGTTACCAGCGCCCCGGATCTCCAAGTCGCGCATAGCGATCGAGAACCCGCTGCCTAGTTCCGTGAAGTCCATCAGAGCTTCGAGGCGCTTCTGAGACTCAGGTGTCGCGCCGAGAGGAGCGAAGAGGTACGCGTAGGCCTGCTCCTTGGAGCGACCGATCCTGCCGCGTAACTGATAGAGCTGGGCGAGGCCCATTGCGTCGGCTCTGTCCACGATCAGGGTGTTAGCCGTCGCAACGTCGAGCCCGCTCTCGATAATGGTCGTCGTGACGAGCACGTCCGCTTCACGCTCGAGGAACTTGCGCATAACGTACTCCAAAGCCCGCTCGGACATCTGCCCATGCGCCGTCGCGAACTGCACATTAGGCACTAAAGCGCGCAACCTCTCTTCGACCTCGTCTATGCTCTCGACCCGGTTGTGGACGAAGAAGACCTGTCCTCTGCGCCGGACCTCCTGCTCTATTGCCCTGGCTGCGAGGTCCTCGTCGTACGGACCAACGTGTGTCAAGATGCTCCGACGACCGGCGGGAGGTGTCTCGATTACGCTGATGTCTCTCAAGGAGGAGAGGCCCATCTGCATTGTCCGTGGTATCGGCGTTGCGGTAAGCGTCAGGAGGTCCACGGAGGCTTTGAACTCCTTGATACGCTCCTTGTGCCGCACTCCGAAGCGCTGCTCCTCGTCCACGATCACGAGTCCAAGATCCTTCGGATTGACCTCCGCTCCCAAGATGGCGTGCGTCCCTATAAGCACGTCTACCTCCCCCAAGGCGAAGACCTTCAAAGTGTCCTTTCTCTCAGCCGTTGACGAAAAACGCGAGAGGCTCTCGACCCTAACCGCGAACCTCCCTAAACGCTCTTTGAAGGTCTTGAGGTGCTGCTGAACGAGAATGGTCGTCGGCGCGAGCATCATGACCTGCTTGCCAGCCAGAACCGCCTTGAAAGCCGCCCGCACCGCGACTTCGGTCTTGCCGAAGCCTACGTCGCCGCATACCAGACGGTCCGTCGGACTCGCATGCTGCATGTCCGCCTTGACGGCGGCGATGGCCGCAGCCTGATCCGGGGTCTCCTGGTACGGGAAGCTTTCCTCAAGCTCCATCTCCCACTCGGAGTCCTCTGGAAAGGCAAACCCTTCCGCCGAAGCTCGCGCGGCTTGCACCCGCAAGAGCTCTCCAGCCAGAGCCTTGACCCTCTTTCGGACCTTGTCTGTGACCGCGGCCCAAGAGGAGCCACCTAGCTTGTCGAGCCGGGTCCCTTCGCCGCCTACGTACTTGTGAAGGAGCTCCATCTGCTCGTAAGGGACAAACAGTGTATCCCCGTCCCGGTAGCTGACCTGCATATAGTCGCGCGTCGCCCCCAAGACTTCTTTAGAGATAAGCCCCTCGAAACGTCCGATACCCTGTGTTTGATGCACCACGAGGTCCCCGCTCTTGAGATCCGCAAAAGAAGCGACCGAAGGAGATCTCGTTCTGGCGGCCTTTGCCCGCCCGCGCCCCAAGAGGGTATCTCGCCGGACGACCGCGATGCCCCTGGCCGAGTAAGAGAACCCTTCTTCTACCTCGCCCGGCAC
Source organism: Rubrobacteraceae bacterium (assembly GCA_035296885.1). Taxonomy (GTDB): domain Bacteria; phylum Actinomycetota; class Rubrobacteria; order Rubrobacterales; family Rubrobacteraceae; genus Rubrobacter_F. Next base: position 3,738 of record DATHAB010000154.1, read on the forward strand.
CGCGTAGAGGCCAGGCGGGAGAGTCGCATCGACGCGTTCGACTTCTCTCATCGCCCGCCCGATCTCCCCGAACGCGTAGACCGTGCGCTTAGCCTCCCCCACCGAAGAACAGGCCACAAAGACACGCAAGCCCTCATCCACGAGCGGGCCTAGCCTCCGGCCGGCCTCCCGAATCGTGGTCGAAGGCACTGTAACTGGGGGTGCCGCGACGACCTCGGCCTCCGTGTTCGCGGTCGTAACGAAACGGAGGTCGGGTTCCGGAAGATCGTCGTAGAGCTCAAAGACGGTATCTTCTGCGTCCTCGGGCAACCTTTCGGCTGGCTCCTCCGCCCACGTCTCGATATCTTCAGGCAAGAGGTTTTGCACCGAGACGGGGTTCAGGTCGAGGAGTAGACGGTCCAACCCCGGCACGCGCACGCCCCGACGCGCCTCCTCGGGGAAGTCATCCTCGCTTTGAGTCACTAAAGCTGCCAGATCCCCTTCACTAGCGGCGTAGATGGTGGCCCCTTCGAGCTCCCGCACAGCCCGTTGTGTCGCTAAAGAGACTGCCCGGACGCTCTCGACCTCTTCACCCCACCACTCGACGCGCACCGGTGAGCGGCGGGTACTCGGGAAAACATCCATAATGCCGCCGCGCACCGCGAACTCCCCGTGGCGGCTGATCCGGTCAACCCTCTCGTAACCCAAAGAAACCAGCCGCGAAAGACAATCGTCCAGCTCTAGCTCGGCCCCTCCTCTGAGGCTCATGGGGGTATAGAGCAGCGTCTTCTCCTTTATCGCCAGAGGACCCGCTACCACTACCTTGGCCTCGGCGAGGGAGTGCAGGGCTCGCTGACGTTCCCCAACACGCACCGCAGGTGGTCCGAAGACATCGCCGTAAGGAACACCGCGCGAGGGAAGATAAACCACGGGTTTGTCCGCAAAGCACCGGGCATCCTTCGCGTAGCGCTCTGCATCCTCCTCGGTTGCGGCGAGGAGCAGCACCGGCCGGTCGTTGCTTGCCGCTAAAAAGGCTCGAATTCTGCGCGGGGCCTGTAACAACTTCTTTTGTGTAGTTCTGTCGATCACTTTAGGATTGTAATGCCCTTGTAGCTCTCCAAGTGTGTGACCATGCACCGAGCTGGCAGCTTACTCCTGCCGTAACCTGGGCTGGCGTCCGGGCGATGCAAGCGCGCTAGATCTCGAGAGGATCCTAGGACCTAACGTTAAATTGATTCATCGCGGCTTCGGATCCGGACTCGATCAGGACCTCGACCGCGTCGGCGGCGAGCGACACGGACTCCTTGACCGCTTCTTCCATCCTACCGAGCACGTAGTCGGTTACGGTCACGCCAACCGGTGGTCGCCCGATACCGATGCGAACCCGGACGAAATCATTACCAAGATGCTGAATGATCGACCTGAGACCGTTGTGGCCACCCGCCCCGCCGCCGACCTTTACCCGCACTGTCCCTGCCGGGAGGTCCAGGTCGTCGTGCAAGACGACGAGTTGTTCGGCTTTATACCCAGCGAGCGCTGCACCCGAGTTGTTCATGTACGTCGTAGGCTTGAGGAGCGTGACCTTCCTGAGCTCGAGGCTTACAGGAGCGGCCTCGGCCTTTTTCTTCGCGCGCCAGGAGCCACCGTAACGCCTCGCGAGTTCGTCGACGACGAGAAAGCCGACGTTGTGGCGGGTGCGCTCGTAGGAGCGGCCTGGGTTTCCAAGGCCCACGACGACGGGTGACTTCGCGGTTTCCTGATTAGGTTCCTCGTCGGGCTCCCTGTCTAAGCGAGCGCCGAAGAGCCGTGAAAGCCTAAGGTTGGAGATTTTGTCCTGCGGGGCCTGTCTCCCTCTCCTCGACAGGAATCGTCTCGGTCCCCTCTTCAACTCCAACCTCCCCGGCTTCGGTAACGGCTGCCGTCTCTGGGGCAGCGGTAGCTACAGCGGCTGCCTCGTCGGACGGCTCCTCAACTATCCCCGCTTCCTCCAGCTCCTCTTCGGTTATCTCTGTAGGCGGCGTCACGGCCGCGGCGACCTCCTCTCCATCTGAGACGAGGGTTACCCCCTCGGGGAGCGACACTTCGGCTAAGGTGATGTTCTCGTTCATCGCGAGGTTCGAGACGTCGAGCGTCACCTCGTGGGGGATGTCGCCGGGCAGGGTCTCGACTTCGACCTCGTAAGCGACCTGGTCCAGTATGCCACCATCCTGCTGTACCCCCAAGGGCTCTCCGGTGACCGTAAGCGGCACGGTCACTACGATCCACTCGCGCATGTTTACGGGTGTGAAGTCCACGTGTATAAGCTTGTCCGTAACCGGGTCACGCTGCACGGCTACGACTCGGACCGTAAGGTCGCCCTGGTCACCTCCCAGCTTTACGTCGTAGAGCGCGTTGTCGCCGACGTGCGTTAGTGTGTAGTCCACAGCCTTCGTTGGGACCGCGAGCATGGTGTTCTCCTTGCCCCCATCGCCGTACAGGACAGCCGGTGTCATCCCCTGTGTCCTCAAGCGCCGGGCTTCGCTCTTGCCCCGTCCCTTACGCTCCTCCGCTTGCAGATCTATGTTCTCATTCTCCGTCATCTTCGACTCCTAAAAGTGTTCATTAGAAAAGCTGATTCTCGCCCATAAAGACCTCGCTCACCGACTCTTCCGCGAAAACGTTTCGGATGGTGTTGGCGAGGATCGGGGCGATCGTGAGCACGTGTATTTTGTCATGCGGCTCGCCCCTCTTCAACGGCAAAGTATTGGTTACGACGAGCTCCTTTATGGGGGAATTCTCGAGTCGCTCATACGCCGGTCCCGAGAGGACCGGGTGGGTCGCCGCCGCATATATCTCCGTCGCACCGTATTCGAGGAGCTTTTCTGCCGCCCGTACCAATGTACCGGCGGTGTCTACTATGTCGTCTATCATGATCGCGCGCTTGCCTTCGACATCGCCAATGATGTGCGTGACCTCTGACTGTTGCACCTGACGCCTGAGCTTGTTCACGATAGCCCACGGAAGCCCCAGGTGGTCCGCCAGGCGCTTGGCCACCTTCGCCTCCCCGGTATCCGGAGCAACGACTACCGCGTCATCGGCGTCCCTAAAGCCCTGCTCGACGAAGTAGTCCACAAACGTGTGCATGGCGGTAAGGTGATCCACAGGAAAGCTGAAGAACCCCTCGATCTGCCCGACGTGCAGATCCATCGTCATCACCCTGTTAGCACCCGCGACCTGGATCATGTTCGCCACTAACCGCGCCGTTATAGGCTCGCGAGGCTTGGTCTTCCTGTCCTGACGGGAGTAGGCGAACCAGGGGATGACCACCACGGTTCTCTCCGCTGAGGCTCGTCTAGCCGCGTCCACCATGATAAGAAGCTCCATGAGGTTCTCGTTTACCGGTTCGCCTAAAGACTGGACGATAAAGACGTCCGAGCCCCGGATGCTCTGCTCGTACCGAGCGTACATCTCCCCGCCCGAGAACTGGGTGAGTTGGACCTCGCCAAGACTGACGTCCAGCCGCTCAGCTATCTTCTCGGCGAGCTCCGGGTAGCCCGAACCGCTGAAGAGCAACAACCGCTTCTCCGCTGTTAGTTCCAGGTGGCTGTTGTGCATGGCGCGAATCAACCCTCCGTTTCGGCTTGCCGCATTAGTCGCCGTCCTTCTTCCCCTCCTCAGATGCCTTTTCCTTGTTAGGAGCGTCCCGAATCACACGCGCTGGCATCCCCACCGCAACCTTGCCCGGCGGTATGTTTTTGTTTACCACGCTTCCGGCCCCTAAGTAAGCATTTTCGCCGATGGTCACTGGCGCTATGAGGTTCGTGTTGATCCCGATAAAGACACCATCTTCTATGATGGTGCGATGTTTGTTCTCCCCGTCGTAGTTCGCCGTAATCGTACCCGCCCCCAGGTTAGCACCTTCACCGATCTCTGTATCCCCCACGTACGAGAGGTGCGGTACCTTGCTCCCTACTCCGACCCGCGTGTTCTTCACCTCGCAGTAGGCCCCGACCTTGGAGACCTCACCCAAGACCGTCCCCGGCCTCAAATACGCGTATGGCCCCACGGCAGCACCCGCGCCGACCACCGCACCCCGCCCGACCGAGTGCTCGACCAGCGCGCCGCTCTCCACCACCGTGTCCAAAAGGTCCGTCGAGGGACCAATCACGCAGTCCGAGCCTATCTTCGTCTCCCCACGCAAGAAAGTTCCCGGCAAGATGATCGTGTCGCGACCGATCTCCACCAAAGCCTCTATGTGCGTGCTGGCTGGGTCCCGCACCGTCACCCCCTTTCTCATATGCTCGTCGAGGATGCGCCGCCGAACAATCTCCTCGGCCAGAGCTAAATGCGCCCGGTCGTTGACTAGGTTCGCCTCTTCGAGTTTCTTGACCCGGTAGGTTACCGCCCGGCTCCTCTTGCCGATAATTTCCAGAGCGTCCGTAAGGTAGAGCTCGCCCTGTCCGTTCTCTACTCCAATGAACTCGAGGGCGTGCCGGATCTCCTTGAGCTCGAACGCGTAAAGCCCCAGATTGACCAGGCTTATCTCCTTCTCCGCATCCGTCGCGTCCCTCTCCTCGACGATCCGGACTACGCCCGCGTCCTCCGTCACCCGACCCAACCCCGTCGCATCCTCGAGCTCCGCCACCAGCACCGTCGCCCCAACCTGAGCCGAGCGGTGCCGCTGGATGAGCTCGCCGAGCGTATGCTGCGAGATAAGGGGCCCGTCTCCATTCACGACCAGGAGGATACCCTCTTCCTCTTCTATAGCCTTCAGAGCCACCCGCACCGCGTCACCGGTACCGATCTGCTCTCTTTGAAAGACAGGGTCAACTCCTGGTGGCAGGATCGCCTTCACCTCTTCAGCCTGGTGACCCACGACGACCAGGGTTCTTTGCGGCTCTATAGGCTGGAGCGCGGCGATTGCGTAGTTCACCATCGGCACGCCGCAGATAGTGTGCAACACCTTGGCCTGGTTGGACTTCATCCGGGTACCCTTGCCGGCCGCCAGGACCGCAGCAAAGATCGGCGCTTCAACGTGCTGAGACATGGGCTCTACGACTCCTATCTACTACCTCATCCACCCCCGCAAGAGCCCTTATCAGGGACTTCCACGGGCTGGGGCGGCAGGATTCGAACCTGCGATCCCGGGACCAAAACCCAGTGCCTTGCCGCTTGGCTACGCCCCAAAGTACGGACGACCCTGCTCGTGATTTCGCAACGCCGCCCGTAACGCCGCGATTATACCGAAGCTGCTTGTAACCGTCAGGCACAGATCGATGTCGCACTCTACAAGAGCTCCACCCCGTTCGCTACTGGTCTACAGACGCCAACGAAATACTGCCGCAATCTGCTTGCTGCATACCGGGCCTCCGCATTAGAGTCAAACATCCCAAAGACCGCTGTCCCGCTCCCGCTCATCCCAGCCCCTAGAGCGTCCGCACGCAAAAGCTCTTCCTCCAGCACCCGCACCTCGAGCACGAGGCCCCTTGTTACCGGCGCAAGGTCGTTGCCCAAAGCTTTGGCTAAAGCGTTGAGATCGCCCGCGCTCAGGGCATCAACCACAGGAGCGACGGAAAGATTACCCCTTTTAGGCTGCTCGTCGTAAACGCGGTATATTTGAGCCGTGTTTGCTCCGGCGACCGGTTTGGCGACGGTCAGATGGTGTGGCGGTGGTTCAGGAAGTGAGCTTAAAACGTCGCCGATACCCTCCCCGAGCGCCGTGCCACCTGAGAGGCAAAACGGCACATCCGCCCCGATCTTGAGGCCGAGCTCTCTGAGCTCTGCATCGCTTAAGTCCAATTTAAAGAGCTCGTTCAAGCCTACGAGCGTGACCGCCGCGTCCGCCGAACCGCCCCCGAGCCCGGCCCCTACAGGTATGCCCTTGCGAAGACGCACCTTCACCGGAAGTTTAAGGCCGGAGTACTGTTCAAGCACCTTTTGGGCCTTATAAATTGTGTTCTCCTCGGTCGCTCCAACCTCGGCACCCTCCGGCTCGACGGTAAGCTCGAAGCCTTCCCCAGCGCGCTCGATCTCGACCTCGTCGGCTAAAGAAATGCTCTGCATGACGGTCGAGATCTCGTGATATCCGTCCCCCCTCATACCTCGCACCTCAAGTGCATAGTTCACCTTCGCGAAGGCCCGCAGAAGCACCTTCATCGGTTCGGCTCCGAAAGTGCCCGCAAGAACGTCACGAAGTCCTCGGGCCTCAGCTCCTCGGCTCGCGCATCCGGCCCATAACCCAGAGCGTGTAAGGCATCCGAGGCCTCTCCTCGAAGCGCTTTAGGCAAGTTGTTAGCGAGGCGTTTGCGGCGGCTTTTGAAAGCGGCGAGCACCAGATCCTTCACGTGCTCGTAAGCCCCTAAAAACTCCCGCCGTTTCATCGCCACGATCGCCGACCATACTCTGGGCGGTGGGTCAAAGACCTGAGGCGAGACCCTGTGTGCCACGCTCACCTCCGCAAGGAGCTGCACGAGGACCGCATAGGCCCCGTAGTCCTTCGTCCTCCTCTCCGCGGCCATCCTCCTTGCCACCTGGAGTTGCACCATGAAGCGTAGCCCGGTAAGAAAATTCGCCTCTTCTAATAGCTTCAATACGAGAGGTGAAGCGACGTTGTAAGGGAGGTTTGCAACGAGCTTGTTCGGCCGCGGGTCGAGAGCCTCGTAGTCGAAACTCAGGGCGTCACCCTCGTAGACGAGGACATTTTGGTGTGCATGAAGAAGTGCCTCTTTCAGTACTGGGAGCACACCCGAGTCGACTTCCACTGCATGAACGAGCTTCGATTTTTCGGCGAGGACGGTAGTAAGCGCCCCGTGACCTGGTCCCACCTCGAGAACAACGTCTTCGGCTCCTACGCCCCGGGCGACGATGCAGGCAGTGTTCGGGTCCTTTAAGAAGTGCTGGCCGAGGCGTTTTTTGGGCAGGTGGGGTTCGGGCTGGGCCAACGCGACACTAAAGTTCGAGCGGCAGCCCGAAGACGTTGCGGGCGTTGCGGCTGGTCAAGGTGCCAAACTCCTCCTCGTCCATTGCAAGGCGCTCAGCAACAAAGGAAGCGGTGTGAACCACGTACTTCGGTTCGTTCCTCTTCGAGCGCACCACTTGCGGGCTCAGGTAAGGAGCGTCCGTCTCAAGGAGTACCCGCTCCAAGTCGAGCATATCCAAGATCTCCGCTGTCCGGCTGTTATTGTACGTCACGTTACCAGCAAGCCCCAGGTAATAACCGCGTTCGGAGGCTTCTTTCGCCTCGCGCTCCCCGCCTTCAAAGCAGTGCAACACGATCGGAACCCGGGCCCGACTGAGATAGGTCATCGTATCGTCGAACGCCTCTCTTGAGTGGATTATAAGAGGCAAACGCGTGTCGTTGGCGAGCGAGATCGCGTCCTCAAACAGTGCCTTCTGAATCTCCTTGGACCATTCGCTCCTGTAGTAGTCCAAGCCCACCTCTCCCAGAGCTACTACGCCCGGCGACTCCGAGATCTCCGCCAACGCCTCCAAGTCAGGGGCCGTATACGTACCTGCGTTGTGCGGGTGGATCCCCACCGACGAATACACGTCCGGCAGCGCCGCTGCGAGCTGCGCCCCCTTCCGTGAATCCTCCACCTCCGTCCCGATGTTAACGACGGCCGAGACCCCCTCCTTTGTGGCCTCCTCGACCGCCACCTCTGGCGTAACCTCTAGCCACAAAAGATGCGTATGTGAATCCACGAACATAATCCTTACCCCCAAAAGCCTACGCCGAGGGCATTATAGAACGGTCAACAATCAGCAGTCAGCAACCAGCTTTCAGTCTCTTTGCAGAAGACTCAGGTAAACGTAGAAAACTGGCATGTACGGGCCTCTCGGAGTATCGAAAACCATCAGGACTCCTTGCCTTACCACTAAACCTATGGCCGACCTCTTCCCGCAAAGCTTTTCAAGCTGCGCTACCAGTTGTTCGAACGTCTTCTCCTACGACGATCCTACAAGCCGGTCGTAAACATCACCACGTTTTCGGCCAGACTCTTTGGCCGCCCGTGCCGCCGCCCTTGAGGGGCTGTCCCCTTGCAAGACGTATCTTCGTGCCCTCTCGACGGCCTCTTCGAGGTTAGAAGCCTGCTCCGCCACCGCACCACCTCGAACGACAAGCACGATCTCTCCCCGCACCCCCTCAGCGAAGCGCCCGGCGGCCTCCCCAGCCGTCCCCCGGAACACCTCCTCGTGCAACTTCGTAAGCTCCCGGCATACGGCGACCAGAGCCTCGGCGGGCAACTCCTCAAGCGTCTTGTTCAACCGGTGCGGCGACTCGAAGAAGACAAAGGTCGCCTCCTCCCGCGTCACACGCCCCAGGATCTCTTCTCGCTCGCGGCCCCTGCGCGGCAGAAAGCCCAAGAACACAACCTCGTTCGGTGGCAACCCCGAGGCCACGAGTGCAGTCGTCGCTGCCGAGGGCCCCGGCAGCACCTCGACCTCCACTTCGGCCTCGATACAGGCCCTGAGTAGTCGGTAGCCAGGGTCAGAGATCAGGGGGGTGCCCGCATCGGAAACGAACGCCACCAATGCTTGGCGAGCGTTCTCGGCCAGCTCCAGCGCGAGGCGTTCTTCGTTGTGCTCGTGATAAGCAAGCAGCGGCTTCTTTATCTCGTAGTGGGCCAACAACCGTCCCGTCCTCCGCGTGTCCTCACAAGCTACGAGCTCGGCCTCCCGGAGGCGCCTAAGGGCGCGCAGGGTTATGTCCTCCAGGTTGCCTATGGGGGTTGGGACGACTACGAGGGGCAAAAGAGCGCTTCCTATAGGTCGAGCACGTACTCGCCCGAAGCGTGGCGGGCGAGAGCGGCAGCACCCAAGACGCCTGATTCGGGACCCAAGGTTGCTACCTTGATCTCGACGAGGTCGCGGCCCGGGGAACGACCTCTGAGGTGCGCCTCACGACGGGCGGTATCCAGGATCAGGTCGCCGGCCTTCGCCACCCCGCCACCGACGGCGACGACCTCTGGGTTAAAGATGTTCACGAACCCGGCGAGCCCAACCCCAAGCCACATCCCGGCCTCCTCAAGCACAGAAAGCGCCAGCTCATCACCCTCTCTCGCCAGCTCCGTGACGTCCTCCCCGGTCACCTCCCTCTTTACGGCGAGTCGTCCCAAGGCCGAATCCGGCTTTTCGCTGGCAACCTCCCGGGCGCAGCGCCCTATCGCCGTCCCCGACGCCAGGGCTTCCAGGCAACCGCGGTTACCACAACCACACCGGGGGCCTGTCGCCTGGATCGTTGTGTGTCCCAGCTCGCCACCCGCCCCCTGCGCCCCCCGTAGTAAGACTCCGTGCGAGACCACGCCGCCCCCTATCCCCGTGCCTAGAGTGAGGAACAAGAGGTGCTCGACCTCGCTTCCAGCTCCGAACCGAAACTCCCCCCAGGCCGCGGCGCTTGCGTCGTTCTCAACCGTCACTGGCAACCCCGTACTCTCCCCGATCTCGTCTTTCAAAGGGATGCCTTCTATAACGTGTAAATTCGGCGAGTCTAGGACCTTGTTCTCCGCCGCCAGGATGCTCCCCGGTACCGCCAGACAAACACCACCGACCTCGAACCCGTCCTTGACCTCCGTAATGGTCCGGATGATACCCGATAAGAGCCGTGCCTCCGAAGTCTTCGCCGTCGGGTATCTGGCCTCGCTAAGAACCTCACCTTCCGGCGTTACGACGCCCGCGGCGATCTTTGTCCCTCCGACATCCACCCCGATGGCGTTCAACGTCCCCTCAACGTTCCCTCGATGTCCCCTAAGAGCCCGCTAGCTCGGCTTCCAGTCGATTATCTCGAGCTCCGCTTTTCCTGTATAGGCGCTCCGGCAAACAGTGTATGCCGCGTCGAATGCTCCCGTAGGGATCGCCTCCTCCGAGCAAACTAGCTTCGCCGAAACCCCACCTTTGAGCCCGAGCAGGTTCATCCCCTCCCACAGCCGCCGCACGCCTTCAACCCGCACTCCCTCTGTAACAAAGATCGGACGGTAGTTCCCGCTCCCAAACGGCGCGAGCCTTTCGTGCCAGCACAGAAGCTCGTCCGACACGTCCCCGAGTGATACCTCCGCGTCAATCTCTACAGGAGGGCTGAAGAGCTCCTGGTTCTCCTCGAGTTGCGCCCGCACCGCATGGTTGACCCCGGCCACGAAAGCGTCGAAGTTGCCGGCAGTGATCGAGAGCCCCGCCGCCTTGCGATGCCCACCCCACTCGCCGAGGAGATGACGTACCTCGAAGAGTGCCCCGTAAAGATCCACATCCGTCTCCCCAGAGCGGGCCGACCCGCTGTAGGATCCATCCGCCCGTCTGCCCAAGATTGCGGCCGGGCGCCCCGTTGCTCCCGCGACCTTGCCCGCCACAAGCCCCGCGAGTCCTCCCGACTCGTCCGTGACGACTACCTTGAAGTCCTCTTCAGGGTTCACCTCAGAGAGAGCCCTCTCCACCGCATGGCGGGTCCTCTGCTGCCGCTCGGCGTTCATCTGATTTAGGAGCGAGGCTATTCGCAAAGCCTCGCGGCGGTCGTTCGTGAGGAGCAGGTTCAGGGCAGGCTTGGGATTTTTGATCCTACCTATAGAGTTCAGG
>DATHAB010000155.1:0-5109 GCA_035296885.1 Rubrobacteraceae bacterium
TCTCCGCCGGAGAGTGATCTTTATCGGCGACGCGCACCCGCACGTCCCCGCCGGAACCGTTAACAACCTCGTACCCCACGCGCCCGGCCTCGGTCTCGACGTCCTTAAACCGGCGGCCCATGAAACGCTTTATCGAGTAGACCGTGCGTTCCGGGTTCGTTACCGCTTGCCGTCTGGCCAGCTGCCCTACCAGCCGCTCCCCGCTCCTCTTGTCGAACGCCACGACAGAAGGCGTTGTCCTCTCTCCCTCGGAGTTGGTGATAACGACCGGGTCTCCACCCTCTAAAACCGCCACACAGCTGTTGGTCGTCCCAAGGTCTATCCCGATGCTCTTGGCCATCCTGCTCCTCCTCTTGAGTCAACACTCGTCTATACCGTTATTTAAACCGTTGTAATTATAAAATCTGAGTATAAGACATTCAAGTTTTGACGAGGTTCGAGAGAGTATAATGTAAGATGCGCGTTGACATGTGGGTTGGGGTGGCCGGGGGCGGGGAACTCTGCGGCGCTTCGACGGAGGTGCCCATATTTTGGAAGAAACGATTTTGCTGGTCGACGACGACGCGGCGCTCTTGGAGGTTATGACCATCGTGCTCTCGTCGGAGGGATACCGGGTGGTCACGGCGACCGACGGAGCGGAGGCCTTGCGGGAGGTGGAGCGTAACAGGTTGGACCTGGTGGTTCTAGACGTTATGCTGCCCAGGATCAGCGGCTTCGAGGTGCTGAAGAAGATCCGTGAAAAGAGCGACGTCCCGGTGGTGATGCTTACGGCGAAGGGCCAGTCGGTCGATAAGGTCGTGGGGTTGGAGCTTGGGGCGGACGACTATATCACCAAGCCCTTCGACACCAAGGAGCTTCTGGCTCGCATTCGAGCCATTCTAAGGAGGTTCGGGCGGCAGGAGGGCAAGAGCCAAGAAGGGATTTTGAGACTCGGTCCTTTAGAGCTCGACCCTAACGGCTACACGGTGACTAAGGATGGCGAGCCATTAGAGCTCACACCGACAGAGTTCAAGATCCTCGCTCTTCTTATGAGACGCCCGGGCCGGGCCTTTACGCGCACGCAGATCTCCGAGGCTGTTTCGACGGGGTCGCATTACCTGGCGAGCCGTTACATAGACGTGCATATCTCGCGCTTACGCGCCAAGGTCGAGCACGAGCCCAAAGAGCCTCGCATTATCCAGACCGTCCCGAGCGTCGGCTACCGGGCGGCCCGCCTACCCTCGAACGCTTCCTCCAGGAACACCTAGGACCGCAGCGTGCGTGACCCCAACGCAAACTCCTTCGGCGCCAGCGTCCGCGCTTACTTCAGTCAGGTAGCTAAGAGACGCCGGAGGTACCCTTTACCCCGGCTCTCCTTCAGGGCACGCGTCTTCGCGGCCTTGGTCGGCATCTCGGCGACGACCAGCCTTGTGATTGGGCTCGTACTTTATTACTTCGCGGAAGACAGGCTCCTCGCGGAGGAACGCGCCTCGCTCGTCCAGCGCTCCCGAACGGCGAACGCGGGCGCCGGGTTGTTTCTGGAAGGCCTGCGCAACCCCGAGGACGGCACCTTCCCCGCCCCCGAGTCCTACGCCGAGGAGCTGGTTCAGTCGGTAGCAGATCCAACGGGGCTTGAGGTGCTCTACGTGGGGACGGATGGGAACCCTCTGGCCGCCAGGGACGGCAAGAGACACCCATTATCCCCGGACGAAGCCTACGAGCAGCTCGGCCTCGACGAGGAGGTTTTAGAGAGAACCGAAGGGGCTTCGGGGGGCGAGGGCCGGCTCGTGTCGCTGGGCGACGACGCGAAGGGCGAGAGCTCTTCGCGTTATGTGGCAGTCTGGCCCCTCTCGGGGGCGGACGGGACTGCGCGAGGAGTTCTCGTGTACAGTTCGTCGGAGGAGGATGGGTTAGCGCAGACGCTTTCTTTTCTGAGGTACGGAATCCTCGGGGCTATTGGGACTAGCGTGCTTTTGGCCGGCGTAGGTAGCTCGATCCTCGCGCGCCAGATCGCGCGTCCGCTCGCGGAGACTCGCGACGCTGCGATCCGGGTAGCCTCCGGCGACTACAGCTTCGTGCCCGTGAAGGGCAACGATGAGCTTGGCGAGATGGCCCGGGCCTTTAACTACATGGCCGGGGAGCTCGAGCACTACGTGGGCGAGATACAGCGCCAGAAATCCCACCTGGAGGCGGTCCTAGAAGCCTCGCCCGAGGCGCTCATCGTCACCGACGAAAGAGAACGCGTGACGATGGCTAACCCTGCGGCTGCCCGGATGCTCAGTGTAGGACCTGCCTCCTTTGGGCGGCGACTCTCCGAGCTAGAGGTACCCGAGCCCGTCCTTACTTGCCTGCGCGAGGCCTTTGCAACGGGCGCCGCCGTCCGGGAGGTTGAGGCAGAAGGCGAGAAAATCTACTGGGCCTACGCCGCCCGCATGAGCGCCCACGACGAAGACGAGCCACATGCTATGGACCGCTCCGCAGGAAGAGGCGCTATCCTGGCGGTGCGGGACATAACCGAGCACCGGTTACTGGAGAGGTCCAAGACAGACTTCGTCTCGGATGTCTCTCACGAGCTCAGGACGCCCTTGACGACTATACAGAGCGCCGTGGACCTTATCGAGCGCGCCCGTGAGAGGTTGGACCCTTTAGAGCACCGAGCCCTGGAGCTAGCCGACCAGGAACTCAAGCGAATCAGGGGGATGGTCGAGGAGCTCCTTATCCTCGCCCAGATGGATTCTCGGCAGTACTCTTTGGAGTTGGCGCCCACCGACCTGGACGAGGTGATAAGGAATGCAGTGCGGAGCATAGAAGCCAAAGCGGAGAGGTTCGGTATCGAGATCCACTACGCCAGGGGGGCCAGTGCCGTTACGGCTGGTATCTGTGAAGAAGCGCCCCGGTGCGTCTGCGACTCGCAGAAGATCTACCAGGTCCTGATTAACTTGCTCGACAACGCTATCAAGTACTCCGACCCTAGCGCGCGGGTGGACGTAAGCGTGCTAGAAGACACCGACTCCGTAACCGTGCGCGTCTCAGACACCGGCGTAGGCATCCCCGAGGAGGACCTCCCGAACCTCTTCGACCGGTTCTACCGGGTAAACAAGGATCGCTCGCGAGCCACCGGGGGCAGCGGACTCGGACTCGCCATTAGCAAGCAGATCGTCGAGCTGCACGGTGGTCGCCTCTCCGTGAGGAGTCAGGTGAACGTGGGATCCACGTTCGACGTCCGGCTCCCCAAAGTCCCTCTCCCCCGCTCCGCCTCCTCGTATGCGCTCTAGCCTCTCTCGGGGGGCTTCGGTGCTCGCCAATAGAGGAGGCTCATGGCTAACTACTGGATAACGGTGGCAGTTCTCACAGCGCTCGCGTTGCTCACTGTAGGGTGTGCGCTTTTCTCTGAAAACGTGCGGGAGGAGGAGATCGCCATACCGCCCACACAAACGGAGCCGGACCTGGATCTCGGCCTCGGCCCGGGAGCGCGCCCCTTGAGCTTTGGGCCTGGGGACAAGGGCTCGCCGCGCATAAGCCCCTCTGGCGAGAAGGTGGCGTTTGTGCTCGACGGCTACGTGGTCGAAAAGTACCTTCACACTCAGGACCTTCGCAGCAGAACCGCCGCGAGCGACTTCGATGCCCTCAGCACCGAGTGGCTCTCCGACGAGAGCCTGGCGATCCTAGGTCCAGAAGATGAAACTCGAGACGGAAGCGTAAAGGCAGCGACTGTCCCAAGCTCCCTCCTCGTTGCCTACAAAGAAGGCTCCTCGTCGGACGGCTCCTCAAACGTTCGCAGGCTCCCCGAGAGAGTTGATGCCGCGGGTGCAGCACCGGGCAGCCAGCTCGTAGCCACTGCTGTATCAGCATCTCCTACGACAGCAGAGTCTCTTGAAGAACCGTCGAGCAGCAGGCTGATGCTCCTGTGGGGCTCGGGGGAGCCGGTAAAGGTTTACCTGGGAGGCATCGACGGCCTCGTTACCGGCCTGTCGGTCTCACCGGACGGAAGAGGGGTGGCCCTGGCGGTAAGGAGCGGCGACGACGACGACGAAGACCGCAGAAAGGGTCGTTTCGAGGTACAGGTCTACCGGTTCTCGGAGGGCCGGGCAAGGCGCGTGGCAAGCGTTCCGGAAGGTATCGAGATCTTAGGTGCGCCCCAGTGGACCCAAGGGGGAATCTACTTCGTGGCTGGCGAGGTCGACGACCCCGCGACGCGTGGCGAGGAGCCAGCTCCTTACTTCCTCTACCGGGTGCCGGAGGGCTCGGAGCCGGAGAACTCGAATACGCCCGAGCCGGTGCGAAGTGTCGGCGAGGGCTTCATAGCCGCGAGCATCAACGTCTCTCCGGACGGGAATCGTTTAGCCGTTGTGGGCCGCAGGAACCCCGGCTCCCCAACCAACCTGTATATTCTTGATCTCGCCTCGGACGCCTTAGAGGCTGCCACGACCAACGAAAACATGGAGATAAAGACGAACCCCCGCGACCTAGCCTGGTCCCCAGACGGGCAGTCTGTGGTCCTCGTCGTCCGCAGTGCTCTCTCCGGACCCGAGGTGTACGACGCCCCAGCGGAGACCCTCGCGTCCGCCTTCTACAACCTCTACGAGGTGCCGGTCGGGAACGACTCTACAGGCGGAGGAGGTTAGAAAAAATGAGGGGAGTAGCTCTCTGGGTCTTGGGGGCGTTGGTGGCCTTTTTGGCGACGTCTGGCGCGTTTTTGTTGCTCGCCAGCTTGGGAAGCGACTCGACGATGAGCGACCCAATCCCCCGAGCCGAGCCCTCGAATCCTAAGTCCCCGAGTCCCGCTCTCGCGCTGGGGCTACCCGAAGATCGACTGCGGGGACTCGAAAGGGCACCCGGCCAAAGACTTACCCTGGACGTGGAGAACGGGAGCGAGGAGGAGTTTCGAAGCGTAAACCTCGCGCTCGTCGTAGCCTCCGAAAACACCGTTCGGCCCCACGCTCGCTACTACTGGGCGACGTCGGAGAATCTGGCCCCCGGCAACGCAGCAGCCGTCGAGTTCTACATCGACCTTTCCCCGCCAGCCGAAGCTCATATCCAGGATACCAGCCCGCAAGAGAATCGGGACCTTCTGGAGATCAGGGCAACGACCCCCGAGGGGGCCTCGGCTGTTAAGACCGCTGTTCTAAC
>DATHAB010000156.1:0-13587 GCA_035296885.1 Rubrobacteraceae bacterium
GCCGAGGCGGTGTAGGGCGAAAAGCGGTACCGTCGCCGCAACTCCACCGTTGCAGTAGGCGATGATGGGCTCATCCCTGTCCTCTGGGACTCCGGCCTCGCGCAGTTTCGCTTCTAGCTCCGCACCTGGGCGGAAGGTCCCCACTTCTCCATTTAATAGGGTGTCTGCATGAAGGTGTTTAGCCCCCGGGACGTGGCCGCCGCGTCCCCTCCCCCGCACCACCACGCCGGTATACTGGCCCTCATCACGGGCGTCGAGGAGGAGGGCATAGCCTTTTCGGCTGGCGTCAAGTACTTCCCCTGCACCGACGCGCCATCCGGGCCGCGGACGCGGGGTGAAAGTGGCGGGTTCGGGTGCGGGAATCTCGATGGTGGTCGGGCGATCCTCGGCAGTCCACTTCTTAAAGCCACCGTCGAGGATAGAGACGCGATCGTGGCCGTAGTAAGTGAGCACCCACCACAGACGAGTAGCGAATTGGCCACCTGCGTGGTCGTAGGCTACGACGTGAGCATCGTCGCCGATGCCTAAAGAGCCCACGAGCGCGGCGAAACGGCCGGGTGGAGCGACTTGCGCGGGTACAGGGTCATCGGGGTCGGTAATATCGCGGGTCCAGTCTACGTACACGGCGCCGGGTAAGTGGGCTTTATCGTACTCGTCGCGGGCGGCCAGGTACTCAGCCTCCTGGCGACCGCCCCCGAGGTCCTTTTTCTTCACGTAGCCGCGGATGTCTACGACCCGTATTTCAGGGTCTTTGAGGTGCTCTTCGAGCCAAGCGGTGCTTACCAGGGAGTCGAAGTCTTGCATCTAATCATCACTCCTCGAAGAGGTTATGCTCGCGGGCGTAAGCTTCAGCTAACTCCCTGGCTCTCTCGGTATCGTCCTTGCCGAGGTAGCCTTCGACTACCTCGTTCTGGAGGTAGTCTTTTACGTGCTTGATCCAACGCCCCGGCCCCCGCCCGAAGTGCTGCATGAGGTCGTTGCCGTCCAGCGGGCTCTCAAGCTTCTCTATAGCATCCTCGGCACGCACCTCGTCCACCCGGCTTTTGAGGCTGCGCCAGGACTCCTCAGCTATGCGCCGTCTACGGGGGGCGCTGCCGGTGATGTCCGCCCGGGCAAGCTCGAGCAGAAGGTCCACGTTCGCGAGCTCTTTATCGCCGCGAGCGAGGTACGTGTCCCGGACAAAGCGCCTTATGGCTGAGTCGCTCCACGGGTCACGCCCCACCGCGTATCCCATCGGGCGCATGTGGTTCGAGACGAGGTGGGCGACGGCATCCGAATCGTCTTTAGGGTAAGCGAGGCGCTTCATAGCCTTCTTCGCGATCGCGGCGCCGACGTTCTCGTGACCGTAGAAGTGAATCTTTTTAGGGAGTGTCCGCCCGCCGCAGCGCTCGCAATCCCCCTCGCCAGTATTCCTCTGGGTGCTCTTTGCTTCGCAGTAGGTACAGCGGTGCTCGTAGATAAGCGTACGGGGTTTGCCTATGTCGTGAAAAAAGGCGGCCTTTCTGAGTACTGGGTCATCATTGACGTTCTGTGTTACTAGCAGGGTGTGCTCGAAGACGTCCTTATGGTGGAACTCGGACTCCTGCTCGACGTTCACCGTCTCCATGAATTCCGGCACGATGTACGGCATCAACCCGAGACGCACAAGAGAACGCAGGCCCCTGGCCACGGTCTGGGACGCCAATATCTTCTCGAACTCCTCTCGTATACGCTCGGCGCTGATGCTCGAAAGCCAGTGGGCGTTCTCCCTGATCGCCGCCTCGAGATCAGGCGTTATCGCGAACGGCTTCTCAGGAGTAGTAAGCGTCGTCTCAAAGCGCACCGCCCGCAGCATCCGCAAGGGATCGTCGCGCATCCGGTCCAAAGGTTCGCCTACGGCTCGGATTACGCCGAGCTCCAGATCCCGCCGCCCGTCAAAGGGATCTTGTATCTCCCCGATCCTCGCGTCGGCCGCGATAGCGTTGATCGTGAAGTCCCGCCGACTTATGTCGTCTATGAGGCTCTCTCCGAACCTCACCTCCGGGTGGCGGCTTCCTTGCGCATAAAGGTCGCTCCGGTACGTCGTGACCTCGACCTCGTAGGGACCAACCCTAGCCCCGATCGTCCCGAACCGCTCCCCTACCGTCCACAGATACTCTGCCTCTGGCCTTAGGAGCCTCTTGATCTCTTTCGGGAGTGCCCCGGTCGTCGCGTCCACGTCCTTGCCCGCGCTCCTCTCTCCCAAAGTGTCTCGCACGAAGCCACCAACCAGGTAAAGCTCGTGCTCCGCCTCCGAGAAGGCCTCTCCAAGACGCCTAAAGGGCTCCGGGACGTTTATTCTTTTAATCTCCTCCGTCGTCATCACGATGAGATTCTAGTACGTAGAAGACCCGCGTCCAGAGCGCCCCTCGTTAGCTATCCTGTAGATCACATAAACTGCCAGAGGGTACCAAATGTTGGGGGGGATTTTGGTATCCTGCAGCATGTTGAGGCTCTTTGCGGTCCTTAGGCTTTAGCTGTATTTAGTTAACCAAGAGGGATATATAATTGTTTTTCCAGGAGCAAACCGTGGGAGGTGGCAGGGCACTGAACGCCTCGGCTGAACCGGTCCTTGGCGGACGTTACAAAGTACAGAGCACGTTGGGCTCGGGGGGTATGGCCGTCGTCTACAAGGCGGAGGACGCTATCCTCGGTCGCTGCGTCGCCTTAAAGACCCTTCACCCCCGCTACGCCGAGGAGGTCTCCTTCCGATTGCGCTTCAAGCAGGAGGCGCGGGTGATGGCTTCTTTGGACCACGAGAACATCGTTAAGGTCTACGACATCTCCCAGGAGGGCGAGGTTCCGTTCATCGTCGCCGAGTATATCGGCGGACAAGACGTAGGAAGCATGCTCAAGAGCGCGACCGGTGGGCGGTTAAATGAGCAGTTCACGAGGAAGGTGGCGGAACAGCTCCTGGGCGCAATCGACTACGCGCACCGGCGCGGGGTCATCCACCGCGACGTAAAGCCCTCGAACATACTCCTTACCGAGCAAGGAACGGTAAAGGTTGCGGATTTCGGGATAGCCCGCCTCGTAGAGGAGGAGGAAGCGGGGAAACCCGGCGAGATCATCGGGAGCGCGCGCTACATGTCGCCTGAGCAGCTCAAGGGCGAGGAGACCACCCCCCGGAGCGACCTGTACTCCGTCGGGATACTTCTCTATCACTGCCTCACCGGAAGGCCGCCCTTTTTAGGCGAGATCAAAAGCGTGGCCCGCCAGCAGATCCATAAAGACCCGACCCCCCCACGCAAACTGAACAGGGCCATATCGCTGCACATGCAGGCGGTGATCTTGAAAGCCCTCGCCAAGAACCCCGAGGACCGTTACCCCTCTGCCTCTGCGATGCTCAACGATCTACAGCGGGAGGCCAACACCAACATCGCCGGTGCTACCGAAGCGGGGGGGTGGTCGCGCAAGCGTCGCACGCAGAAGCGTCCTAGGGAACACAAATCGCTCCTCATCCCCGCAGCGCTTGCCCTGCTCACCTTATTGGGCGGGGGGACCGCCGCTGCCGGCCTCAGGTACGCAGATCTTGGAGACCTGACGCTGCCCTGGCAAGCTGAGGAGGAGGCTCTGGCGCCCGCTGCACCGTCCGCGGTAGAGGCCCCTCCCAGTGCTTCAGAGGTGTCCCAAGAGGAGCCCGAGGAGCAGACCACGGAGGAGAGCCCGGCCTCCTCCGAGAACGAGGATGAAGCGCTGGAGGATCTACAAGCTGCGGCGCTGGCGCCGGTGCCTGACGTAGACGCTTACTTCGACTACTTCGCGCTGCAGACCCTCGAGAGCAGCGGCTTTCAACCGAAGGTCGTCTATGGATACCGCGAAGGTTACGCCACCAGCGGCGTAGCCTGGGGTACCGACCCCACCGTCGGCACCCTGTTGCCTTTGGGCTCAGATATTACCGTCTACGTTACCCCTAAGAATCAGGCCCAACAACCCCAGATCCAACCGCCGCCCCAGCAGCCACCGCAGTTCCAACCGCCGCCGATTCAGCCGCCGCCGATTCAGCCGCAACCGCCGATCCAGCAGCAACCGCAGGTTCAACCGCCGCCGACGATTCAGCAGTCGCCGTTGGTCCAAACGCAAATCCGCGGTTAGAAAAGCGGGGCTGTAAGCCAGCCCCAAACATACGTTACGTTAATCGCGGTCGCTGCTCTTCTTTAGGTAACCGTCCGTCCGCCGTCGATCAGGTCAGCTATCACTGGGTAGCGGTAGTCCGTACCCTGGTAGACCTTGTAGGCTGCGTAGCACTGATGCACGAAGGGTACGAGGGAGGCGATGGCCATGACTGGCACCAGCAGGAAACCGATCAGAACGAACATAAGGACAACGGTAATAAACCATCCAACGGCAAGTATTACGGCCCACGCTACCTGGTACCAGAGCGACTGCAGGGCGTGAAAAGCGACCCTCTGGGATTTATCTCTGTAGACGAGCCAGATGATCAGGGCTGCGATTGGACCGCCTATGCCGGTTATGATGTTCAGCAGCACGCTAAGGTGCGCGAGCATAGACCACGTCTGCTCGTCCTGGGCGCTCATCGCGCCGCCTACCGGGACCCGGGTGAGTCGGGGGTTTTCCTGGTGCGTACCGTAGTTTGGGTCTTGTTCTTGCATGCTTGCTCCTTTTGCTCGCTATTGTTAACACTATCCGGGCGCTCCCTGCACCGCAAGCTTTACCGAACGCCCGCTTACACCATACCTCCCCCGATACGATACACGCGGCCCCGGTTCGCAACGACGTGCGAGAGTAGGAAGACCGCGCAACCAGGAGGGCGCACTCGTCGTCGGCGGAGAAGAGGACGTCGTACCTTCGACCCGTCAAGTCCCTGGAGAGGCGCAGTACCGTTTCACCGTCAGAGGGTGAGGCGATCGCGAGGTTACGTAAAAAGCTAACCCGCCCCTCGTCGGACTGGTCATCGCAGGAGATCTCAAGCTCAGCTCCAGACCATCCCTTTGAACCAACGGCGAGTACCTCCTCACCATCCACGACCATCCAGTAGTGTTCCCCCGACGCCTCGAACACCACCAGGCAGCCCCCGAACCGAAACTCCACGCCCGAGGCTTCGTTCAAACGCACCCGGCCGAACTCTTCCCCGTCGGGATCTAGAAGGACAAACTCCGCCGCGGATAGGCTGCGGGCGCGGGCGGTGAATGAGCCTCCAAGGTCTTGCCGGAGATCGTATCCCCATGAGGAGGAAGAAGAAAGGGCTCTTGGTACGCGGCTCATAGTACTGACTTGTACGCAGGTCACTATTGTGGAGTTTCACGGGTAGGGGTAGTACATTGACTTGAACAAGCGAAGAGAGGGGCATTTATGGAGCTAAAAAACAAAGAGCAGCTAAAGACGGAGATCCTGCAATCCTGGATAAAGAGCGCGTGGGTATACCCGGTCCGAGGGCCTGAGGAAAGGACCTTTTTACGTCTGACCCCCGGTGGTCGCCTGAAGATGCGGCGCAGGATCGGGGAGTTTGAGACGTTTTTAGGCGTGAAGGGAGGAGACGTCTTGAAGCAGGAGGAAGCGGGCACCCTCGCCGTCGAACGCGATAAGCTCGAGCTCGCGATGATGGTTCAGGCTTACACCTCCGAGCGCCATTTTATTGAGAGTCAGGGCACCTCGCTTGGTACCGCGGCTATCACGCTCGAAGCCGTCATGCCCGAAGGACTCGAAGAGACTACCGAACCACCAACACAGTAGTAGAGCCGTACGGAAAAAGTACGGGAAGGCACCTATTCCGCGGCGAACAATCGAGATCGAAGAAAAACGTGCTGTTGGCCTACAGCGCTGCTGGCCAACAAATAGAGCGTGCAACGCTCGGACTACGCGCGGGAGCCATCCTTCAGGGAGCGGGGGACTTTGAACCTCGCCGGGCTTCTCGTCGGGCTCGGAGATGTCTAGTTCGCATCGGCGGTCCAGCCGAGACGTTTCTTAGCCTGTCGCGCAAGAATACCTCGGGCGGTATCTTCAAAGAGCTTCAGTAGGCCTCGGCGACGACGCTGCGCGTCGAGTGCCGCTCGAACCGCATCGCCCTACTCGTTCGCCGTCGGGCGTGTTTTTCCTGTAGACGGTGGAGAGCGGTGGCTAGGCCCCGGTACGACCAAGAAGCCGCACCGGAAGCCGCACCGGAGCCTCCCTATATGATCCTTCTAGCCCCCCGGTTATTTCCACTCGAAGGTGCTCAAGAGGTTCGAGAAGTCGTCGGTCCAGACATCGTCCGCATCGGGCGTGGTCGCGCAGGGCTGCCACCGCGAGTCGGAGGGCAGGCTGCCGAGACCCGCATCGTCACGAGCTATGACGGTCCAGTGAGATCCGAACTTGTTCGGTATATCTTCGGCATTTGAGTCGTATTGGGCGTAGCAGACGAACCCCCGGTCTCGCGCCAGATTTCCAACTACCGGCTCCAACTCCAGGTGACGGTTTGAAATGTGGAAAGACATGACCCCGTCGTCTTTGAGCTTCCTGAAGTACAACTCAACCGCCTCCCGCGTCATCAGGTGGACGGGTATGGCGTCCGAGCTGAAGGCATCAGCTACTATAACCCCGTAGCTTGTATCCGGGGCCTCCTGTAACGACAGGCGCGCATCGCCCAAAACCACCTCAGACTCCCCAGGACAGTCGCGCATGTACGTGAAGAGGCCCGAGTCGCTAGCGATTCTTTGGATGAGGGGATCTATCTCATAGAAGGTAAACTGCTGACCGGGCTGGGCGTAGCACGACATCGTCCCCGTCCCAAGCCCTATCATGGCAGCCGGTGATGACCTGGTCTCGTTCGGTAAAGCGTCGAAGAGCTGTCCTATAGGTCCTGTGCGATGGTAGTAGGTGATTGGCTCCGGTGGAGTGGAATCGAAAACCTGAGCGCCGTGGTTGGTGCTGCCGAAGATAAGCGAATGACGTTCGCCGTCGCCCCTGACCGTATAGGCCCCGAAGAAGCTGCGGTCCTCGAGGAGTGCCGTCGAGCCGTTCGCAAAGTTAACGGCCACGACAAGCGCCGCGAGGCCCAACCCAAAGCGGAGCGCGCGGTTGGACGCGTATGCGAACCACAGACACACCCCGACGCCCAGGCCGATCACCACCTGCCAGATGACGATTCTATACTCGGGATCTATAACGTTGTCGACGATCCAACCTAAGGCTACTATCGCCATGCCGAGCGCCAGCGGCAGCATCAGGTCGAGCAAGAGATTCGGCTCTAGCAGCCGGCGACCGATAGTGGAACCCTGCTGCGGGTCGCTCCGCTCCTCATCTTCCAGGTCCCGACGCTCCTCCTCTCGCTGCCGCGTCAGCCGCGCCAGAATCGCGCCCGGCAAGAACAGGCCTGCCAGCACCAACGCCAGGGGGTACTCGATCACGCTGTCGAACGCTATAGGCGCTATGAGCGCGTTGAAGATACCACCCAGAACGCCTCCTACCGAGACCCACAGGTAGAACTCTGTAAGGTGCCTAACCGGCGGACGATCCCTCGCAAGCTCCCCGTGCAGCACCATCGCCACTATGAAAAACCCTAACAGGTGCACCAAGATCAACAGCCAGTAAGGATTGCGTATGTCGGTGAGCATGGTCACGGTGAGAACCGCCAGCGCGACCGGCAACGCCACGACCATCACCCTGTGGATTAAATCTGGCGTCCTCTGGTTGCGCGAGAATACAACTACAAAAGAGAAGAGGTAAAGGCTAAGCGGTATAACCCAAAGCAGCGGTACCGGCGTTATGTCGGTAGTTATGAAAGCGGTAACCCCGAGCATCAAGCTAGAAGGAACAAAGGCTAGCCCTATCCACCTGAGGCGCCTCAAGAGCGTAGGACTCGCGGCCATCCCCCCAGTAGTCGTAGGCTCCGCTGCAACTGGCGAGCCTGGCTCTTCTTCCTGAGTCGTCGCGGTGGTAGACGCAGCCGGGGCCGAACGCCACAGCACAACCGCCGAGGCGAAGACCAAAACCACCAACAGCCCGTAACCTATAGACCACAAGATCCCCTGGCTCACCAGCCTAAGGCTCGGCTCCACGAGCAGCGGGTACCCCAAAAGCCCTATTACGCTGCCCAGGTTCGAGGCCCGATACAGGAAGTAAGGGTCCCCCGCTGCCGGGTGGTCGGTCTCTGAGAGCCACCTCTGGATCAGCGGGTTGGTCGCCGCTATAGCAAAGAACGGCAGCCCCACCGCCACCAATAACAGCCCCAAAAGCCACAAGATCGGGTTGCTCTCCGCAGGAGGGGCCCACTCCTCGGCCGGCACAGCTATGGGCAACACCAGAAGTGGTAACAAAACTACGACGAGATG
This sequence comes from Rubrobacteraceae bacterium, assembly GCA_035296885.1. Classification (GTDB taxonomy): domain Bacteria; phylum Actinomycetota; class Rubrobacteria; order Rubrobacterales; family Rubrobacteraceae; genus Rubrobacter_F. The sequence continues at coordinate 8,289 of DATHAB010000156.1, forward strand.
CAAGACGGCCTGTCGGCGGGCCCCGAGCCACTGGGTGGTGGCGTGCACATAGAGGTAGCTGGCTAAAAGAGCTGCCTGGAAGAACATCATCGAGCCTGTCCAAACCGAAGGGGTGCTGCCGAAAAACGGCAGGATGAACTTGGCGAACATAGGCTCTATAAGGAAAAGTAGAGCAGCGCTGATAAAGATAGTAGCCGAGAAGAGGGCCATTATATAGGCTTTGCCCGAAGCCCCCTTTTGGGTAGAATCCTTCTCGGTCTTGTTTACTCCTGCTGACATGAAGCTTTTGCGCCTTCCTTCCGGTTTGTGGGCTCGATCGAATTCTAGCGTGCAACTCTAGCGAAGAATCGGGTACCGGGCAATACCTTATGCCAGTTTCAAGAAGAAGAACGACAAAAAGGGCGCGGAAAGGATCGCTCTCCCCTTTACCGCTATGCAGCGGTAGAATAGTGTGGGTTAAAGACGTTCTGGAGGAGTTTTGGAGAGTCTCTTTGAGTCTGTGGAGGGTGGTGAGAACCGGGAGGAGAGGTTGGCCGAGCTCGCCCGGCAAGTCTCCGTGTGCACGAGATGCGACCTCGCGCTCAACCGCACCAACACCGTTTTTGCAAGTGGGGATCCCTACTCCCCCCTGATGCTTGTCGGCGAGGGGCCGGGGGAGAACGAGGATGCAACGGGTCTCCCGTTTGTCGGGCGCGCCGGCAAGCTCCTCGACGACATCCTCGCGGCTGTGGACCTTACCCGTCAGGATGTGTACCTGACAAATATAGTCAAGTGTCGGGCCGCCGTACAGGAGGGGGGTCGCATGAAGAACCGCCAGCCGCGAACCGGCGAGATCCGGGCCTGCAACCCCTACCTCCAGGGCCAGATGGAGGCGGTAAAACCAAAGGTGATACTCTGCCTCGGCGGTCCCGCCGCCAAGACGATCATAGACAAGGACTTTAAGATCACCCAAGACCGCGGCAAGTGGTACGAGCTTCCGGGGGGCGAAATATGGGCGATGGCGACCTTCCACCCGGCTTACGTGCTCAGGCAACGCGGCGAAGACCTGGACCGCGCCAAACGCGCCGTCTGGAAGGACATCCAAAACGTCTACGCCGAATACCAGAAAGTTCTAGAGGAGCGAGGGTAATATCTGGCCTCTTTCGAGATACTTTGCGCACTTTTGCGAGGCCCAAAGGACCTAGACCGGATGCAAGGGGTGAGAAACTCGATCGGCTGCTTAGAGAAGCATGTCCTAAAGCAGGTAGGGGAGACGAAACATTTTTTCGGCGGTCCCGTTGAGGTACAAGAAGAAAGATGTGGTGTAACTGAACAGGCTACTATCCTCCGAAACCTCACCGCCGATTCGGTCAGTAGGGTGTTTAAAGTTAGACCGGTTTGTTCCTTACCCATGGAGTCAAATGGTAGCCAGCTGGGGCACTTTTAGCTCACTTAACCCTCGAAGGAGAGCGCCTCGTGTTTGTCGAGGGCTTGAGCGCGCGCGTCGAACGTAAGATAATTACCTACTGGTTCTTATTCCTCCTGTTATTATGCAGAAAAAAGTAATGACAAAGCGTCGAGAAGGGCTCGTGAACCTTGGTCAGCACAACTTCTAGCACCCGAACAATGGACACCTTAGACAAGGAATTGCTCAACCTCATCCAGAGAGAGTTCCCGTTAGAGCGGGAGCCGTTTGCGGTCCTAGGGCGTCCTTTGGGCCTTGGCGGGGATGAGGTAATCCGGCGCATAGACTCTTTGAAGAAGGGGAAGGTGATACGCCAGATCAGCGCCATCTTCGACACCCGCGTCCTAGGTTACCAATCGTCTCTCGTTGCTGCCAAGATCCCGCTCGTAAAACTTAACACCGCCGCCAAGGCAATCAACTCTCACCCTGGCGTCTCTCACAACTACGAGCGCAACAACGAGTTCAACCTCTGGTATACGGTGGCGGTGCCACCGTATTCTAGGCTCGGCCTCGAGGGCACGGTAGAGGTGCTGCACAGAATCAGCGGCTCAGAGAGCACACGCATCTTGCCCACGCTGAAGCTGTTCAAGATCGGGGTCACGCTCGACCTGAAAGATGGCGCCACAGCCAAGAAGGAGGCCCCACAGTACGGCGAGGCTGACCGGAAAGAGGCCGACCGAAACATCACGGAGGACGACAAGAGAGTCATTCGGGCCTTGCAAGAGGACATCCCGTTGACGCCCAGGCCGTTCGACATTTGGGGCCGGCAGGTTGGTATCCCTTACGAGGAGCTGCTGGAGCGAGCCCACGACTTGCAGCGGCGTAAGATCATGCGGCGCTTCTCAGCCGTGCTCTACCACCGCAAGGCAGGCTTTAGGGCGAACTCGATGGGAGTCTGGATAGTGCCACCCGAGCGCATAGACGAGGTCGGTAACCTGTTCGCCCAGTACCAGGCAGTCTCCCACTGCTACCAGCGCCCCGTCTACGAGGACTGGCCGTACGCCCTCTTCTCCATGGTCCACGGCCGTACCGAGGAGGAGTGCGAATCGGTCCTTGATGCGATGGCAGCTGAGAGCGGCCTTGCCGAGCGGGCCTCACTATACTCGACCCGCGAATACAAAAAGACTCGCGTACGCTACTTCACGCCGGAGATGGAGGCCTGGGAGAAGCTCTACGCCAGCGTTCTGCGCTAAGTTAGCTTTAAGTTTGTTAGCTGGTCAGCTACCGCCGACCGCGCCACGTCCGTGCAGACAATAGCAACTATACGCCAGGGCATCCCCGTTTAGTACGTAGCGCTCGCGCGGCCGTTTGTTCTGAAAATCTGCTTGCTGAAGCGCTTGACAAGATAGAGTGCCGACCAGCTTCTCTATGCACCCAGTTTCTCTGCCAGCTCGACGAGATCGTCCGCTACGACATCGAAGGAGGGGTCTGGTGGTTCGGCCTCCCCTTCAGGACCCCATTCTTGGGGGCGTAGGATATAGGCTGTTCCCAAGTCGAACTCTCGTGCGGACCGCAGGTCGCTGGGGTGGGCGGCGACCAGCATAACCTCGTCGGGGCGTAGGTCGAGCAGTAAAGGGACCATAAGATAAGTCTCGGGGTCAGGCTTATAGTGTTGGATGAGTTCGGCCGAGAGGATCAGATCCCATGGCAAACCAGCGCGTTTAGCCACGTTGGCCAGCAGAGCGACGTTGCCGTTGGAGAGGGTGGTGAGGATATACTTCTCCTTGAGGCGCGTGAGCCCAGCGACAGAGTCTGGCCAGGGTTCGAGTCGGTGCCACGCTTTATTCAGGTGGTCTTTCTCCTCCTCGGTCAGGCCCGCGATCCCAAACTCTTCTAGCAGCTCTTCGAGGGAGGAGCGGTGAAGAGCATCGAGGTTCGTCCAGGGCAGCTCGCCGCTACGCACCTTGTCCATGGAGGGCTTGTACCGCCCGCGCCAAGCGTCGACGAAGGCGGCCCAGTCTACGTCAAGATCCTTTTTTCGGCCGAGCTCCTCGCCTTCCCGGATTACAGAGTCACGCCAATCCACCACCGTACCGAAGACATCGAAAGCGAGGGCTTGGACATTCGGGAGGGCCACACCCTACACCCCTTGAGCCACTGGCAAGAGCCCCGCTTCCTGCAGCACGGCTTCTACGACTTCTTCTGCTTTAGGAGGGGCGGACAGAGCTGGCCTGAGAACCATGGGGGAAATGGAGACACCAAGCTTCTTTATGGCGAGCTTTATGGCCCCTATAGGCGGGTCGCTGTGCGTACCGAAGGCCATAAGTGAGAGGGCGCGTCGATGCAGCTCTGCGGCCGCCTGGAGGTCGTCCTCCTCAAGAGCCCTGACAAGAGCGATGAAGAGTTTCGGCGTCACGTTCAGAGGCTACTTATGGCGCCGTCGGCCCCGGCTAACATGGGCGGTAGGCAGACCACGTTTACCGTATGCGCGTACTCCGTAAACATAGAGTGTCTAGGTTACTACTTTTCAAGACCGGCAGCGCGTCCAACGCGGCGGTGCCATCCTCGTTGGCGGCGAGCCGAAGCCTAGGCATCTTGTAGAGGTGGTGCCGCTGCTCGGGTGTTAGATAGTCCAAAGCCTCCAGCGACAGGCTCGCAGCTATAACCTCGATCGAGTCGCGTAACACGGCTGGTCAGCAGGGACTCATTCTGGACCATTTCATGGATACCGTAGGCGGTCATTCCGGTGGGCCGTCCTGGGGCTGGTGGGAGACGGGCGAGATTACCTCTGGTACGAGCGTGGACGATCCAGGTAACGTAGTGCCTATGGTCCAAGTAGTCTGTAGGAACTGTGGGTACGTGATGTTGTTCGCCGCTATGCCTATAAGGTTGGTCTAGCGTCTGTGTAGTACTTGGGATTCCGAGAAGATATGGGGGGCAACGGGCACCTTTGGTGCAAGTTCATCAGCTAAAGTTTGGCGGCAATACGGACAGTCAGGACCTCGTCGAGCCAGTCGTTTGCCTTCGGTCCAATAGCGAGCGACCAGCCCGCTGGTAGGATTCACTCACGCCCATGATCTAAACCTGTGGTGTCCTCTAAAAGCTTTCCGGCCTCGGCGGCGTATAAGGACGTTACTAAGACGCCCCTCGGGTCAGCGGAGAGGAAATCCTGTATGTTGAAGCCGCCCCCCTTTTGGATCAGCACCGGAATCCCAGCCTCGTCTAGGAACCCCTTTATCACGAGAGCCAAGGTCTCGTTTGCGGCGTCCGCGACTTTAACCACTCTTCCAGCATAAGCGCCTTCTCTAAGCGACAGTGTGTACACAGCGGGTCTGTCCGGACGCCCAAAGCAGGCTTGAGGCCCGAAGCTTCCCCATATAGCAACTCGCCTCCTCTTCAGGGCGAAAGATCTACAGCTCGGTAGATGAAATAAGTGCTACAATACTGTTGCCACCACGCCTCGAGTAGGAGGCAAAGGTCCGATGTACAGGAAGAGTGAAAACTAGCCATAGACCGCGAGGGGTAGTGACACCCATCGGATCGTGGCACGGGTCAGCGATCGCCGAGTCCTACTAGGAGCGGCTTCGCTGGCCCGAAATCGTTTGGGCCACCCACCAAATTTTGTATACAGTTCATAACTGTAATAATTAACGGCAGAAGTGATGAGCGTTACAATAAAGGGCGGTGGGTAGACCCTCCGTCCTTTCGGGGTGGCAAGAGAAGCCAAAAAAAGATAGTAAAATCAATGGCACGCTACACGGGGATATCACCCGAGAAGGGGAAAGGCATGCAAAAGGACCAACGAGTGGCCAAGATGGCTACTGAGGTCTTGGAGCGTCAAGCGGGGGCCCGCGCCCAACAGACCGGGGAAGCGTCCAAAGAGGCGCTCAACGCCATTCTAGAAACCGAGGCCGG
>DATHAB010000157.1:0-19001 GCA_035296885.1 Rubrobacteraceae bacterium
GTTGCCGATCTGTACCCAAAGGACTTTGAAACGGAAGTGCGGGTGCGCGGACTGGAGGACGTCCTGGAGGGAGCAGCCCGGCCGGGGCACTTCGCCGGGGTCGCGACCGTGCTAGCCAAGCTTCTCAATATCGTGGGTCCGGACCGGATGTACATGGGCCAAAAAGACGCCCAGCAGGCTTTTTTGGTGGACCGTATGATCCGGGACTTGAACTTCCCCACCTATCTCGTTGTCTGTCCCACCGTCCGCGAGCCCGACGGGCTGGCCATGAGCAGCCGCAACGCCTACTTGAACGAAGAAGAGCGCGTCGCAGCCGCAGCCATCCCCCGCGTCCTCTTCACCGCTCGAGATGCCAGCTCCACCAAACCGGAGATCCTGGAGGAGACCGTCCGCGAAGCGCTTATCTCCGAACGGCTCATTGCCCTCGAGTACGTCTGTGCTAACGATGCCGCGACGCTCGGGCCGGTCACGTCGGAGACCCGCAAGATCCTGCTCTCTTTAGCCGCCCTCGTCGGTAAGACCCGGCTCATAGACAACTTGGTGATAGAGCGGTAGCAAGGTTGCTGGGCGGCTTCACAAAAAAGATGCGGTTGGGGATAATGTTAGACGAATTCGAGGCAAACTCTGGTGGTCTCGGGATGTTTTGGGGCCAGGGAGAGCGAGGAGTGTAGCATAAGGCTGAGGCGGGCAACGAGGGACCGTTGGATCTGGGGAGGTTGCGGCGGGATAGCCTGGTATTTCGGTTGGAACTCCACCGTATTGCGGATCGTGGTGGCACTCCTAGCGATCTTTATTCCAGGGGTGAGCGTGATCCCGGCCGTTCTGATCTACGTGCTCCTGGGCTACCTTGTGCCCGAGGCGAAGGAGTTCTAGTTTTCCTTGGACTTCGCCGAGGCGCAGAGGGAGGTTTTGGAGGGCCGCAAGTGTGGTGCCCTGTGTCGGGGGAGGACGCGGGCCGTCTTCGGCGAAGGGCCTTTAAACGCCGAGCTTTTTATCGTAGGTGAGGCGCCGGGTTTTAACGAGGACAAGGAGGGCAAGCCATTTCAGGGTGCTTCGGGGATGCTGCTCGACCGCCTCTTGTTTTCTGTCGGGCTAGAGCGCGAGGAGGTCTACCTCACGACCCTCGTCAAGTGCCGTCCACCTGAAGGCCGGCCCCCGAAGCCGGCGGAGATTAACGCCTGCAGAACGTACCTCCTGGCTCAACTCGCGGCCGTGGACCCGAAGGTCGTGGTGGCTTTAGGAGACCTAGCGAGCCGTTCCCTTACTGGACGCAAGGAGACCGTATCTCGCATTCGAGGCCGGGCTATTCCGCTCGACGGCCGCTACGTCTTCCCAACGCTCTCCCTGATGCGCGCACTCTACACCCCTGCGGACCGCGCACTCCTAGTCTCGGATTTCTACCGCCTGCCGGAGCTCCTCGCTGCCGAACGTCCAACCACCTACGAGACCTTCAACGTCCCCCATGTTCCAACCGCCGAACGCGAGCCCCTGCAACCGGGTCTCTGGTAGAGGATTGTGGCAGCTACCGCTCTTGAGTGGCACAACCTGGACGAGGCCGCTCTACATGCGCTCGCCGCTAAAGCGGCGGGTACTCTTTTGCCCGGCGACGTTGTAGTGCTCCGTGGCGAGGTTGGGACCGGGAAGACGACGTTTGTGCGAGCAGCGGCTCGCGCTCTCCGAGTTCGGGAGACGGTGACGAGCCCAACCTACCAGTTCGCCCGCAGCTACGAAGGCTTCGTGAAAGGGCAAGCGGTGGGGGTGAATCACCTGGACCTATACAGGCTAAAGGGTCTCCTGGAGGCGCAGGATGCTCTAGACCTTGACGAGTATCTGGATGTGGGCTCCGTGACGTTCGTCGAGTGGGCAGAACCTGCGCTCGGTCTTTTTACGGAGCCGAGCGTCGTGGAGATCTTTCATCAGTCGCCAACCACGCGCCGGGTGCGGCTCTCGGGCCCTGTATCGGCGCGGCTCTCCACAACGTGCTGATCCTGGCCCTGGACGCCTCGACGAGCGTAGTTACGGTCGCCGTTGCTTACGTTGAGAAGCACGCCGAAGCAGAGGGCGGGGGACCCTGGCCCAGGCCTGGGCGAGAGGTACTAGCGGAGATCTCCGTTCCCTCCCGCGGCGCTGCAGAAACCTTGCTCCCGGCAGCCCACAACGCTTTGAGCCTCGCCGGGACAAACTTGAGCGAGGTGGGGTGTATCATAGCCGGCATCGGGCCCGGTACCTTTACCGGCATCCGTATCACGCTAGCTACGGCGCGTTCTCTCTCGATCGCGACCGGCGCTGCGCTCTCCAGAAACTCGACGCTGGCTGCGTTGGCCGCCCCAGCCTTGCTAGGGGCGGAGGAGCCCGATGTGCTCGCTGTACTGGACGCCAAACGTCGTCAGGTCTTCGCCCAGCGCTTTACGAGCGATGGCGCACGCGATGGGATCTTATGCGTAGCTCCGGAGGAACTTCCGGCGGAGCTTGCGGTGGAGGAGGCCCTTCTGGAGAAGAGTATGCCCATCGTGGGCGACGGCGCGGTGCGGTACAGGGAGGCGCTCTCGGGCGTCGGGCGCATCCCGCCCGAGGTCTCGCCGCTGCACCGGGTAACGGCGGCAGGGCACGTCTTCTCGGCGAATCTCGCACCCGTGCCTCTCCATGAAGTCGTCCCGCTCTACGTGCGCGAACCGGATGCCGAAGTACGCCAGGACCTAAACCCTTGGAGCAAGGCTTGACGAAGCCGGACGAGGAGACTCTAGTACGCCTGATGCGCCTTGAGGATCTCCCGACGGTGATGGAGATCGACTGGCAGAGCCTACCCACTCCGTGGAGCGAGGCCGTCTGGTGCGAGGAGCTCTGGAGTCCTTTCTCCTTATACCTGGTCCTTGTGGAAGGCGGCGCCGTCTCCGGCCACATCGGCGTCAAGCGTGTTGCTGACGAAGTACAGGTCATGACGCTCGCGGTGTGCCCGGGGCGCCGGGGGCGCGGCTTTGCCCGAGTTCTCATAGAGGCTGCGCTCGCTGCTTGCCCCGGAGCCCACCGTGTTTACTTAGAGGTGCGACCGAGCAACCTGGCAGCTCGCGTGCTCTATAGATCTCTTGACTTCGTCCAGACCGGCGTTCGTCCGGGTTACTACCGCGACGAGGACGCGCTGCTTTTGACCCTCGACCTTGACACGTCGCGGTGACCACACCTCGGGGAGACGGGAGAGGCTAAGCTCAAAGGGCCTCTAACCGGGATGATCTTCAGGGGGCTCCTTTTGCCGTTCCTTCTTCTCGCGTTCCCGGCGTTGTTCGGGGCGTTCGAACGGTTTGAGGAGGTAGAGAGCCGGGACCAGACAGGCTAAAAAGCCGAAGAATATGATGCCTGCGGTCACGGGATCTAGGGGGCCTCGGGACACGTAGATCACAAACTGCGCCAGTAACGCCAGCGCGATAAAGACGAAGAGCAACGAGAAGGTGCGCATGTATCTAGTATAGCTGCTCAGTCCGTGAGCCAGGGTGTCTTTAGTGACCCGATTCGGTCTTTGTTAGCCTCCTCGTCTATCTAGTTGATGTAGCGACGAGAAGGGACAGCTTCAGTGGCTCAGATAAGATCTATGGTGTTAAAGAGCACCTTGAACCTGTTGAAGTCAGGCTCTCTGAAGTAATTCACTCTTGTGTCGTAGATGCGCTTTCGTTTCCGCAGGACAAACGAGCGCACCGATTCTTCCCACTCGAAGCCGAAGATTTCTACTATCCTTCAGGGCGAACCTCACGTTACACCATTGTTGAGATTAGGATGTTCGAGGCTCGATCGATCGAAACGAAGAAGAATTTCATTCGTTTACTGTTCGAGAGAGTACACAGAGAGTTGAACTTGGCTCCTGCCAACCTTGAGGTGACCACCACGGAGACACCGAAACACAACTGGGGTTTTCGTGGCCAACCCGGTGACGAGATCAGCCTCAACTGCAAAGTCGAGGTCTACTTCGGGATCTACAGCCGTCGGACAAAGCGCTGCAACCGATCCAGTACTTTCAGCGCGCCCTGATTAAACCGTTTTGTGAACAGATTAGCAGAGGCCAAGCTATAAACGAACGGTTCGCCACCGTCCCAACTGCTCAAGTTGCTTAGGGCAATGCACTGTCGGACAGAGCAGGAGTTAGTAACTACCATGCGGTATAAAGACTCTGTGATCTTAGCTATCGAAACCTCCTGCGACGACACCTGCGCGGCTGTCCTCGACGAGGAGGGACGCAGCGCCCTCTCCAACATAGTTCATACCCAAACGGAGCACGAACGTTACGGTGGCGTCGTCCCCGAGGTCGCCTCCCGCGCCCACCTGGAACGTCTTGACGGCGTCGTAGAGAAGGCGCTCGCCGACGCGGACGTAACCCTGGACGAGGTAACCCGTATAGCCGTGACGGTAAGTCCGGGTTTGATCGGGGCTCTCCTCGTTGGGGTTTCGGCCGCCAAAAGCCTCGCTTATGCCCATAAACTCCCTCTTACCCCTGTAAACCACCTCGAAGGTCATGTCGCCGCTGCCTACCTCGCCGACCCGACCCTTGAGCCACCTTTCGTTGCCCTCATCGCCTCCGGTGGCCACACCGCCCTCTACTCCGTGGCCGAAAGCGGCATGAACCTTCTCGGAGAAACCCTCGACGACGCTGCCGGCGAAGCCCTGGACAAGGGGGCCCGCATGCTGGGCTTAGGCTTCCCCGGCGGTCCGGCCATCTCAAAGGCTGCGCGGGGCGGCGACCCTTCGCGTTACGACTTCCCTGTTGCCCTCAAAGAGAAGAACAACCTCAATTTCAGCTTCTCTGGGCTCAAGACTAGCCTCCTCTACAAGCTCAAAGCACTCGATGCAAAAGGGGTTAAAGAAGAGCTGACGCACCTTGCCGCCGGCTACGAGGCCGCCGTCGTCGAGGCGCTCTCTCGAAAGCTGCTCAGGGCAGCAGGCCTTCATGAGACACCCGCGGTCGTCGTCGCCGGGGGCGTGGCCGCCAACGCCTCGTTACGCCGTGCTCTGACGCAAGAATGCGAGAGGCGAAATCTAAAGCTCGTGATCCCGCCACCCGAGCTATGTACGGACAACGCTGCCATGATCGGGGCCGCGGCTGCAACAGCTCCCGCCGTCCCCTACCCAGACTATCTAGATCTGAACGCCCGGAGCGTTTGAAGCGCCGTCCACATGCTGCTCGCATAGCCGGTGCCAATGATGTTCCATTGTAAAGACATCGAGTAATACTTTATGCTTCGGTTGCTATTCGTAAAGGCCAACTCGAAGGTCCGCGCCGGGTAGCAGATAGGGAGCGTGGGCGATATGGGTGAGGGCTCAGAGGGCACCCGGGGCAAGTTTCCGCCGCACCTGAACCTCGTCTGATACGACCCTAACCTAGATAGCTACCGCACAAGCCTCACGTCGGCACGGTGAACCTTTACTCGCTGCTCCTTTGGCTCGAGGAGAACAAGGGCGCCGTCGCAGGTGGTACGGATGCGGCTTGCTGCGAGATGTGCCCTAGGAACGTGCCTCCGAGTTAGCCACAGAAGAGGACTGCTGACTCACAACCGACCTCCTTGGTATTAGGCCCGGAGGGCTTGCAATGCTCCCGTCGAGGAGCTCTGCCGGGGCCTACACTGGGCGTTCGTCTGAGTTCTCATTTAGCGAGAGCGCCCGGGTGCGTTCTTCGCCGATGAGTACGATGCTTCGGGCGCACTTCATGCACGTGGCATGCACGTTTTCGGGGTGATCCTTTACGTAGACCAGTAAAACCTTTTTAGGTACAAGGTACAGGATATGCATGTTGGTTTCGCCGCAGACCTCACAAAAACGTTCCTCGCGCCCCAGCTCTTTCGGCAGCCGGCTTAGGCTTGGTAAACGGTCGGGACGAAATACGCTCATGTATTTGAATTGTACCCCCACTCGGAATATACTTCAGACGTTGGCACTCTCATCGAGAGAGTGCCAAAAAGCGGTAATTTCGTGAGTTAGACGTAGTCTAGCAGAGGAGGTCAAGAGAGTGGCGCACAAGGAGCTAAAGTTCGAGTCCGAGGCGCGTCGGGCGTTGGAGGCTGGCGTAAACAAGCTAGCCGATGCGGTTAAGGTAACGCTCGGGCCCAAGGGTCAGTACGTGGTGCTGGACAAGAAGTTCGGCTCGCCGACGATCACGAATGATGGCGTAACGATTGCGCGCGAGATCGAGTTGGAGGACATCTTCGAGAACCAGGGTGCACAGCTCGTCAAGGAGGTAGCCACCAAGACCAACGATGTCGCCGGTGACGGGACGACCACGGCGACGATTTTGGCCCAAACTATCGTTCGCGAGGGCTTGAAGAACGTTGCCGCCGGCGCGAACCCGGTCATCTTGAGAAGCGGTGTCGACAAGGCCGTAGGAGCGGCGGTCGAGGCTATAAGGGCCCAAGCGCAGGAGGTCTCCGGTAAGGAGGAGATCTCGCGGGTCGGCGCCATCTCTGCCCGTTCCGAGGAGGTCGGCGACGTCATCGCCGAGGCGATCGACAAGGTCGGCAAGGACGGCGTGGTGAACGTCGAGGAGTCGCAGACGTTCGGCTTGGAGCTCGAGTTCACCGAGGGCATGCAGTTCGACAAGGGCTACCTCTCCCCGTACTTCGTCACCGACCAGGAGCGGATGGAGGCCGTCCTCGACGATCCCTATATCCTGCTCGCCAACCAGAAGATCGGTAACGTCCAGGACCTCTTGCCGATCCTCAACCAGGTCATGCAGAGCAACCGGCCCTTGCTTATCATCTCTGAGGACGTCGAGGGCGAGGCTTTGGCTACCCTGATCGTCAACAAGCTGCGTGGCACGTTTACGGCTTCCGCGGTCAAGGCTCCGGGCTTCGGTGATCGGCGCAAGAGGATGATGGAGGACATCGCCATCCTCACCGGCGGCGAGGTTATTACCGAGGAGCTTGGCTTGAAGCTCGAGAACACCCAGCTCAACCAGCTCGGGCGTGCGAGGAAGGTCGTCATCACCAAGGACAACACGACCATCGTTGACGGCGCCGGCGACGCCGAGAGGATCAAGGGGCGCATAAACCAGATCAAGGCCGAGATCGAGACTACCGATTCTGACTTCGACCGCGAGAAGCTCCAGGAGCGCCTCGCCAAGCTTGCGGGTGGCGTGGCAGTCATCAAGGTAGGTGCTGCGACCGAGACGGAGCTCAAGGAGAAGAAACACCGCGTCGAGGACGCCCTTAACGCGACCAGGGCGGCGCTCGAGGAGGGCATCGTGACGGGTGGTGGCGTGGCCCTCTTACATGCCCAGGAGCCTGTGGCCGACATACTCGACTCCCTCGAGGGCGACGAGAAGACGGGCGCCAGGATCGTCCACCGGGCGCTTGAGGAGCCGATCCGCCAGATCGCGGAGAACGCGGGCGCCGATGGCTCTATCGTGGTGAACAACGTCCGCTCGCAGACCGGTTCGACCGGCTTCAACGCCCTGACCGGCGAGTACGAGGACCTGATCGCCGCCGGGATTATCGATCCCGCTATGGTTACCCGGAGCGCGCTCCAAAACGCGGCCTCCATTGGCAGCCTTATCGTCACTACCGACGTGGTCGTGGCCGAGCCGGAGGATGAGGCCCCCGCGATGCCCGCCGGCGGCATGGGCGGCATGATGTAAGCTCCTCATCTAGAAGCTTTTCCCCGTGGCGCTCCACATGGAGCGCCACCTTTTTACCTTTTCTTTTGTTCGTCACTATAGTGCAAGACCTCGCAGCGTATCGTGCGGAGTGGCCAGGATGAGGCGTAACGAGGCTACCCACGACCGAGGTCCGTAAGGGATTAGTCGCGTGAGGCAGAAAGGAGCCTTATGTAGTGTCCTAGCTGTGGTACCCAGAACAGTAATGACGCTACCTACTGCACGAATTGTGATAATGCTATACAGCCGATACGTATCCTCACTGTTGGTGTTCCACCGCCTCCCTAACATCAGCCGCAAACTTTCTTACCCAATTACTTAGCCCCGGCGATTCTTACGACGCTTTTCTGTTGTTTGCCGTTCGGTGTCGTCTCGATAGTCAGTCTACGCGGCACAGGTCAACGGCAACTCGCGGCGGGGACCGCGGGCGCTTTGTAATCTTCTCAGAATGCTAAGACGTGGGCTTGGCTCTCGTTTGGAGTTGGGTATGGACTTGAGTTCTATTTATACTTTTGCAACTCCTCTAGCCGCCGGCTAGGGCGCAATTATGGCTGAAGCTAGGGAGTGGCTATTGGCGTTTATTATTCGTCTTAATGGCAACAGGTGCTCTCGGCTCCCTCTATTTTTTCAGGCTTAACCCTTTGATGATACTCTCAGTGCCGTTTATCGGATACTACTTTGTGTCGCATGCTATGTTTGCGGTCGTAGGGCGTTCCTTGAGGATCTTCTTCGTTCGACCTGTGTTTATCTGGTTGTAGTTAGGGGTAGCCTCGTGTACTGGGTTATAAGAGACATTCCTATTTATCCGTTCTCGTTGCTTGCTACCTGAGCGTGTATCGAGGCTGTACGAGTATAAGATCTGCGAGGTAGATAGGATTCTGACTTTGCAAGAAGACGTCCCTTCTTTTTGATTCTTGAAAGGTAGTTTGTTTCAAAGCGCGGGTAACGGGTACAGTATTAGGCGACCCGGAAGCGAGAAAGGAGGTTAGGTCATTAACCAAATAATCAGCATCTTGGTGGCGATTATAGTAATTGTTATATTAGTTTGGTTGCTCACGCAACTCCTCTAGAGGCAATGTCCTGGTAATCGTACTAAGGCGCTTCTCTATCCGCCGCCTTTTTCGTTCGTCTGAGCGTTTTGTTTCACTTGGTAGGTAACGGGTACAGTACTAGACGATCCGGAAGCGAGAAAGGAGGTAGGGCATGAGGGGTGGTGGGGCTATAAACCTGTTGATCGGTGTCCTGGTCATCATCATTCTTATATTTATCTTATCGCGGCTCCTATAACTGCAACTCTTGGCTAAGGGGAGGTAAGAGCGTGCGGGGTGTTGAAACCATACAGCTGATAATCGGCGCCGTGGCTATTCTCATTGTGCTCATCGTATTGCTGCGGCTCTTGGGAGCAGATATATAGCTACCGATAAAAGGGAGGAGAGGTCGTGCGGGGAGATGCTGGTACAGCGATTTCTATCTTGGTGCTAATCATTCTGGTCATAGTGTTGCTCAGCCTACTAGGAATTATAGATATCTGAACACTTTTCCTGACCTTGACCTTCGGGACTACGGGGGTTAACCTAGCAGAGTTGCGGTACCTTATAGATAGCTAGCGGCGCGAGCCCACAAGGGGGAACCTTGTGGGCTCGCGCGCGTCCGTCTAGAGAAAGAGCGACGAGAAAGGCGGCCTCCACACTTTATGGATATCGAGATCGGCAGAGGCAAAACGGGCCGGCGAGCGTACGGGCTCGACGAGATAGCCATTGTACCCAGCCGTCGGACCCGTGACCCGCAGGACGTGGACATCTCCTGGCGCCTGGGTAACCTACACCTCGACCTTCCGTGCTTAGCGAGCGCCATCGACGCCGCCGTAGATCCAAAAACGGCGGGTATCATAGGGTCTCTAGGCGGTCTCGCCGTGTTGAACCTCGAGGGCATTCAGACGCGCTACGAGGACCCGGGGCCTGTCTTCGAGGATATAGCTAGCCTGCCGGAGCACAAGGCCACGCGCGTGATGCAGGAGATCTACACAGAGCCCATAAAGGAGGAGTTGATCTTTCGCCGCGTCCAGGAGATAAAGGACCAGGGCGTGATCGCGGCCGCGAGCCTCACCCCCCAGAGAGTAGAGCGCTACCACCGGGCTGCCATCGAGGCTGGCCTCGACGTGCTCGTAATCCAGGGTACTGTCGTCTCTGCCGAGCACGTCTCCAAGACTAGCGCCCCTTTAAACCTCATGAAGTTTGTTCCGAGTCTGAACGTCCCCGTCGTGGTAGGAGGTTGCGCGAGCTACTCGACCGCCTTACACCTGATGCGTACCGGGGCCGTAGGCGTCTTGGTGGGTATAGGGCCCGGACGCATATGTACCACGCGGGGGGTTATAGGGGTTGGGGTGCCGCAGGCGACAGCCATAGCGGATGCTGCGGCGGCGAGGATGCGTCACTACTTCGAGACCGGGGAGTATGTCAACGTTATCGCCGACGGCGGGATGCGGACCGGTGGAGACATAGCCAAGGGGGTGGCCTGCGGGGCCGACGCCGTAATGCTCGGGAGCGCGTTCGCAAGGTCAGAGGAAGCGCCCGGGCAGGGCTACTCTTGGGGGATGGCTACCTTTCACCCAACGCTGCCCAGGGGGACGCGCATCAAAACCGAGCCGGTAGGCACCATAGAAGAGATTTTGATCGGTCCTGCCCACGAGAACGATGGGACCTTGAACCTCATGGGGGCTTTAGAGATGAGCATGGCGACCACAGGTTACCAGGACATCAAAGAATTCCAGAAAGCCGAGGTCATGGTGGCGCCCTCCCTGCATTCTGAGGGTAAGCTCGAGCAGCGCTCCCAAAGGGTAGGGATGGGCTAGCGCTTTGATCGTTGTCCTCGACTTCGGTGGCCAGTATGCCCAACTCATCGCCCGGCGGGTCCGCGAGGCTCGCGTCTACTCGGAACTTATCCCCTACGATACACCCGTCGAAGAGATCCTGGCTCGCAAGCCAGAGGGCATCATCCTCTCTGGCGGACCGAACAGCGTCTACGGAGAAGGGGCCCCCCGAACAGACAAGAGGCTTTTCGGTCTCGGCGTGCCCACTATGGGCATCTGCTATGGGATGCAGCTTATGGCGCTTGAAATGGGTGGGAAGGTCGGGGCTACCCAGATCGGGGAATATGGCCGCTCGGACCTCTTGGTGAAGGACCACGGCGTGCTCTTTTCGGGTACCCCCGACGAGCAGCTGGCCTGGACGAGCCACGGTGACGCTGTCTTTGCTCCTCCCGAAGGCTTCGCCGTTACTGCCCAGACGCCTTCAGTTCCGGTCATCGCTTTCGAGGAGCCTGAAAAGGGCTTCTTCGGCGTGCAGTTCCATCCGGAGGTTGGCCACACAGAGTATGGGATGGAGATCCTAAAAAACTTTCTCTTCGAGGTCTGCGGTTGTACCCCTGACTGGACTCCGGTCAACATCATCGCCGACGCGGTCGAGAGGATAAGGGAGCAGGTTGGGGACACGAAGGCTATCTGTGGCCTCTCTGGTGGCGTAGACTCTTCGACGGCGGCGATGTTGGTTCACCGCGCGATCGGGGACAATCTGACGTGCGTCTTCGTGGACCACGGCCTGTTGCGTCACAACGAGGCCGAGCAGGTCGTCGAGGCGTTCGGGAAGAACTCGGAGGTACCTCTCGTACACGTGGACGCTAGAGACCGTTTCCTGAACAAGCTCGGGGGCAGCACTGACCCGGAGGCGAAGCGTAAGATTATCGGCGAGGAGTTTATCCGCACCTTTGAGGAGGAGGCCTCCCGTATAGAGGACGCGAAGTTTCTCGTGCAGGGCACGCTTTACTCGGACGTGATCGAGAGTGGAACCCGCGACGCCGCCCGCATAAAAAGCCACCACAACGTAGGCGGCCTGCCGGAGATCATGGACTTCAACCTCGTCGAGCCCTTGCGTAACCTGTTTAAGGACGAGGTTAGGGTGGTGGCGGCGGAGCTCGGAATGCCCGAGCGGATGGTCTGGCGCCAGCCGTTCCCGGGGCCGGGGCTAGCCATCAGGGTCATCGGCGACGTTACCGCCGAACGGTTGGAGATCCTGCGTAAGGCCGACTTCGTGCTGCAGGACGAGATAAGGAATGCCGGGCTCTACCGCGAGCTCTGGCAGAGCTTCGCTGTCCTGCCCGCCATACATTCGGTCGGTGTCATGGGAGACGCGAGGACTTACGAGTACCCAATCATCATCCGGGCAGTGACGAGCGCCGACGCGATGACTGCCGACTGGGCGCGGCTGCCTTACGACCTACTGGAGCGGGTAAGCAACCGCATCATTAACGAGGTCCCAGGGGTAAACCGCGTGGCTTTAGACATCACTAGTAAGCCGCCAGGCACCATCGAGTGGGAGTAGCGGTTTAACTCAAACCGCGGCTGTCGAGTTTTTGTCTCTTTCTGCGAGCTACTTAAGAATAGGTCTCCTCGTTGGGAGAAGGGAATGCCACTGACGATCCTCATTAAGAGCCAATAGTCTTTCACACGAGGCAGAGAGTAGTAACGCGGTGAGAAGTTAGATCTCTAGTGTGCGGAGCTTTCCTGCTGCGTGTCGAACCCAGAAAACTAGCACGTAGGGTTAGCTACCGTTTCGCGAGTCACGCCAGGCCACGAGCTCTTTAAGGGGGGCGAGATTGTAGTCGGGGCCAGTAAAGCCGATCATGAGGTGTGTTATGCCATTCTCGACGTACTCATCGAGATTCTTTGTCTGATTCGGCCGGAAAAGGATTGAGCGTTCGATCTCTTTTGGGTTACGCCCGACCTTCGTGCACCAGCCGTCCAGGATCCTGTTCTTTCGTTCTGCCTCTTGCGGGTCTCCGAACCCGTTCCAGATGTGGGCGTGCTCGGCTACGATTCGCAACGTAACCTTCTCTCCGCCACCCCCTATCAAGATCGGGATGCGCTCCCGTACCGGCGGTGGGTTTAGCCTCCTCAAGCGCTCCTCGACGACCAGCATCGTCCTATCCAACTCCTTGAGCCTGCTGCCCGCCGTCCCGAAAGGGTAGCCGTACTCGTCGTAGTCCTTCTTGAACCACCCGCTCCCTATACCCAAGATCAACCGGCCCTTCGAGATGTGGTCTACGCTCCTCGCCATATCCGCCAAAAGGTTCGGGTTGCGGTACGAGTTACAGGTAACGAGAGATCCAAACTCCACCCTCTCAGTAACCTCCGCCATCGCCGCAAGCGTCGTCCAACACTCGAAGTGCTTTCCCTCCGGGTCTCCATACAGGGGAAAGAAGTGGTCCCAGTTGAAGAGTGTGTCCGCCCCGAGATCCTCTATCCGCAGCCACGCGTCGCGCATCTCCTTGTAACTCGCGTGCTGCGGTTGGATCTAGGCTCCCACCCGTACCTTCATATTTCCCTCCTCATACAAGCCTAGTGCCCCGAGAACTTAGGGAATTATAGAGGCTGCTGGGCTAAGGCAACGGCTCGACGACGATTCAAAAATACAAGACGCCCCGGCCTAGTCTTCCGTGCCTTCTTGGCCGATGGTGACGCCGAGCGACTAACATTTGTCGCTGTTAATGGACTCTTACCATAATTTAACAGGGCTTTAACTGGGTCAGGCAATTATGTACCCTTTAACAAGAATGGCGACTCTGTTTACAGGTTCGCTTCCAACTCTGGTGCGAATTTAGAATGTTCCTAGGAGGGCTCGATTATGTGGCGGTTAGCAAGGAAGATCGCGTGAAGCGGGTGGAGCAGAAAGGAAGTGACCAGGAAGTCTGCCCGCCCTAGAGCAGCTACCCTATCAGAACTACGAACCTCAACCTAGGTAAGCAAGGCTACCAGCGAGGTCGAGTAAAAGTCTGTACTCAAGTAGTAGCCTACTAGAAAGGATCATGGTCAGTAGCCTTTATGGATCTTGGCTTCTACGAAATAGACGCTTGGGGAGAGCAGTTAACAGGTGCCTGTGCCCCCCAGCGCTGCGCGCTCTCCGGTGTGGCAAAACGCAATTCGCCGGATGCGCCTTACGCCGTGGCTAACGAGTTTGTTTGCGCTCGCCTGGGATTGCTAATCGGGTTGCCGGTCCCGCCAGGAGCCGTGGTAAGCACTGACGACGGAAAGCTAGGATACGTTTCTCTTAGGTTTGGGCCTAAGGGAGAACCTCCGCCTCCCCTCAACCCCCAGGAGTTCGTAGAGGACAACCCAAGCACCACAGCGGGTGTTATAGCCTTCGACTGTTGGATAGGCAACCCGGACCGCCACGAGCACAACCTTGCTTACGTTCGGGGCGAGCCGAAGATACCGGTGACGGTTTTCGACCACAGCCACGCGCTTCTCGGCGTGCAAGCGGGCGCAGCGGTACAACGATTGCGTAACATGGTAGATAACCCTTTGGTGTCAGGTATCCTACGGCAGCACATCACGTCTAGCGGAGAGTTCAGGGACTGGTCGAACCGGATCAGCGCGGTCTCTAGTGAACTGATTCGAGATATTTGTCGGACGGTCATCCATGTAGACGGCATTACTGCCGATGAGTGTATTGCGGTAGCGGAGTTCTTGATACATCGCAAGGATCGTGTACTAGAGATGATTCGAGCTTCTAAAGGAAGGATGCCTGCTGTCCAACAGTGGGAACTCGATGAGTACTGAGTAGGTAGTCGGCAACTTAGTGCGTAGTCGTCAGATATATGCCTGCCGGACCTGTGCCACGAAGAACCTAGAAACGGGGATATCGTGCTATAGCGGGTTGTAGTGAAGTTAGTCCAGTACACTACGAGCAATCAACACTTGGGCAGGTTCTCTCACCAAGGGGACCAGGCGCCGAGGATGAAGTCGGGTCAATATCACTGCAAGCCGCTGTAAGAGCGCATCCGGTCGGCTTTGGTGGAGAAGAGCGACTGCTAGTACATCCACACCCCCCGAGGCCTGGGCTACCGCTTCGAGGTACGCCCGAAGAGCACCGGGGACGGCGAGGAAGCACCCGACGCAGAGAGGGCGGAGTCGCGCGAGTAGCAGAGCAAGATGCTTGAGCAGCACAGACGGCCTTCAGCAGGTCTGCAACCACCTCGTCATCAAGGTTCTGCCCTGGACTGCTGCGGAGTTCGAGCAGCTAAAGGGATGTGTCTATCGCCAGGGCTAACGCCGGGACGTCATCGTGGTAACTCCCTCACCTTCGCTGAGGTGGGTGGCGAGCGCTGGTCGTGGTGCGAGTCGAAGATGCAACGCCTCCGGTTCAAGATGCTGTGGTGCCGTGTGGCTTGCGCCTGATCCACGCGACGAACATCTCCACATCGGGATGAGCTTTGAGGGCCTCGAGCGTGTTGTACGCCCGCTCAAGTTCCTTATTGTCGAGGACAGTATGTATGTGCCGATGACAGGGAGAACAGAGGTCGACCGTCTGGTGAACCTCCCGCCGATCGAACGTCTTCTTGTTGCGCTTGTTTTTATGACGCGTTCTGGGGACGAGGTGGTGTCGGGTGAGCCTTTGCACTGTTCGGTCGCAGAGACCGCAGGCTCCGCCCTTCACACCGCCGTTCATCTTGCTCACGTTCTCAATCTTAGCATCGCCTCCTTCGGCGTCGAGTGAGCTAGTTCCCACGCTGCGCCTGTTAGTTTGCCAGGCAGTGTAAATGCTGGTCCAAGCTACGCCGTTCGGACATGCTCTGCAGTGAGCCAACCCGCGGCCTCGTACGCGATCGCGGGCGGGACCACATGGCCCGCCCTCGAACTCTCGGTAGCGTACGCTGTAGCCGGCGCGCTCGAGACGCGGGACGATGGTGCGGCTGCAGCGGTCGATCGGAAGCCATCTATCACGCGTGCCGTGCGAGACGAAGATGCGTGGAGAGCCCCTTTGCCTGGCTGGCGTCATAATGCCTGGCGAGAAAGCGAGCACGTGCGTAAACAGGTCCCCGTTGGTGATCCCCAGCGAGAGCGCGCAGGAGGCCCCATCGGAGTATCCCGCCACTGCTATGCGCGTCGGATCGACCGCGTAGCGGTAGAACGTCTCCTCTAGGGCACGATCGATGGTAGCAACGTCGTTGCCGTACCGTCCGCGGCCGATAACGACGTCCCACGTGTACTCGCGTGAGGACGGGACGAGCAGTATAAGCTTAGCTGCGTCCGCCTGCTCCCGGAGCAAAGCTAGGCCGTCGCGCGCGTCCTCGCCCGCGCCGTGCAGCAACACCACCAGCGGTGCGAGATGCCCAGTTCGGTAGGTCGCCGGTACGTACAGATAGCCGTCGCGCGTGCCGCCAGTTCCTATTGGCTGTAGGCCGATCGTCGGCGGTCCGGCAGTCAGTTCCACCGGGCGCGCCCGCAGGCGCCCTTCCTCGTGCGCGTCCTTTTCTGTCATGCTAGGTCTACTTGTTCCCCTGCCCTTATCCGGCTACACCCGCATAGAAGACGCTGACGTGGTACCACTCGCGATACGTATGATGCGGTTGTGGGCTACCGGGCGAAGTGTTTGTCGTGGACCCCAACGGCAACTAGGTGTGGACCGTATGCGTGATCGGGGGGTAGCTACCCCCTTCAACCCCAACACTTACCTAGTTTCGAGAATCTTCTCATCGTCCGCGCCGAAGGGCCTGGTGGTGCTACCATCAGAGGTGGATCTGTAAGAGGGGAGGCACAATGACCCGAGACCAATTACTGGAGGACCTGAGATGGCTCGCGGAAGGTAACCCGAAGTACGCGGGCGCCAGTGAGGAGGGCCAGCAAAACACGGTGGTCGCTCATCTGCTGGCCGACGATTTCTTGCTGGGCTACATAGATGACCAGGAAGTTACCAAGCTCTTCAACAAGATATGCAAAGGGTATTCATAAGGCTTCCTACGCTATTGAGCCTAGCGGTTACGTGGTCGTCGTAGACTGGCCTCCTCCACCGGTATTAGGCCGCATGCTGGCCGTTCATCAACAGGATCAGTAGCCGCTTTGCCCTACGTCGAGCCAGGCTCCTAGAGAGACTGGCGCTCCAAATCTCGGCCTCCTGGTAGACCTGAAAACCTACTCCGATGTTAACGCATCTGGGAGCGTATCTGGCTAGCAATTTTCTAGTTGCAGCCCCTCCCCCTGCTAAAGCAGCCTACCTGTCGACTCTCTATGGGCTGGTACTCCTCAGTAGGAGTAAGCAAGCTAAGCAAGCAGAGAACCCATCTAACCGGTTTAGTCGGCTTTTCCCATGCTCAGCGAGCCCATATCACGGAGCACACCTTCGATCTTCTCGTGCGCCTCGACTGGAGCGGGTAGCGCAGGCCCACGCACGGTCGGGGAGATGGGCACGCCTAGCTTATTCATCGCTAATTTTATAGCTCCTATAGGCGGGTCGCTATATGCACCGAGGGCCATGAGTGAAAGAACACGCCTGTGCAGGTCCGCCGCCTTTTGCAGGTCGCCCTGCTCGAATGCCCTGATCAGGCCGACGAAGAGCTTGGGGGCGATATTGGCGAGACCGCTTATAGCACCGTCGGCGCCGGCGAGGAGGCCTGGGAGGATCAGGTCTTCAAACCCAACTAGGACTGAGAAGTCGGGGCTTACAGGCTTAACCTCCTGTAGGACGTTCACAAGGTGAGAGTACTCGGCAACAGTGTCCTTCAACCCGG
The DNA here is from genome assembly GCA_035296885.1 of Rubrobacteraceae bacterium. Taxonomy (GTDB): domain Bacteria; phylum Actinomycetota; class Rubrobacteria; order Rubrobacterales; family Rubrobacteraceae; genus Rubrobacter_F. Next base: position 17,189 of record DATHAB010000157.1, read on the forward strand.
CTACGTTTGGGCATTCGGTGGCTACCCTCGCGACAAGCCCCGGCGAGAGGTCGATGCCGGTGACCATCGGAAAGTTGTAGATTAGGATAGGTGTGTCAACCGAATCGGCTACGGTTGCGAAGTGTTTAAACAGCGTCTCCTCGCCGACCTTCCAGTAGAAGGGCGGGACGACGATTACGCCGTCGGCACCTACATCCTCCGCGTGACGGGCGAGCTCGACGGTCTCCTTCGTGCCGCTCGCGCCGACCCCGATTACGAGCGGCACGCGCCCAGCGACGAGCTTCACCATCTCTTCGGCGAATCGTTTACGCTCCTCGCTGGTAAGATGCGAAAACTCGCCGTTGCTCCCTAGAGCGACGACGCCATCCACCCTGGCTTCGATCAGGCGCTCTACCACCGCTTTAGTAGCCTGTAGGTCCACCTCTTCCTGCTCGTCGAAGGGCGTGACCATCGCGGGCATCAAGCCTGTAAACATTAATCTTGCACCTCTTGTCTAGTTCGAGCTAGGTGGCCGACCGGGTTTCGACCTAACCTTGGGTATCTTATACCCTTCACTATCCTTCTACCGTACAAAATCACCATAGCTGCATTCCCGCACCCTGAGGGCCCACGGCACGCGAGAAGTGCGCTTTGGGCAGGTGGTGGGCTCGAAAACACGTGCTCAAGTACTTACTGAGGGACCAAATTCGCCGACCTCAATTCCTAAGCACGGCCCCGATGATAGCACGCGCGGGCTGGCCCTTCGGGCCCTGCTGGGTAACGACGACACCCGAGAGGTGTGCTTCGAGCGGGTAGCGGCAGGTGAGAATCGCTCTGAAGTCATAGCCCCCCTCCATACTTATTACTGTTCTAAAACTCAAAGATACCGACAAGTAGTGAAGCAGCGATTCTCAGACGGGTTTTGGAACAGTAGCTTGTACCGTATACCCGTTCTTGGAGAGAGGAGAAAGATGTGTATCAAAAAGGGACGTTCTTGAAACAGGCCAAGAGAGCTTGCGCCAAGGGAGCAGGTTGCCTCTATTCACCGGAATGTCTAGAGAGACTGTCAAAAGTAGCTGAAGTGGGGACACGAGCCTAACTTTATGGGCCTTAAACGGTAAGAAGTAGGGCTAAGAAGCCCTACTTTATTGACTCGTGGGCCGTGATCGGTTCCTATCGAGACTTTTTGAACAGTTTCTGGAAGAAGTGTTCTCGGAAAATAGTAGGGAAGGGAAGGGAAAAAGGGGGCCGGACTGTCGACCTTTTGTAGGAGGGGGAAAATCTATGGCAGCCCGGCTGTTTGGGACGCTTACTGTTCAAAGACTCAAAGAGATCAGCGTATTATGTCAAATACATTGTTTTTATCAGCCTCTATTCACCGACTGCCTAGGTGGTGTGTTCTCGGAAACGTCACCGCTTCCGGGGTAGGGTCTCGTAAACACGCTCCCCTGACGGCGAAAAGCGCGGAGATGTGCAAAAGCAGAATGGGTATACGCCCGCTAGTGGAGGAAAAGGCAGCGGCATGTACTCAACACGTTTGTGTTTGAACAAATACAGTGGCGGCCGGCGCCTGTCACTCATTTTGTTGAGTCATCTCCCTAACAATCGCCTAAAGAACCCCCTTGCCTAGCTCGGCCTCTAGCCTACTTATCAAATAGCTTGTATCTACAACCGAGGTCTCGGATGTTCTAATCCGCTGTTGAAATTGAGAGAGCGTTCCGACCTCTACAGCTACCCCTCCCCGTGAACAAGCCACCCATCTTGCCGCTCCTTAAGCCATGTCGTCCGCAACCTCTTGGCCGCAACCCTGGCCGGCATGTCCTCTTCGGAGAGC
>DATHAB010000158.1:0-2632 GCA_035296885.1 Rubrobacteraceae bacterium
CGGAATCGTAGAGGCTGGGACCGGCGCAGAAAAACAGCGTGCGGTCTTTGGGGAGCGTAATTCTCTAGAGGACGTGGTCGAGTACCTTATCGCGGCGACCGCCTAGGTATCTGCCCGGGCGTCGTCGACCTGGCACCCTTGCCAGCGGCCTCGAGGTCCCTCATCGCACGCTCTTGATCAAGCCACGAGCCACCCAACCAAAAGAGCTAGGGATCTTCCCCAAGTGTGCGTCCGTGGGTAGAGCTTTTGCTGTCCTTCACCGCCGACACCGCAGCCACCCGGCCGAAGACCAGTGCCGCGGCAAGACCGCTTGTGTACCCTCCCGTCGACACCCCGCCTACCTCGACTCCCGCGGCGTACAACCCGGGGAGCGGCCGGCCGTCTGTCCGGCGCAGTACCCGGCAACCCGCATCGACCGCGAGCCCGCCTATCGTGTGCGTTATGGTCGGAGCGACCGCCACGGCCACGAACGGCGGAACCTGCACGGGCGTGGCCGGGGCGCTCCTTGGAGGGGAGAGTTTGTCGGCCCTTCCATCGGCGACGGCGGCGTTGTACTCGCTTAGCCCGTGGAGCACGTTCTCCTGGGAAACGCCCCGCTCCGCGAGCTTCTCTGCCAGCTCCTCCAGGCTTTCGGCCCGCAGGATGGTTGCACCGACGCGCCGGGCAGCGGTGACCATCTCTTCCACGGTGCGGTCCCGAACGCGCTCCTGCAGACCCGCTGCGTCAATGACGTACCAGGAACGGAGACCCGGCTGACGAGCGGTGGCCTGGGTGATCGCCGTCTCTGACCAGTCGGCGGCCTCGTCGGTGTAGCGCTCGCCGTTCTGGTTTATCGCCACAGCGTACCGGCCGTAGAGTTGGGACGCCTCGACGAATTCTTCGGGGGAGAAACGAGCGGGAGGAGCGGGCAAGTTCCGGCCATAGAATTCGTCGAGGCCCGCGCTCGCGAGCGCGCCTGCCTCAAGCGCCGCGAGAAATCCGTCGCCCGTGCTCCAGGGGTTCGCCCGCAGCCTCATCCTTCCCGACCCTCCGATTATGTAACTTCTCACGAGCTCTGGGTTACCACCGAATCCACCGCTCGCCAGCACCACAGCGTCCGCCCTCTGCGCTCGCTGCTCCTCGCCTGAAACCGCTCGCACCCCCTCTACACGGCCCTCGGGGTCTTGCACCAAGCCGTTTAGGGCCGTGCGCGCTAGTAACTGTCCGCTGGAGGCGACGATGCGCTCTGATAGGGTCGCTACTACCCGCTCCGCTTCGAACCGAGCGCCGAAGCTCAGCAGGTTATCCGTCGCTCGTGTAAGAGCGGGGGCACCGAGGTCCTCCAGCCAACCAAGGTCGGTTTCCAGTCGCTCTAGGATAAGCTTCTGCAAAGCGATATCGCCGCCCGGGGCCTCCTTCCGAAAGGTTCGTAGATCTTTGTAGGACCAGATGTAGCCGCTGGAGTAGAGAAAAGAGCCGCCAAGCCTATCGCCCTTCTCCAAAAGAGTAACCCGTGCCCCCAGCTCGGCAGCCTGGAGGGCGGCGACCAGCCCGGCGAGCCCGCCGCCAGCGACGACGACATCCATAAGAGGCTATTCTAGGTCAGTGAGAAGGTAGGTTTGTGTTCTACGTACTCCACGCTCACGTCCTCCGGCCCCCGCACGAAGACGGCCAGTGTATTAGGACCATCAACGAAGTCCTGAATCTCTAACCCTTGCTCCTCGGCCTCTTTGCGGTGGTCCTGCGCGGAGTCCACCAAGCATCCGAGGTGGAAGAGCATGTCCTGCTTCTCTTTCCTCGCTGCCGAGGGAACAAGACGCAGCCGATACTCGCCGGCCTCCACCGTCGTGGCTTCCTCCCCCGGCGCAAAGCCCATCCTCACGAAAGCGCGGGCAGACCCCTCCGGGTCGCCAGAGCGTAAGGTGAGGCCTTCGAGATCGTAGTCCGTAAAGTTGCCCTCTCCAGGAACCAACGCTAGCGGTAGACCCTCCGGACCGGTAAAGAGGTATCTGTCGTCCCTTGGTTCGATACCTACTTCTCGCGGAAGTCGGGCGGCGGCTGACTCCGGATCTACCACACGAACACTTATGCATGCTATCACCCCCGGAGAGGGTTCTGTGCCTGCTGGGGCATCGAAGAGGGTCAACTTGCCGATCCGACCCCCGGCGCCTACAAGGGTGTAACGCTCGGTACGATCGACGATATGGAAACCCAGGTACGAAGTCAGAAATTCGGCGGATACGTCCCGGTCTCTCATGTAGAGTGCTATATGATCGAGCTTTTGTATTTTCACTTGTCCTCCGCTATGGGCTGGTCGAGTTGTCTGGAAGGTGCCACCCGCCTCGTCCATGCGCCTCTCTTTTCAGCAGCGTCACTCACCATATTATCGTATGCAAGAAGGTGAAACGACGAGACTTCAGCGGTACAACAACTGAATCCTGATACCAAAGTGGGCTAAGGTATCATTTGATTGGGTTAGCCAGGGATGCGCCTGTTAGATAGAACTTAAGAGAGTAGAGCAAGCACACTTGACAACCGCTATGCCAACTCGTGAGCCCGTTTAGGATGGGACCTCTCCATTACATGGAGCGGATGACCTACCCCCAAGTCGAGCAACTCGCTACCCGTGCGGAGCTGGCCCTACTACCGGTCG
>DATHAB010000159.1:0-2576 GCA_035296885.1 Rubrobacteraceae bacterium
CAAGGAGCTTGTGCAGTGGCCAGCGGTCAGGAAAGCGGTGGGCGAGATAAGGGTACCCGAGCACAGGGCTCCGTCGTTGTAGACCATCCCTACATAGGGGTGGCGGCTGCCGTCTGGCTGCCCGTTGATGATGGCCCCTGCCACTCCGCTAGCCGCAAGGATAGTTAGTGCCATAAGTGTCAGTAGAAGAACCGATCGTCTCATCAATAGACCCTCCTATCTTCCTCTTCTGAGGGAGCGGGGAAGAAAGGTGAGACTCCGCTCCCCCCTTTCCCCGTCACCACCCAATATAAGCACCCTACAACAAGAAGGAGAGCAGCGCATCCCCGATGTAGCGTATTTTTGCCATTGCTCATCGATGCGAGCGGGCTGAGCGGGCTTCCGAGAAATCCTCTTCCCGGTAGCTCGGGAGCGAAAGCTTTAATCAATGACGCCAATTTTGAGGCCAACCCAGGCGAACGCCCATAAACAAGGACGATCAATCATAGTCGAAAACCGGCTGAAATAAGCGGGTCTCCGAACGTCCGCACACATCGGTGAACTTGTCGAGCCGCCTTTGCACGGCGGAGGTCAGGGGTTCGAATCCCCTCGGCTCCAAGCTGAAGAGTAATATGGTGCGCACTCCTCCTCAAGTTGGACGATCGCCGGTGATCTCTAGTCGGCGGTGATCAGCCCTGATCTCTGCGCAGGTCCTCTATCTGCCGGTCCACCTCGTCCAAAGCCCGGCCCAAGACGGCCTCGACTCTCGCCCGCCGATGGTAGGCGAGGTCGCGAGCGAGCACCCGCGCCTCTTCCAAAAGTACGCGCATGTTCCGTAGCTCCGTGAGCTGGGACTCGGCTATTAGCCCCTCGTTTCGTATCAAGCTAGCCTCCTTCCGCGGGCCCTCCCTCCGGACCTTCTCCGGCGTATCGGCTTTTTGCTATCTGATAGTCAGACCGGTTTCGCCGGGCACCACGGCGGGCAACGCCCAGATACTAAGCCCGGCGACCGATGTTGTTCGTCCAGCACCACCGTCAAAATACGTTCGGTATGTGGCCAGTGTGTCATCCTGCCCGAGTCCGGCACGGAGTTTTCAGAAGAGAACCATGTGTGCCGTCAAGAATCCCCACGCGACTAAGGCGACTATGCCTATCGCTAGCTCGTCGTGGTTCACCATGTACCTCCTCTTCCTTCTGGGTACGAGCGTAGCACCCCGCTGCCCCCGAGTTGTAAACGGTTAGTAAAGATTCTGTTAAGGGTCGGGTAGCCGGACCCTTAACAGCACGCTTATTCACCGAAGCTCGCGGAATAGCCTTTCTCGGAAGTCCGTCCGTATGCAGGTTTCGCATCAGGCCTCATCGGAAGGCGCTCGGCGCTTACAACAAGGTCCGCCTCGAGACGAGGTCCGTGCCGGTGGAGAGGATAGTCGGGAGTGTGGGGCGTTACAGGGAGTTCGATGGGCCTTTCCTGCCAACTCGGGCGAGCGTGGCAGCCAGGTGGAAGCGTATAGATAGGGCCTCCAATCGCGGCGAAGAGCTGCCGCCGGTGAGTCTCTACAATATAGGCGACTCCCACGTCGTCGAGGACCGCAACCGGCGCGTGAGCGTCACCCACTACCAGGGTATGGAGATGATCGACGCCGAAATCGTGGAACTCCAAGCCCGGATACCCGCGGCCTTCGCCGAGAACACCGGCGTTGAAGGGGGGTATCATGCTTGTGGTGGAAAGGGCTACAAAGAAGGAGGAGAGGCGGCAATGCTAGGCCCATTCTTCCAGACGCCACCCCCCGTCGACGAGAAGGACAGAGGAGTGGTGCGCGCCGTGGTCTGGGTGACGCTGGGCCTCAGCGTTCTGATGACGTTACTCTCTGTGGTGCTTCCCCCTTAATGGGTGTATGAGAATGTTCCTCTATGCGGCAGCCAGGCGAAGATGCGCAGGCTGTACGCCCGCAAGAGAGGCGGTAAGGAGCACCCCGACAGGTAGACCTGTGCGCTCGGCATTACTGGAGTTGCCAACGCTGGATCATGCTTCACACACCTTCTTAAAGTACGGACCCTTCCTAAGAACCGGTCTACGAGGAGGCCGGTGATTGGCGGGTACAAGCACGGCGATCCGGGATGTACCGACCGAGAAAGGACCTCATTGTGCGGTTCAGCGGTCGTGAGTGGTACCAGCTGACAACGCCAGTACCGCGCAAGGATTGTTGCGGTGAATGGGGTTCTGAGCCTGGCTTTTCGTTCTTGACTGCTGTGAGGACGCTAAGGCGTTCAAACGGAGGATAGACTTAGCTCTTAGCCTTTCAGGCCCATAGAAAGGAGGAAACCATGAGCGAGCTGTCGGAGATGAAGTGCACCGCCTGCCGGGGCGACGAGCCTACGCTAACCGACGCCGAAATTGCGGGTCTGCGCCCACAGGTACCCGAGTGGCAAGTAGTGCAGCGGGAGGGCATCAAACGCCTGGAGCGCGAGTTCAAGTTCGGTAACTTCGCGCAAGCGCTAGCATTCACCAACAAAGTAGGCGAGCAGGCCGAGGAGGAGGGGCACCACCCCGCACTGTTGACCGAGTGGGGTAAGGTAACGGTCACCTGGTGGACACA
>DATHAB010000160.1:0-2786 GCA_035296885.1 Rubrobacteraceae bacterium
GCCTCGCGGACGACCTCGGCTCCAGATTTGCGTAATAGGCGCCGAAGTTCCTCGCGGGCCTTTTTGTCGCCGTCCGCCACCCTGTCGCTGAGCTCCTTAAGCTTTGCGAGCCTATCCTTTGCGTCCTTCGACAGCTCAAGATCTTTCACGTAATCTCCTCCATTCTCCCTTATGTTTGTGAAAACCGGCTACGAGCAACTCTGCTCGGGTAAGTATCTCTGCCGCCTCCTCCAGCTCGCGCAAGAATCCCGCGCTCCGCTCGAGGTGCTCCCGCTCCACTTTGCAAGAGGCCTCCTCCTCTTCCCTTTGGAGACGTTCGAGTTCGTCTATCTGGGCGGCGAGCTGGCCGAAAGCTCCGCCGCCTACGTATTCCTTTCGCACGCGCTTCCCTTCGCGCACCGAGCGATAGTAGTACGGGCGGCCGCGGCGTTCTTCCCAACCCATCAGAACTTAGAACCTTTGTTACAAAAGCGGGGAAGCGGGAGACGTGTAGCACAACAAGCCAGCGTATCGTGGAGGTCGGGCGCGCAGACGTGGACCACGGTGAGGTACACCTTCTCGCCTAGCGTAGCGCCGAGAAGCGCGTTCTCCTCACGGCTCTCCTCACGGCTCAGGCGGCGCCTTATGTTCCTGGTACCGTCAACTCTCACGCCGCTCTCCTGCCAACGCGTAACTTGGAGTTACTGCCGGTCTTCATGGCCCGGTGGGCCAAAGGTTTTGTCCTCATGATCCTCCTTGCTTCCCCCAAGTTGGCCTCACTTCTATCTCCACCGCGACGGGGCACTCGGGGTTCCTTACGGCTTCCCGCACGGCTTCCACCATGTACCGTTCGAGGTCTTCCCTGACCATCAGCGCGGCACTCTCGTCGCACTCGAGTATGACCTCGTCGTGGACCATGCCGACGAGCTTCGGGTTTCCGGGGAGCTGGCGGTGGTGGCGGTAGAGCTTGCCCATGGTGAGCTTGAGAGCGTCGGCCGCCCCGCCTTGTACCGGGTGGTTGAAGGCGGCGTTGACGTTGACCGCGTCCGAGCCTTCCCACACGGGGAGTATCCGCTTGCGGCCCAAAGGCGTAGAGGCAGTCTCCTTACCCTGCCCGAAGCAGGCGTCGCGTACCCCTTCTTGCCAACGCGCGACGCTCTTATAGAGGCCCATAACCCGCTCTATGTAACCCTGGGCCTGCTTCAGGGTTATGCCGAGCCCGAAGACCTCTTTGAAGGTCTTCTGCAACCCGCTTGGGCTCATGCCGTAGAAGATGCCGAAGTTCACGATCTTGGCCCGGTCCCTAAGCTCCTTCAGCCTCTCTGGGTCCAGGTTGGCGCCGGCGGCCTCGAACACCTCCAGGGCAGTCTTGGTGTGGAGGTCGAGGGCCTCTGGGTCGTTGAATACCTTCTGCATCTCCGGCTCCCCCGCAATCTCCGCGCCCACCACGAGCTCTATCATCTTGAAGTCGGCTATCACGAGGGTGCGGCCCTCCGGGGCCCTGAAGGCCCTCCTGAAGCGAGGATCGGACCTCTTGGGCATCTGCTGCAGCGGGGGATCCTGGCAGCTCTGGCGGCCCGTGGAGACGAGCGGCTTGTAGTCGGCGTGTAATCGGCCGTCTCGGTACCACTCACCCTCCACCCACTTGCCGCCGAAGTCGCGGGCGAACTTCTCGGCCTCCGCCCACTTGAGGTAGGCATCCCTCCACCTAAGCGCCGCTGGTGCACCGGAAAGCTCTGCCAGCGCCTTTTCGGAAGTCGAGGGCTTGCCGGTGGGGGTCTTGGGCAGGGCGGCGAGGGTCCCACCTAGGAGTTCCAGTACCTCTACACGCTGTTGGGTAGAGTGGAGGTTCCACCCATCCTCTTTGTCCTCCGGGTCCGGTGGGCATAGGTTGAGGAGCTTCCGTAGGTACTCACCCGCCCTGGCCTTGTTCTCCGCCTCTATCGCCAACCAGGTGTCCTTCTCAAGCGGCATACCGTTAAGCTCACACCACGCCAACGCCAGGACGGCGTCGCCCTCGAGACCGGGATAGGAGCCCATGCCCTCGGATTCGAGCCTGAGACTGAGCTCCTCGGACAGGTACAGGAGGACGCGGCTATCCGCCAGGGCGTACTCGACCATCTCAGGGGTGAGAGGCCTCCGCGTCCAGTCCTGCAACTGATGCGATTTGTTCGTCACGGGGTTCTCGGCGCCGAGGTAGCGGTCGGCAACGTACCGCAGGTTCGCCCGCACCTTCTCGCCCTTGGGGCGCTTCTTGTCAAGCGGGTCGGGTACCCTAAGGCAGCCCCGGACCCTGGCGGTCCTCTCTCCCTCGATCCCGTAGTGGACCATCAGAAACGAGATCATAAGGTCGTGCACCTTGCCGCGGTGGAAATAGCCGTAGCGGTGCATCAAGAATTTGAGATCGAACTTCGCGTTGTAGAGGAGAAGGTCTTTGCCGGCGAGGAGGTCCAGCAGGGGACTTAGGTCTAGAGCTCTCGCGCACACCAGCTCGTTCAGTAGACCGTCCGGGGTGCGGGCGGCCAGGCTCACGACCTCCACCGTATCAACAAACGGGTCGAGCCCGCTGGTCTCGAGGTCGAGGGCGACCTCCTTTGCGTCCCGCAGCCCATCAAGGAGGCGTACGAGCCCCGCCTCCGTATTTATTACGTATTTTTCCGTACTGCATATACTCCCTGCTTGAGGAGAGCGATTGGGGGTAGCGAGGTACGCTCGGGCCCGCTCAAGGATGCTGTGGGGACGGGATCTCAGGGTCATGACCTACCCTTTTCTGCGGAGAGTCTAATGTATACGTAAAAACACGTAAT
>DATHAB010000161.1:0-2935 GCA_035296885.1 Rubrobacteraceae bacterium
AGTTTGGTCGGCGACTTCCTAGTACTCTTGGGAGGGGCGGGGTTCGGGGCTTACACGGTACTCTCGATGCTCGTTCTGGGACGCCACTCGCCGTTGGCGGTGTCAACCTACTCCCTGCTCTTCGGGGGTATCATCGTCCTACTGCTCTCGACTCCTTACTCTGTAGGGGTGGAGTGGGAGAGCGTTGGGCTTGGAGCGTGGGCAGCGGTAGCTTTCTCGGCGGTGTTCGCAGCCGCCTTCACCTTCTCGGCCTGGCAGAAGGGCATCATCCGTGTTGGAGCCAATAGGGTGCTGGTCTACCAGTACCTGATCACCCTGGTCGGCGTAACCTCAGGAATTATCTTCTTCGGCGAGACGCTTGGGATCAATACGATCGTCGGGGGAACAATTATTCTGCTCGGCGTGTATCTGGCTCGGCGTCAGTAAAGGTCGCCGAGACGTTCGCGAGCGCGTGAGATGCCCCTGTCGTTACCTAACTCCCTGTGCAGGGCCAGGGCCTCCTCATACAAGGATACGGCGCGTCCCTCCTCGCCCAAGGAGCGTGCAACGTCCCCGAGATTAATCAGGGCGTAGGCGCGAGATACCACCGCCCCCGAGGAGTGGCTAACCCCGTGTGCAAGTTTCTGAGGATAGCAACTATCCTATTAGTGTACGTGCCCCAAGTTTGGCGACCATTCCTTATCCCTTAAAAGGGGCCTCTATAGACAAAGGTGGTTTTCACCTAGGAGATGCATGCACCTCGGTGAGGCTAGCCCGCAGGATTTGGACTGGCTTCAGGGCCGCAGTTCGACGATGATCATCCCCTCCCGGCCGCGCAGCTCGACTCTCCCGGAAATCCTCTCACCGTCGCGATCGAGGCGGGTGGAAAGCACCAAACGCCCAAGGACTAGTTCGTTCTCCGGAGAGTAGACACACCTCTCGCGTCCGATGTTGAGGATCATCAAGAACTGCCTGCCCCCGCGTTCGCGCCGGTAGGCCATTAGCTCGTCGCTCGGGGTTTCCACAGGCTCGTAGCAACCGACCGAGAGGGCGGGTTCGACACGGCGCAAGGCGATGAGGCGCTTGTAAAGGAACAGCATTGAGCGCGTGTCTTCGCGCTCGGCCGCTACGTTGACTTCTCTGTAATTGTCGGCCACGGGCAGCCAGGGCTCAACGTAGGGCGGGCAAAAACCGGCGTTAGGGGAGCCGTCCCACTGCATGGGTGTCCTCTGCGGGTCACGCGAGAGACTGCTCTCCGGTGCCGCCCAAGGGTCTTAGCGTTTGTTGGGTGGCACCGGCACGTTCTCCATGCCTAACTCGTCGCCGTGGTAGACGAACGGGGTTCCCTTGAGCGTCAGGAGGAGCATCGTCGCCAGGCGTGCTCCCGCCTCTCCTAGGCGCCTTACGCGCGGGTGGTCATGGTTGCCGAGAGACCAATTGGGCCAAGCGCCCGCCGCCAGCGCCGTCCGGTCATACTTGTCGACAAAGGCGCGCAAGGTTGGGGCCTCGAAGGGCAGAAAGATCAGCCTCTGGTTCAGCGGGATCTGCAAAAGGTTCGGTGCACCATAGCTCACCAGCCGCTCGATCGGCAGGTGGTAGAGAACCTCGCCTATGGCGACACGATCAGTGTAGGAACGGATGAGCCTCGTCATCTCCCGGACGTATTCGAGGGTCTCGGGACGGTTCATCTGGTGGATGGCGCGTACCCAGCGCTCCTCCTCGGCGACGCCCTCCGGCAGGGGCGGCTCGTCGCGGAATCGCTCGTCCTTGCTCAAAAAGTCGACCATGTCGAGCCGGAAGCCGTCGACACCCCTCTCGAGTCAGAAGCGCAGGTCCCCGAGCATCACTGCTCGCACCTCAGGATTGCGCCAGTTGAGGTCGGACTGGGCGGGGGAGAAGGTAGCGAGGTAGTACTGGTCGGTCCGCTCGTCGAAGGTCCACGCCGATCCTTCTCTACCGGTGTCCGCGGCGCCGCGCTAGTTGTTGGGGGGCGCTCCCTTGGCGGTACCGCCCGGTCTGCCATCCCGCCAGATGTACCAGTCTCGCTTGGGGTCCTCGCGTGAGCTTCGGGACTCAAGGAACCAAGGGTGCTCCCGGGAGGTATGGTTTGGGATGAAGTCGAGGATCACCTTCAAGCCAAGGTAGTGAGCCTCTGCGAGCAGCTCGTCGAAGTCCGCGAGTGTCCCGAAGAGGGGGTCGACGCCGGCGTAGTCCGAAACGTCGTAGCCGAAGTCTTCCTGCGGGGAAGGGTAGAACGGAGAGATCCAAACGGCGTCCGCCCCTAGCCACCGCAGATAGCCGAGCTTCTTGGTTATGCCGGGCAGATCCCCAACGCCGTCCCCGTCAGAATCCATGAAGCTGCGCGGGTAGACCTGGTAGATTGTCCCCCTCCGCCACCAAGCGCGCTCGCCGTGGCTTACCTCCTCGTGGGCAGTACGGCCCCGTCGACTATATGGGTCGGTGAGGTTCATGCTCCACTCCTGCTAAAGGAGCGTGCGACAGAGTCACCATACTCCCCACCTCATATTTATGAGATAGCTTCTAGTACAGCATACAGGTGTGCGACCGGGGCTGAGCAGCGGAAGGCTCGCTAAGCTGTCGGAGGCGCGCATAGGAGAAAGGAGATGCGGCTCGCACTCAAAGGCTTCCCGGAGAAGGCCGAGCCTTTTTAAGGCGGGCCGTGATCTTGGGGGAGGCATTCTATGGGCTTAGGTTCCGAAAAGTTCACAAAAGCGGAAACCGGGTTTTCATCGCCTTGCTGGTGAACTACTATCGTGTAAACGAATGCGAGCACGAAAGGATCCATTCGAGAGGTCCTATGTGACAAGTCGGATAGCTCGTAAGTCCAGAAGCCCAGAGCTGCTTAGGAATTTCGATAAACTCATTAGCCAACGATGAGGTTTATCACCAAGACCAAGATCGAGGTGTTGTAGAAAAACGAGAGAATTTGATGCCC
>DATHAB010000162.1:0-9407 GCA_035296885.1 Rubrobacteraceae bacterium
AGCCGCCCGTTCTGGCTAAGCAGGTGGACCAGAAACCAACAAATGCCAACAAGCAGCCCGACCACGCCCAGCCCTACGATAACCCCAACTAGCTGGGCGGCCGAGAGGCTCCCGAGCCAGCCTACCGCGCTCGGACCAGCAGCAGCACCCTCCTTACCTTCCCAAACCACAAAAGCTGCAACGGCAGCCAACACCCCGTTTCGCCCTAGCGTCGACCAGCCGGCCGGCCCCGAGTGCAGCTGGCCAAAGCAGTGACAGTCTGGCCTTCGCCCACGAAGCAGGTTGATGCCGATCCCAACCACGAAGAGAAGTAGCAGCACGAGCGCCCCTACGCCGCCCCACCAGGCCGTAGAGGCTGGTATCAGGGTGGCCGCCACGACCAGCTCGGCCAGCGGCAAGAGGACCCCTATAGGGGCTGCAAGCACGGCCGGCACCCCAAAGTCTGCAACCGCCTGCCTCGACCCGTTACGGTGGGCAAGCTTTGCGAGGCCGGCTACGACGAAGACTAAGGCGAGCACCAACCGGGCAGCGAGTAGAGCAGCAGTCATATGAGATCTCCTTCCCTTGTATCAGGTTTTTTATATCAGATCTTCTTTTCCAACCGAGTAAAACTAAAAGAGCAAGGCCGTGGCGTTCTCCTCTTAGGAGAAGGCAAAGGCGAAAACCAGAACCCTCTTGAGCTTAGTACGATTGGTATAGCTGTCACCGCTTCTGCAAAGCAGGAGGCCCACAGATACGCAACCGCCTGCGGCAGGCGATGGATCAGCACGGTTGGCCGGTCACGTTTAGTATCGGTGTGCTTACGTGCTTGATACCTTTAGCAACGAGCGAGGACATCATTCGGGAAGTAGATCGCGTTATGTATAACATCAAAAAACAGGCAAAGACACTGTTCACTACGAGACCCCCACCCCCAGGCTAACCGCGGGCCTCTTGAACGCTCTTGAAAGCGGTCGTCGTCTGCCACCGACGTTAGTGGGCGGGCTGCCCTTATTCACGCCCCGCCTACAGAAGCCGGCAGAAAACCGGCTCAAACCGCCTCTGGACGGTACGTCTTGGTTGGCACCGACAGCAAAACAAGCTTCGAAACAAGCCATGTAAAACCATGGCTTGTAAGTACGCAACGCACCAGGAGGAGGCCTCAACTTCCTCGGTTATGGACTTCGAACCACACCTAGAGAAGAGGTTAACGAACTACCGAATCGTCCTCGGAGCGCAAGGCGTACCTGAGGAAGAGCTCGTCCTCGTAAAGGTGAACCGTGACGAGCTTCGACGCTATACCGTTTTGCCTAAGGGGCGGGCCCTCGACTACGCCGAGCCCGCCGGGCCCCTCACCCCCCACAACCTTCGGGGCCAACGTCAAAAACAGCTCGTCGGCGAGGCCCGACGAGACGAGGGAGTGGTTCAAGGCGGGCCCGCCCTCGACGAGGAGCACCTCCACCCCGTGGCGCTCCTTTAGTACCCCAAGAGCCCTCCCTAGATCCAGCCTCGCCTCCGCCGGGTCTGCCGTTTCTTTCGTCACGAGCTCTACTAGCGGGTGGGAAGAGAGGGAGGCGAAGCGCTCTTTGGGGGCCTCGGGTGAGGAGAGGATGAGTAGGTTGTCGGGCGAGGAGCCAACGAGGTTCGTCTCGAGCGGGACGTCACCGCTCGTCGTGGCCAAGACCGCCAGCGGTTGGGGCTTGAGGCCGCGCGAAGCGCGAGCGCTCGCGAGGTCTTCCGGGACGTCTAGCCTTAGCTTTTCGGCCCGTAACGTGCCCGCGCCTATCATCACGGCATCGGCGCGGGCCCGCAGAGATCTCATTAGGGTCCGATCCGTTGGGCTCCCTAGCGCGCCGGCCTTGCCGCCTACGGTCGCCTTTCCGTCGAGGGAGGCGACCATGTTGATGAGCACGTAGGGCCTCCTATCCGAAGCTTCTCCCCTCGGGAAGGAGATACCCCCGTAGACATCTTCGACCGCCAGCCCGACAGGCGGTTGGGGGAAGACCTTGAGTACCTCTCCGTCAGGAGGTGGTGCGGTAATTGGCGTACCTGTGAACCTGTGGTTTGGGGAGGGTGACGTCGAGCCGGAGGCCCTCTTCGGTGTTCTCACTAGCGTGTATCTCCGCCCGCCCGTATAGGCCGCTCGCGACGCCGTACTCGGCGTGCGGGATCAGCAGCCGCAGGCGCACCCGGCTTTGCGACAGGGCTTCGTAGACAGCATCGAGCAAGGGGCTCACCGCGTCCGTCTTAGCGCTTATCAGCACGGCACCGGGATACGAGGCGACCAGCTCCCTTTCTCGCTCCTCGGGGATGAGATCTGTCTTATTGAGGCAGAGAATAGTCTCCCGGTGTGAGAGGTTGCTGTCGGCCTCCGAGAAGGTCTCGGCTAGGGTGTTTTCGACGGTCTGGACCTCTTCGTCTAGCTTCTCGCTGCTCGCGTCGGCGCAAAGCACGACGACGTCGGCGTCTTTGGCTGCCTCGAGCGTGCTCGCGAAGGAGTGGACGAGCTGGGTGGGCAGCTTCCTTATAAACCCGACCGTGTCGGTCAGAACGAAGTCCGGGCGTGAGGAGCCAGCATCGCTGTCTTTGCCGTTACTAGAAGCACCCGCGACGAGGCGCGTGGTGGTCTCCAAGGTCTCGAAGAGCCTGTCGGCCGTCGAACGGCTCTCCCCGCTCAAGGCGTTCAAGAGGGTCGTCTTCCCGGTGTTGGTGTACCCGACGAGGGCGACGTGAGGCGGGCCTTCCTTTTTTAGACGGGCGCCTCGAACCTTCCGGGCGGCCTTCTCCTCTTCGAGCCTCTTGCGGATCTTCTCCATGCGCTGCCGGATCACGCGCCGGTCGTACTCGAGCTGCTGCTCGCCGGGGCCCCTGGTGGTCACGCCGCCGCCACCCAGGCGGCTCAGGGCCTTATAGCCCCCCCTAACCCTCGGCAAACGATAGGTGAGCTCCGCAAGCTCGACCTCAAGCCGGCTCGCCGCGTCCCGGGCGTGCGCCTCGAAGATGCGGATGATGAGAAGCGTCCGATCCACAACCGTCACCCTGGCGGCCTTCTCCAAAACTCGCGCCTGCGACGCAGACAGCTCGTCGTCCACGACCACCAAACCAGCGCCCGCGCGCCCGAGGAGCCCCGAAAGCTCCTCGCGCTTGCCGCGCCCCAGGTAGCCCGAACCGTCGCGCCGACCCTGCTCTAGAATCTCGACCACCTCGAGCCCCAGAGTCTCCGCGAGGCGGGCGAGCTCCCCCAGCTGCCGGTCTTCCCCCGCCCCGACCAGGATCGCCCGCTCCTCCTGATGCGTCCTCTCCTCCATCACGCACCTATTGTATCATGCATTCAACACTTGATCTTGCGTCTTTGGCGTTCTCCACAACGGTAGTGGAGGCCTCGTCGTGGGGCAGGCTCCGCACGAGCTTGTCGAACCAGCGGACCTGGCGCCTGGCAAGTTGCCGGGTCCGGGCGGCGATGGTCTCTTCGGCTTCTCTGCCCGAGAGTTTGCCGGAGGCGTAGAGCAACGTCTCCTTTACGCCGATAGCTTCGCGAACCGAGGAGTTTGGGTCGATGCCGGAGTCTAGAAGCCTCCTCGCCTCTTCAGTGCCGCCCTCGCCCACGATCTTGGAGGAGCGAGTTCGTATGTTACGGTCTAGGTCTTCCCTCGGGGGGCGCAAGTAGACGATGTTAGCGTCGTAGCGAAGGTTGCCGGACCAGATCGAACCGCGCCCCGAATATCCGGCCAGCTCAAGCTCGAGTTTCCTTGCCTCGCGCTTCGGGTTCTCGGCGCCTCGGGCGCGCTCCTCCGCCTCTGCGCGAACCGCTGGCGGCACTTTTGGGGCGAGGGGTATATCAAAAATTAGGGCGTTCAGGTACATGCCCGTGCCCGCGTCTAGCACGAAGGGGGGGTCAGGAGGAAGGGAAGCTATCCGCGCTTCCGCCCATTCTTTGTGCCGGGCAACGGTCCATTCCTCGGCAATGGAGACGATGCTCACCATCTCCGCTGGCCGCGCGCGGGCCTGATTGGTTATGACCGGTATCTCCCGATAAACCTGCATCGAGTCGACCACGACCGTGGTTACCCAGGATGAGCCCCCCGACACCGTCGAGAGGTTTTCGGCGAGTTCGTCGGCCAGGGCGCTCTTTCCCGCGGCCGTTGGCCCACAGACGACGAGGACCTTTCTTTTTGGGGAGTCTTTCGTGGTACCTCTCTAGGCGAAGCCGGCTTCAGCGCGGCGAGCTCAAAGGCTCTCCGGCGTAGAGGACGTGGGGGCCTGCGTCCTCGATCCTGGCGTCCACGTACCGGCCCGCTTTGGCGTCCGTGGAAACGTGTACGGCGTGGCCGCCCCACGTCTCTCCCACCGCCTTTTTACCGCCGCCGCCGCCGGTGCGGCCGTGTCGTATATAGATCTCCTCCACCGAGCCGATCTTGCGCCGGTTTCTATCAAAGGCGTTCCCCTCCACCGCCCTCAAGACCTCCAAGAACCTCCTCTGGACTACATCCTCGGGAACGGCGCCGGGAAGTTCGGCTGCCTCAGTCCCGCTCCTCGGGGAGAACTTGAAGATGTAAGCCGAATCGAAAGAACAATCCTCTACGAGCCTCAAGGTCTCCTCGTGGTCCTCTTCGGTCTCCCCGGGATGCCCCACGATAATGTCCGTGCTCAAGGTCCCGTCCGTGACGACCTCGCGGAAAACCTCGATCTTGCGCCGGTACCTGTCCGACTTGTACCCCCGGTGCATGGCCTTCAGCATCCTGTCCGAACCCGACTGCACCGGCAGGTGCAGCTTCTTGACTATCGTCTCCTTCTCCCCTATGAGCCTCAAGGTACGGTCCTCCATGTTCGAGGGGTGGCTCGTCGTAAACCATACCCTGGGTGCCTCATCCGCCACCCGCTCCAAAAGGTCGCAGAACTTTACGCCGCTCTCCCGCCAGGCGTCGACCGTCTGCCCGAGCAAGGTGATGTACCGCGCGCCAGACTCGACCAGGCGCCTCACCTCGGAGACGACGCTCGTAAGGGGCCGGGAAACCATCCGCCCCCTGACGTACGGCACGACGCAGTAGCTGCACTGGTAGTTGCAACCGGTCATTATCGTGACGAAAGATAGGTGTTCACCTTTCGTCCCCGGTAGTTCGGGGGTGTGTGTCTCCTCCATCCCCGGTAGTCCCACGAACGTTGCGAGCTCGTATGTATTATGAGTGCCCAATACGAGGTCTATGTTATAAGTGCGCCTGAGTTCTTCGGCTTCGTCGGCGGCACCGATACAACCGGTGAGGGCGACTTTTTTGACGCGGCCTTGTCTTTTAAGGCGGCCTAGTTCCCCAAGGTGACCTTTGACCCGGTCGACCGCGTTCTCTCGGACGTAGCAGGTGTTGAGGACGACCAGGTCGGCGTCTTCGTAGCGGTCTACTTCGGCGTACCCGGCATCCCGGACCATGCGCCGCATCCTGTCTGAGTCGTGGACGTTCATCTGGCAGCCAAACGTCCTTATGCACGCCGTCTTTTTCGGCCCGCCGCTCTCTTCTCCGCCCTTTTCGCCGCCGGCTTCGCCGCTAGCCAAAGTCGCCGACGCCGTAGGGTCGCGAGGGGGCTTTTTGGTAAGAAGGATCGGGGTGGGCCCGGGTTTTTCTTCCGTGCCGTTCGTCGTGATATCCGCGTTGGTTGCGCTACTCATACTCTTCCTCCGGTTCGTAGATGCGTGCTCTGAAGACCAGTTCGCCGGGGCGCTTCTCGACGTCGAGCGCCGCTAGTTCCAGGTAGCTCGACCTCGCGGCCCGCCGCAGAACGTCTGTGATGTCAGCGAGATCCTCGGCGCCTAGGCTGAGTATAGGACCTCCAGACCCGTTTCGCCTTATCGCGCGTCCGGTAGTCGCAGCGCCCTCATCCCTGTGCGCTCCACCAACCACCTCACTAGCAGCCAAAATCTCGCCCGAGATCACCCGCTGGACCGTCCTTAAAGACACCTCCAAGCCTAATTCCCGGGCTGTTTTCCGGAACAGCCCCGTACCCTGGTTGCTCTCGTGGTGTATTATGCGATCTTTCAAGAGGCGGGCGAGGATTCGGGCAGGCGGGGCGTGGTAGAGACGCGGGGCCTCTGGCGAGGCGGCTTGATCGGCGAACCTGGCTAAAGTTGCGAGGAGGTTGGTTTTGGAGGGGCGGGAGCCGGATTGGAGGCTCCTTTCGGGGAAGCTGAGGGTGTCGAAGACTACCTTTACGGCGGTCGGGGAGGAGGCGGAGAAGACTTGGGCGTAGAGTGCTGCGTTTCTTATGTGGTAAAGGGAGAGGCCGGCGCCGTGGAGGAGGTCGTCCTCGTTTTGGCCGGGATCGAGGTGGCGCGTGGTCACACCGGGCTCGAACACGAGATGTTTGTGGGTTTCAGGGATTCCCTGGCCATCGTCGATTACGGTTAAGGCGCGGTAGCGGCGGTACTTTAAGGACGAGGCGACGTAGATGTTTTTGGCGTTGGCGTCGCGGGAGTTGCGAAGGAGCTCAAAGAGCGCGTCTTCCACCGAGCGGAGCTTTGCGGGGCTGCGCCTGAGGCCCTCGACGCCCAAAAGACGGGCGAAGCCGTTTCCCAAGTCCCTGTAGGGGCCTTCCAAGGTAGAGGGTTTCCTCTTCTTCTCTAGCGGGCAACCTCGGTGACGCGGCTCTCGCGGATGACGGTAACCCGGATCTGGCCCGGGTACTCCAGCTCGTCCTCTATCTGCTTTGAGATGTCGAAGGCGAGCTTGGCAGCGATGCGGTCGTCGACCTCAGAGGGTTGGACCATGACCCGGATCTCGCGCCCCGCCTGGATAGCGTAGGCTTTGTCGACCCCCCGGTGGTTGAGCGCGATGTCCTCCAGGGCACGCAACCGTTCCAGGTAGATCTCGGTCGTCTCGCGCCTCGCCCCCGGGCGGGCGGCCGAAACCGCGTCGGCGGTGGCAACCAGAACGTCTTCTACGGTCTCCATCTCGATCTCGTGGTGGTGGGCGCTTATGGCCCTGACCACGTCGTCGGACTCGCCAGACTTTTTAGCAAACCTGCCGCCTATCAAGGCGTGCGTCCCTTCGACCTCGTGGTCTATCGCCTTGCCGACGTCGTGCAAAAGCGCAGCCCTCCGCGCGACTTTGACGTTCGCGCCGAGCTCGGCGGCCATCATGCCGCAAAGGTTTGCGACCTCCACCGAGTGGGCCAGAACGTTCTGGCCGTAAGAGGTGCGATACTTGAGAGCGCCCAGGAGCCTCAAGAGGTCGCCGTGCATGCCGCCCGTGATATTGGAGTCGTAGAGGGCTTGCCGCCCGGCGTTCTTTATCTCTTTTTCGATATCCTTTTTGGCCTTCGAGACGACCTGCTCTATGCGCCCGGGGTGTATTCGCCCGTCTTGCACCAGCTGCTCCATGGCGACGCGCCCGATCTGGCGCCGCACCGGATCGAAGCTCGAGATGACTACCGTCTCCGGCGTATCGTCGATGATGACGTCTACCCCGGTGGCCGCCTCGAAAGCTCGGATGTTCCTCCCCTCGCGCCCGATAACGCGTCCCTTCATATCGTCCGAAGCCAGTGCCACCGCCTTCACGGTCGTCTCAGCGGTTATCTCCGAGGCCAGCCGCTCCATCGTCATGGCCGTGACGCGGCGCGCCTCCGCGTCCGCCCGCTCCTCCGCCTCGAAATTCCTGTCGCGTACCATGCGGCCGAGCCTGTCTTCCAGTTCGGCCTCAAGGCTAGAGAATAACCTGCGTTCGGCCTCAGCCCTCGTGAGACCTGAAACCTCTTCTAAAGCTTTCACCTGCTCGTCCTCGCGGGCCTCGAGCTCGGTAGCGCGTTCGCGCAGCGTCTCTTCCTGGCGGGCCAGCTCGCCGCGCTTTTCGTCGAGCTCCGAGTCGCGCCTATCGAGGGCGGCATCACGGTTGTCGAGGCGTTCCTCGAGGCGGGTAAGCTCAGCGCGTCTGGCCCGTATCTCCGTTTCTGCTTCGTCCTTTAGCTCGAGAGCGGCCTCTTTCGCGGCGATCTCGGCCTCCCGGCGGGCGGTCTCGGCGGAGAGGCGGGCGTCCTCGATGATGGAGCGGGCATCGACGCGAGCCTCGGCCAGGCGCGCCGTCATCCTCCATTTGCAAAGAAGGTAGCCTGCGGCGACGCCGAGCGCTAGAGCGCCGACTAGCCCCAGGACCAGCGGTAAAACGTTCATCTAAGTTGTCCTCCAAAAGCCACCTGCGGCAGAGCCGTCCGCGGCGGCGCCCGGTTCTCTCTGCGACGCGAAACGCGCAGGACACCGAAACGCAGGACGCGCTCGTCGCGGCGGCCGGTATAAATTTGTGGTTGCTACCCGCCGGTTTCCTAGCGATACGAGCGGGCGACCTCGGCGCAAACGCCAGCCGAGTAGCCCCGCCGCATCAGGAAGCCGTAGACCCGACGAGCCTGGGCGTCGGAGCCTTCCCCTGTATTATACCGCCGTTGGGCGGCCGCGAGGGCCTCCTCGTACTCGGAGCGACCCGCAAACTCCTCTTCGACCACGTTTTGCGCAACCTCCTCGCCAACCCCAGCCCTTCTCAGGTTCCCGAGGATCCGGCGCGGGCCATACCTCTTGCGCGTGCCCGAGGAGGCCAGGTCGCGAGCGAACTCCTCGTCGTCGAGGTACCCGAGCTCCCCTAAGCGCGCGAGCGCCTCGCTCACGGTCTGCCCGGCATACCCCGCCCGCCCGAGCCTCTGGCGTAGCTCGCCCTCCGAGCGTGCCCGGTAGCTTAAGATGTTGAGCGCCTGGTTCATCGCCAGTGGCTTCTCCCCCGCCACCCTCACCCGTACGAGCTCCTCGTCTGACAGCCTGGCTCCCTCAGAGAGGCCAAACTCCACCGCAACCCTTGAGTCTAACTTCGCCCAGAACTCGCCGTCGATAAAGACTCTAGCCCTGCCGCGGCGTTCGGTTATCCCGGTCACGACCGGCACGTGTAAGCTCCCTAGATCAAACGCCCGCCGGTTCCTCCTCCTCTGGCGCCGCACGACCGTCGCGCTCAACGAGGTCCCCAGGCGAATCAACTTCTAGACCAAGGCCAAGCTTCCCATAGACGTCGGCTAGGATACGCTCGCGCACCTCGTCGTTGTCTTTGAGGAACTGCTTGGCGTTCTCGCGACCCTGGCCCAACCTCTCGTCCCCGTAGGCAAACCAAGCACCAGACTTCTGTACCACCCCGTGCTCCAACCCCATGTCCAAAAGGCTCCCCTCTCTGGAGATACCCTCGCCATACATGATGTCGAAATCCACCACCTTAAACGGCGGCGCCACCTTGTTCTTGACGATCTTGACGCGCGTCTGGTTACCAACCGTGTCGTTGCCGGCCTTCAAAGCCCCGATGCGCCTTATGTCGAGCCGCACGCTCGCGTAAAACTTCAAGGCCCTGCCCCCCGGCGTCGTCTCCGGAGAGCCGAACATCACCCCGATCTTCTCCCTGAGCTGGTTGATGAAGATG
>DATHAB010000163.1:0-3431 GCA_035296885.1 Rubrobacteraceae bacterium
GCCGAGGAGGAGAGGTTGCTGAGTGGGGCACGCAAGCGCCTACGGGCGGCTACGGGGTGCGAGCCCTCCGTAGGGGAGCTCTCGGGGTACGTGGGCAAGAGCGAGCGGGAGGTCACGGAGGCGCTCGCCGCGCGCAAGACGGTAGTTTCTTACGACGTGGCGGTAGGACCCGAGGAGGATGGCTCCCTCTCGGATCTCCTCCCCGACGAGACGGAGGCTGACACGGAGGACTTGTTAATGGAGGACGCCCTCAAGAATTCCATCCACGAGCTCCTAGCGAAGCTGCCCGAGCGCGAGCGTTACGTGGTCGAACGGCGCTACGGTCTCGGCGGGGGCGAGTGCGCGACGCTGGGGGAGATCGGGCAGGAGACTGGGGTGACCCGTGAGAGGGTACGCCAGATACAGAACGCCGCCCTGCGCAAGCTGCGCTCGCTGGCCCTCGAGGTCGAGCTCGAATCCTTCCTCAAACAGTCCCTAAGCCCTATGTAGGGGCAACGTCGGGGACCGCTGGAACAAGCGCCGGCGGTCCCCGACGGGTGGTGGCCCAAGGTCTGCGCGAGCCGTTAAACTACTCCTCGCAGGGTAGTCTCGCAACGCTACAGAGGGGAGCTCATGGCCCACGTCGCCTTCGACTATACGAACCTTACTAAGGTGGAAGGGGGCATCGAGGACGGAGAACTCGAGGAGCTTAGGCCCCGCCTCGAAGAAGCTGCAGAGGAGCTCCTCGGAACTCCGCCCGGCTTCATGCACCTCCCGAAGACGACCGAGTTTTTAGACCCGTCGGAGGCTCTGGCCAAGGAGGTACGCGCCTCGGGCGCCAGAGACTTTATCCACATCGGCATCGGCGGCTCGGCTTTGGGTCCCATCGCTCTCCACCGCGCCTTGGGCCACCCGTACCACAACCTCCTCGCCGACCGCTCCGACAGCCCCCGCGTGCATTTCGCCGAGAACACCGACCCCGCGTCTTTGAGCGCCATCCTCGACGTTGTCGACCTCCCCAACACCTGGGTTAACGTCGTCACCAAGAGTGGGTCGACCGCCGAGACCATGGCGAACTTCCTCGTCCTTCGCGGCGCCCTCATGGACACCGTGGGCGAGAGCGGCTACAGAGAGCGCATCGTCTTCACCACCGACCCCAAAGAGGGCTACCTGACCCGGATAGCTGATCGCGAAGGCACGAAGACGCTCCCGATACCGCCCGACGTTGGCGGTCGCTTCTCGGTCCTCACGCCGGTCGGCCTCTTCCCCGCCGCCGTCACCGGCTTCGATGTCGCCGCCCTCCTCAAAGGCGCCGCGCAATGCGTAGACGAAGTGGCGGAGGAGAGGGAGAACCACCCCGCCCTAGTAGGGGCCGCCCTCCACTACCTCATGGACGCGTCCAGAGGGCGCAATGTGCGGGTGATGATGCCCTACGCCGATAGCCTAGATCAGCTCGCCGCGTGGTTCGTGCAGCTGTGGGCGGAATCCCTGGGCAAGGAGGGCAAAGGGTCGACACCACACGCTGCCGTGGGGACGACCGACCAGCACTCGCAGGTGCAGCTGTACATGGAGGGGCCGCAGGATAAGGTCATCGAGATTATCGAGGTCGAAAATCATCCGCGCGACCTTCTCATCCCCAAAGCCTACCAGGACCTCGAAGGCATAGGCTACCTCGGTGGTCATACCATGGCCGAGCTCCTGAACGTCGAGTGCGACGCGACGCGACGTGCCCTACGCGAGGCGGGGAGACCAAACTGCACCATAAAGCTCGGGAAAATCGACGAAGAGCACCTCGGGTACCTGATGCAGGCCTTGGAGGTGCAAACCGCCATCGCGGGTTCGCTCTACCGGGTGAACGCCTTCGATCAGCCAGGCGTCGAGGCCGGTAAGCGGATCACCTACTCGAGGATGGGACGCCCGGGTTACTGAAGGCCGACGACCCGCGCGACGGGAACCTGCTAAGCCCTTCCCGAATCCTTGAGGCGAGCTTTGGGCTATCCAGCGCCGCCATCGGGATCGTCGTGCTCCCCCTGGCGCGAAGCATAGTTCCCACGCTAACCCTCTTCATGCACCGGCGCGCCATACGAATTCTCGTCATCATACAACCTTGATCGCGTTGTCGAAGCTCGTCGGTATATTTGGGCCGTTCTTCCGGCCGAGTAAGGTCGCCGATGTAGACGGAGAGCCCACCGATTTGCTCGCCAAATCCTCCAAGGGCTTCGCCTTATACCTCATGAGCCGGGCCGAGCGTGAGGAGCTCTCCTCCCCCTCAGGCGGTCAGCTAGCGTAGACGGCCTGACGGACTTGAGCAGCCGAGCCTTTTTCAGCCGGGCGGAGTAACCTCGTAGCAGCAAGTCGTGAGAATGAGAAGGGTCAGCCCGCCCCCTAGCTCCAGCCACAAGCCCTCGCGCATGATATAATTCGTAACGAAATTGGAACGTATTGCTACCTTATCACCATCTAATATTCCTTCGATCGAGGAGCTAAGATGAATCTTTCGACGGTTGTTTCATCGGTTGTCGTGGGGCTAATTGCGGGGCTGCTGGGACCTATAGTGGCGGGGGCTATTAGCGCCATGCGGGCGGTCTCGCGCCTTGGCCAAGACATTAGTCGAACGGCGAGAACCTCCGAGAAGGGCTCCAGTACCTACGCCCGTCCCGGTGCGGATGCTGCAGTAATCGTACAGATGCCCAAAGGAAGACGCCGCGACAGAGGCTTCGACGAATCTCGTCCGGCTGCCTAGCGCAGCGTAGAAGGGTAGAGGGCCGAGGCTCTTACAACCAGCTGGCTCCGGCCCTCTTTCTACGCCCTTTAGGGACTCTGGAGTTGATCACAACCCCCACAACTTCTAAGAACGTTCTTCTAAGTTTTGTCTACTGTTGTTCTTAGTCTCGAGACAGGCCCATGCAGGTAGTCGTCTAGCTCTTTAGCTGCGAGGCGGTTGTTCTCTAAGATAGATCTAATTATTCGTTGCCCACGATTATAGGTTTCTCACGGTATCACCCTGATCAACCCCGCCTCCTGAGCTAGAAGCACCATCCAGCTCTATGCAGAATGCCCTCTGTAACCCATCAACCGCTTAGTGCTTGTGCTACACAGGATGGAGGGGCGGGCTTTCGAGAAGTTCTATTAGCGACGCATCATGAATAAAGGGTGGGTTGCCGCTTCTTCTAAGTGCTGCTAAAGCTTCAACTTTTACTTAACGGTGATAGGAGAAACGTACCAGGAGTAATCCGCTTTAGGTTGAGCAAGGTTGACGTTGTTTGCACCGTGCAGGTGTGCACACTTAGCTGTACGAGGGGGCTAGGTCGCCACATATCTGGTACATATCTGGTCCGGTAGCTATCCGTTACCTTCCCTGGCCCCGTCTTAAATATTGCGAAAGCGTCGAATCTGGCGCATCCTTCGAAAGAGCTTGCGCCTAGAGCCAAGCGCAGGTTCCAAGAAGGTTA
>DATHAB010000164.1:0-2748 GCA_035296885.1 Rubrobacteraceae bacterium
AGAAGCGACCTAGACATCTTCTTAGACTACGCGAGGCGCATGGACTTCCGCGACAAGGATGGCCAGCCCCTCATCAAATGGGACGACCCCGGGTCGTGCTTTGAGGCCTGGAAGGAGTGCTCGCGGGGACGCCCCAGCGACTATACCGGCTTGAGCTACGACAAGCTCAGGGGCGAGAGCGGCATACAGTGGCCGTGTAACGACGAGTACCCCGAAGGCAAAGAGCGCCTCTATACAGATGCGGTCTTCAACACGCAGACGGACTACTGTGAGTGGTACGGGCAGGACCTGATTACGGGTGCGTTCAATACTGAGATGGAGCATATGGCGATGAGCCCTGGCGGGCGTGCCGTCATACTCCCCGCTGGGTACCTGCCGCCGCATGAGGAGCCGGGCGGGGATTACCCCTACCGGTGCATAAACGGTCGGACGATCTACCACTTCCACACCCGCACCAAGACCGCCCGGGCGCCGCAGCTGCACGACGCTGCGCCTGAGGCCTGGGTCGAGATCTCCACATCCGACGCCGAAGATCTAGACATCAAAGAAGGCGATATGGTGCGCGTCGAGTCGCCGCGCGGAAGCATGGAGACCAAGGCTCGGATCAGCGACATCAGGGAAGGTATCGTCTTCGCGCCGTTCCACTACGGCTACTGGGATACTCCGGGGAAGGACAGCCCGAACGGTCATCCGCGGGCTGCGAACGAGCTGACGATAACCGATTGGGACCCCGTCTCAAAGCAACCGCTCTTCAAGGTCGGGGCCGTCAAGGTGACCAAGGTCGCCGACGCCGACGGCGAGCCAGCCCCGGCCCCCACAACCACCGCGTCTGCGCCTGCCTCCGCCGGCTCGGTGCCTGAGACCGTGGGCGGCGACCAAGCCGAGGTCAAAGAGACCGTAGGGAAGCAGGAGTAAGAGGAAAAGGGCCTGGTATACAGGGCCAAAGACACGCTGGTAGGCCGGGAAGAGCCAAACTAGACAAAGAGGAGGTCGGTAGAGGTACGGCCGGCTGATCAGGCCAGGGTTACTAAACCCCGGCCCGGACGATAGGAAAGGAGGACCAAAGATGCACCTGGCAAATTATCTGGGGTACCTGCACAGGGCCGAGCTCGACCTGGCCGACGGGTTCCGGAGGGTTGGCGAGGCCCACGCTGAGGAGGTCGACGTCTACCACCTGTGCAAGGCTCTTCTGGCAAAGCAGTGCGAGAGCCACGCCGAGCAGCTCAAGCCCTTTGTGGACCGCTACGGTGAGCAGGCCCCTGAGGAGCCCGAGCAGCTCTACTACGAGTTCTTCGCCCAGACCAGGAGCGGGTCCTTGGGGCTCTTGCGAGACTTGCACGACCTGTACCTGATGGCGAACGCCTGCGACATCTCCTGGACCATGATCGGGCAGGCCGCCCAAGGCCTCGCTGACCGGGAGCTTCTGGAGGTAGTCGAATCCTGCGAAAAAGAGACGGCGAACCAGATCAAGTGGATCAACTCCCGCATGAAGGTAGCGGCCCCCCAGACCCTAATCGTGGCTTCCTAGAGTGGCCGAGGAAGGCTACCACGGTCTTCGCAAGCGGTTCGTCGAGCGCTTGGGCACCCGGGGGGGAGAAGCGCTCTATAACTTTCTTGGTTGCCTGCTCGCCCTCGCGGTGAGCGGGCTCGCAGCGTACCTTTTCAAAGAGCCCCTGCTCTTTCCGAGCCTAGGGCCTACGGCATTTTTGTTCTTCGAGTATCCGCTAGGCGCGGGAGCGAGCCCGCGCAACACCCTGATCGGGCACCTCGTGGCGGTTCTGGCCGGGGCCCTCTCGCTCGCGATCTTTGGCTTGCTCGACCATCCCAGCATACTGCAGGAAGGGGTGACCCTCGCGCGCATCGGGGCAGCGGCACTCTCGATGGCGTTGACGGGGGCGGTTTTGCTCCTCTTGAAGTCCTCGCATCCGCCGGCGGGAGCTTCCGTGCTCATAGTTAGCCTAGGCCTCTTGCAGACGCCGCTTGAGATGCTAATGCTGATGCTCGGCGTCTTGCTACTTACCATCGTTGCGTGGATTATCAACCGCGCTGCCGGAGTGCCGGTACCCGTCTGGGCGTCTAAAGAATAAGCCTTGCGGGAAAGGAAGTACGGTTGGTGGTGCCGATCACACACGCCCAGTACTAAAGTAGTTTCCGAGAAGACCTTAGAATCGGCAACTCTGGGGACATAAAGGAAGCCTGGAGTCCTTCCCTTGAAACCGACCCTACATCGGCGTCTAAACCACGGTGAAATTCCAGACGTATACCCCAACTCGTCCCTTAGAGTCGACCGCTTTCACCCTTACAGTGTGAGACCCTGGCCTAAGATCCTCGACGTCCGCGCTGATAGTCTGTAGGTAGGATGTAGCCCCTATCAGATCGCTGGGCCTGCTTCGGCCGTCAACGTAGATCCCTGCCCACGACACCTTAGCCTCGCGCCGAGTCTCGATCGTTGCCGCGGCTCTGCTAAGCTCGTCCTGCGCGACGATCGCGCCCTTAGGAGGCGTCAGGTTGTAGAAGATAGGAGCACCTGTTGGTTGCTGGCCAGCGTTTGGCTTAGCGGGAATTGTCTGCGCCGATGGTGTCCCCACGAAGAAGAGCGCGAAGAGTACTACGCCGATAAACAACGAGCCATAACCTACGGAAAGCTTTGAGATATACATATATTATCTCCTTGAAACGTTCCTTACTTCTCATACCCGGCTGGCGAGGGGTTTAAAAGGGTTGCATCCGTTTAGGAATACGGTTCCT
>DATHAB010000165.1:0-3169 GCA_035296885.1 Rubrobacteraceae bacterium
GGGACTCCGGATCCACGTCAACGGTCGCCAGGTAGTCCGGCTGCTCAACCCCCGTCCCAACGTAGAGCGCTACGGTGTAGAGTACCTTCTCGCGCTCGGCCTTCATCGCCTCCTCGGGAGAGGCGTAGCCCGGCCCACAATGGGCGTGGCTCTCATGGTTCGTCTCGTGCGCGTCGGACACGATGCATACTCCTTTCTCCCGCTGCTGGGCAGCAGCGGGCCAACCTAAGGACAGAAAAAGAAGAGGCGGGGTCCTCAGCGCAGGACCTCGCCCCTTTTTATAGAGATCGTAGCCTAACGTCCCTACTCCTCTTCCATCCCACTCCTCCACTCGGCCCCGTTTCGGTTCGCCAAGCGCTCCTAATGGGCCAACCACTTGGCCTACTGCGGGTAGCGGTAGCCGTAGTAGTCGTAGACCTCTCGCTGGTAAGCGTCCTCAGGCACGCCCTTGATGTCGAACTCGGGCGATCCCTCCACCTTCTGGCGGCTCTGCTCTATCGTCACCCCGCCCCCACTCGTGTCGGTGACGACTTCCATTGGGACCATGAAGTGCTTCTCGCCTAATCCCAAAAAGCTTCCCACCCCGACGTCCAAAAAGCGCACATCTTCGTCTTCCGTGTCGACGTAGAGATCCTTGACGGTCCCTATCTTCTGCCCATCCCGATCGTAGACGTCGCCGTCGAGCAGAGCCTTGGCGTTCGGGTCGTGGGGACGGTCCGAGTCTCTAAGCTTGATGAGTTCCATCGCGCAAAGACTTCCTTTGCTGGCCGACGATTCGTCTGTTAGGCCTCAGCTTAGCCAGCCTGCGTTAGGCATGGTTAACCGCGTATGAACGTTCTGATAAACATCTTTAAGGTCTCAGGCTTTCGCGACCAACTTCCGGGAACTCCGTTAAGGCGAAGTTCGCAGAACTCCGTACCTGCGAACTTCCGAGAAAACCTGTACCCCGACGTTGGGTGAAAAAAGGTCCGGTCGGGCGGGAGGATGGGGTGTCCGTGCCCGACCGGGTAATGGCTTCGATTGTACACGGGAGAGGCCCGCTGGTGCTCTGATGGGTATTATGTTTCTTATGTAGAGATTAGCAGGCTCGTGGTCCTGGTGTACATAAGAAACACTCTGCGGCATGGGACCGGGGCTATGCAGGCCTGGTGTGATAAATAGCCTTGGCGGCAGCTTATTTTCATGGCTTCGGGGTGGCCCGGCTAGGGCCATGGGTCACTTCGGTGAATAAGGAGCCACAAAAGACCCTAGCGAGAGAACGCTTCTCTCTAGGTAGAGGGAAAAGAGAGGCCCCGGCCTAATTTAGCCGGAGCCTCGCAGCTGGGGCGACGCTAGTCCATCGGGCCTCGCCTCCTTCCCTATTCGATAGATGCCCGCGAGCCGGGAAAGTCTAAACAGCGCAAAAGGGCCGGAGCCCCGCAGGATCCCGGCCCTTAGGTGATGTTACGCGCTCCTACGAGCCGCTGGTCGGCGGCTCGTGGCCGGGCGGCCTTATGCCTATGACCACGCTCGGGCGCTGAGCCCCGTTCTCCGACTCCTCCTGCACCATAACGTCCATGGTGCTGCCGTTTAGCAGTCCGCTCACGGGGGCGGCGATACGCAAGACCTCCTCGCCTTCTTGCTCGACAATCTGGTCGTCGCTGTGGGGCTCGCCGGGTCCAAAGCCGAGCGTGATCTGCTGGGTGGCTTGGTCTTGGGCCACCGGGTCCAGGCGCAAGACCGTCCCCTCAGGGTGCTCGATGGTGCCGAGGAGCGCCTTCGCTTCTTCGGTTACGATGATCAAAGTGTTCCCTTTTCTATCGTGAGGACACAGAAGGGTACCCCGATCACCCCAACGGGACACCCAAACAGAGAGTCGTTCAGTGCCTTACCTGCCGGTACCGACCAGCTCCTTGACCTTCTCTGTCAGGGGCTTCTTCTCTTCTTCTTGCGCTCTTCTTCTACGACGCTGATGGTCGTCATGCCGATGGCGAGCTTCCTCCTCCATCAGCCTAACCTCGGTAATCCTGCGCGCCTCTCTCTCGAGATCTCGCTCGTCCTTGCTGCGCGTGTAGCACATCGGCGGTCGCCTCCTTCCTTATAAGGGACGCTTGCCGTGTCCATCAACGAACCCCTACCCGCGGGTATGGGACACTAAACAAGAGGTGCCCTGAACTTCGGAGAACTCCGTACAGGCGAAGTTCGCAGAATTCACCTTCTGGGCACTTCGGTGAATAGGGCAAGAAGAGGAAGGGCTGCGCGCCACCCGTCGCTCGGCGCTAAAGGCACGCACTCAGGCAGCAAACCACATGAAGGCTCTGCTGGTGAGTGCTCCGGAGGAACTGAGAGCCGAACTGTGCGAGCTTTCCAGGAGTAAGCTGGTCAAGCGGGCGGCACGCTTCAGGCTCGGTGGATGCCCAGATGACGTGACAGCCGCCACCAAGTTCGCGTTGCACTCGGTGGCCCGCCGCTATCTCCGGCTCTCCGAGGAGGTCTCGGAGCTCGGTGAGCAACTCGATCGGCTGGTGGGCGAAGCCGCGCCGGAGCTGATCGCCGTCGAGGGCGTTGGCACTGACACGGCCGCCTCGCTGTTGATCGCCGCCGGGGACAACCCCCAACGCCTTAGGAGCGAGGCTGCCTTCGCCCACCTCTGCGGAGTCGCTCCGATCCCAGCCTCCTCCGGCAAGGTCGCTCGTCACCGCTTAAACCGCCGTGGCAACCGCGACGCCAACCGAGCCCTCTACGCGATCGCTTTCGGCCGCATGCGCCGCGACCGACGCACTCGGGACTACGTGGCTCGCCGTACAGCCGAGGGCAAGTCCAAGAAGGAGATCATCCGCTGTCTGAAACGCTACATCGCTCGAGAGCTCTACCGTGTCCTTGTCGTTCCATCACCTCGTGAACGCCCACCAGTTTCAGCGCCTTGACGTGTATAGAAGCATCTTTCGAGACATTGACCGCTACTTCGCTAACGGGCTACGTTTCTCGATCTCTGGGTCAAATGTACCAGGGCATCTTTCTCTCGCATCGGTTAGGGTCTAGATCGGGAAAGGAATGAGGTTGGGGTCGCATGAGGATTCTCTGGCCCCAACCACAGACCATGAGGAGGTAGTAAACGCTATGGAACGGTACGAAGCCAGTAGGGGCACAGTGGTGCGCGTGAGGGAAGGGCACTGGAAGAGCCAGTTTG
>DATHAB010000166.1:0-5279 GCA_035296885.1 Rubrobacteraceae bacterium
CTTCTAAGAGGGAGCGCTGCATATACTTACAGTAGTTCGTCGAAGCGGTGAGCAAGGAGGCCGAATGCGGGTTGTGGGGCCATTTCTGAAGAGGTTCGGGGTGGCGGCATTAGCTCTGTCGATATTGCTTTCGGTGCTGTCGATAGTGGACATAGTGAAGCTAGCGAGGAAGACGTGGGAGTGGTGGCACTGAGGATGCTTACTCAGCCGATTTCCTAGAACTCCGTAAAGCGGAAGTTCGCAGAATACCCCTTCCACGCACACTAGGGTGGATACGGGCAAGAAGAAGGGCCGGAGCGCATGTCCCGGCCCGTTTATAGGAAGGGAGGTAACTAGGGAGGGGGGTTCCGTTTACCTCCTACCCAGCAGCGACTTGGCCTTCTGGGCCCTCCAAGCGTCCTGCTCCTGGACCTCCTTGAAGAACTCCGCAAGCTCCTGGTCGCCCTCTCGATTAGCGTCCTCGATGTACTTGGCGTACACCTGCCCGCCTTCAGCAGCGTGGTAGAAGACGCTCGTGAGGTCGAACACCGTGTCGCTGATGCCAGTGAGCTGCTCAGATCCTGTAGTGGTCACTTTAGAAGTCACCTCTCTTTAGCTCTTGCTCGCTCACTACTACTTCCTACACTTATTTGCCTACCACGAGGCGGGGGAGGCTAAACATCCAACTTCCCTCATGCCGGCAACGGAGTATTATCGACAATACTCAGGAGCAAGGTCCGGGCGGAAGTTCGCAGAACGCTCCTTCTACGATGTCCGGGCATAAGGGCATAAGGAAGGGCCGGGGCTGCTAAGAGCCCCGGCCCGCCGCTTAGTGGAGCTTCCTTAACGTCCCGACAAGGTGTCGCCTAGGTCGCCTAGCAACCCCTTCTCCTTGCGTTCTTGCTTGTCTCGCTCCCTCTCCGCTTCCTTAGCTTTGGCCTGCTCTTGGCGGATCCTCTCCTTCTGCGCTGCTTCTTCTGCAGCTTCGGCGGCCCTCTGCTGGGCCTGGCCTTCAGCCTTCTTTTCCTCGTCGCCGGTGATGGCCCCAGCGGCTTCCTTCATCTTGCCCTTGGCTTTTTCGGTCATTCGGAGCAGCCTCCTCTCCGTCGTTTGGCCATCATCTTTCTACCTAACCAGATCTCTTAGAGCTAAAACACGAAGTTCGCAGAATTAACCTTCTACGAGGTTGGGTGAATAAGGCGTCGCTAGTACCGTCCCAGAAGGTATGAAGAAAACCGGAGCCCGCGCGGTGCCGCTCCGATCGGTGCGAAGATCCGGTCGGGACGGAGGGGGAAGCCCCGACCGGATCACGCTCCAAGCTTCGCCTCCAGCCGCTCTCTTCTAGGCGCTCCTCTTTCGGTCGCCGTCCTCTCGAAGGCCAAGGAGGACTCCGCGTTGGCCTCGATCACCTTCCCGTAGTCCGCCTTGGCGGCCTCCAAGATACCCTCCCTCGTGGCCCCCTGAGCGCTGAAGGCGGCCACAAACGCGCCGTCTTGGCGGCGCAGAATCACTATGTCTGTATCCGACTCGTCCAGGTGGTAGCCGAACTTTGGAAACCGAGTCTTTACCATCCTCACCACGCGCCGCCCCACCAAGCGGGGAACGCCACCACGAAGGCCGCGAAGAGGAGATCTCCTCCAGGTGCTCTGGCCGGAACAGCCGATGCCCCCCGTCGACGCAGCGCACGTCTACGGCCACGTACTCCTCGCCGCCCCAGCGGCTCACGATCCTGCCGACCATGCCTCGCCGCTCGGCGATCGGGTGGCGATCGCCTACCCTTACCTCGACGCCGACGCGCGCTTCTTCGGGGCTCAGCGCTCCCCCTTCCTTCCGTCATGGACCCCTTGGAGCCAAAGTAAGGCTCGGGGCCGAGCTTCCCTCAAGCAATGCCATCGCCAACAAGGCGTTACACAACTGTAATGCCCCAGCATCTAGCGAAAAATACATCGGAGACGGTTCCTACTCTTACTCTTCGCGTGATGAGGGCAGCAGCCTAAGGCTCTGGCTCGTTAGGACCGGGGCTATGCAGGATCCTGCATGTGAACTTCTTAGAACGCCGTCAACGCGAAGTTCGTGGGCAGTCGGTAAGAGTGCTCCATTTGAGCATTATGCAGAGTTGGTTCCCGAGACCCCCTCCGTCTACCGTGGCCCTAGCGAGCCTTGCTCCCTGCGCACGGGGAGGATTTTCAATCCTCCCCGTGCGCAGGCTCCGAAGGACAGCGAGCGAGCATCGAATCTGGATCGGGGGCCGTACGGGTACGCTCCTCAACTGGGTCCTTGACCAAGAAAACCAGCATCGTGCGGGCTCCAGCGTAACATACCAGGGTGACCGACAAGCCATACCGGGGCGCCCAGCAAGAAATCCTGTCCCCGGGACCGCCGTAGAGATCAAAAGTCTCTCCAGAGATAACGTCTTAGAGCCAGGCGAACGTTTCCGGAGAATGCTGTACCCTCCGACTAGAATGGACTCCCACCCATTGTCCTCTAATACCGTACCGGGCAGCAAATCTATACCGTACTCTCGGACAAAAAATACCGTACCGGCTAGCAAATTCGTCCTTCGTTTTGGGACCGAACTACCCGGCCCTGAGCCGTTATTGACAAAAGTCCTGCAAAAGCGGCGATTGTTGCGCGTACGGACGCCTGGAGAGCGATACCGTACCCTCCGACAAGCTTTACCGTACTGCCAAGCAAAACATAGCGTACCCTCCGACAAGCTTTACCGTACCGTCCAGCAAGGAATACCGTACTCCCAGACAAGGAATACCGTACCGTGCGACAAAACATGGCGTACCCTCCGACAAAGTTGGTGCGCAATATTCCTGCAAAAGGTCCGAAAAGCGTCGGCCGGTGGGTCGTGCATCCTGTATGTGTTTCTTGTTAAATGTTCTTATGTTGTTTGGGAAAGGGGATCAAGGGATTGGCTGAGGGCGGGGTCCAAGACCTCAGGCTCTTCGAGTTCGAGGGAGGGCCTTTAATCCAGGTCGAGATCAACCTCGAAGAAGCCCCGCTTTTCATGTTCAAGCGCCGAGACAGGCGCGAGGACAGCACCGAGGCGCGAAACACCGTCCTCACGAAAGACGGGGATCGCCTGGAGCAGTACTGGAGGATAGCGGCCCACCGTGACTTTGGCCTACCCGGGCCGCAAGACCAAGACGTGTTCGTGGCCGTCATGACGATAGTCAGCCGCCGCGGTGGCATCCCCCCGGACGGGCGGGTGAGCTTCACGCTTTACGAACTGCTGGAGATCCTGGGCAAGACACATGCCGGCAAGAACTACGAAGATCTCAGGGACTCCCTCGACAGGCTCTCCGAAACCTCCATCTACGCTGAGAACGCGTTCTACAGCAAAGAGGACGAGGACTTCCGCTCGCACCGCTTCCGCATGTGGAGCGTCCACTTCTCAAGGAAAAAGCGTAAGGGCCGCGCAAGCGAGCACCACACCCTGCGCTTCGACGACATCCTCGTGCGCTCCTACAACGCCAGCTACTTGAAGAGCCTCGACTCGGACTTCTACTACGGCCTCAAGCGGCCCCTAGCCCGAAGCCTCTACAAGCTCGTCGACAACAAGCGCAAAGAGGCGCTCTCGTGGTCCGTGGAGCTGGAGGGCCTCAGGCAGCTCCTCTCCATGCCCGAGAGCTACAAGTACCCTTCGGCCATAAAGCGCCAGCTGGATCCCGCCCACCGGGAGCTGGTGCAGAAGGGCTTCCTCTCACGTGCGGACTTCGAGGAGCGCGGCCGGGGCGCCACCAAAGCCAACCTGGTTCGCTACCGGATCTCCCAAAGGTTCGTCCGCGAGAGGTCCAGGCCTAACCCCGAGCTCTCAGACGGCGAGCGCTTCGCGACAGATGCCCTCGTCGCCCAGGGAGTATGGGCGCAGGCCGCCCAGGATCTGGTGGTTAAGCACGGGGCCGGCCACTGCCTCCACTACGTCGAGGCGCTCCCCTACCAGGAGGGCGTCAAGAACCCGGCCGGTTGGCTGAGGTCCCACATCGAGAATGCCTGGCCCGTGCGTGCCCCCGAGGAGTCCCCCACCCCGCCACCGAGAGCTCGGAAGCCGAGGACCTCGCGAGGGCACAAAACGCCACAAATGGGGATCCCACCGACGCCTCCGAGGCGACCGGACAAGCCCAGGAGGAAATACAGAAACGCCGCGCGTCGGGCGAGTTTGACGCAGCGATAGAGGCCTTCGAGACCCTCCCCTACGAGGAGTACGCCAAGTTCGTCGGCCACGCCGTCCGCCACCTCGACGGGAACCGCTACTATGTCAACCTCGACGGCGAACTCTACGTCTACTCGGGGGGCCCGAATTCCGAGCTCCGTCACCTTCTCCGCCGCCTCGACCGTTGATCAACATAATACCAATGAATGAAGAGGGCTCTTGTTTTTCTCTTTCCTTGCTTTTTCCTCCTGTGTTTTCCTTTCCTCTATTTCTCTATTCTGATCAGAGCCTTTCCTTTGGGACGTATTATAGATACATATACGGTGTGATCCTCTCAGGAAGGCATCGGTCGGTAAGGCAGCAAATCTTGGCGGTCCCTCAGAGGCGCGAGGATCGCCCGAGAGCCCCGACCCTACCAGTCCCCCTACCGCTCTGCCACCGGCGAAGGCCCTCGCGGGCTCACAGCCTCGCTCGCGGCGCATTATTTTCGGCTCGTGGAGGCCTTCGCGATGAACACGACTGATGCGGCGGCTGAATCGCGATGTCGGAGCCATACGGTTCTGCTCGGGACGACGAGCGGGACGCGGAAGAGTTCGGTGAAGGAGCGCTCGATTTCTTCGAGGCACACGAAGGAAGGCCTAACCTGCGGTTTCACGATTCCGAGCAGCTGGACACGAAAACATTGGTTGCTGTAATCCTGTGAACCCAGTATCATGTGAACCATGATCGTGGCGCTGGTCAATCTGAAGGGTGGGGTGGGGAAGACCACCAGCGCTCTCTACTTCGCCGCCGTCGCCGAAGAGCGGGGCGAGGATCCAACCGTCCTGGATGCGGACAACGAGCGGAGCGCGTTCGAGTGGGGGAGGGCCGGAGAATTGCCCTTCGAGGTGCTGCCCGCGAAGAGGGACGGCTTGGCCCGGCAGGCTCGCGCCCTGGAGAGGGCGGGCCGCACCGTAATAATCGACGCGCCGCCCAACTCCCGCGAGGTCCTGTGGGCCGCCGCGGCCGTAGCGGACAGGGTGGTGGTGCCGGTTGCCCCCACCGGGGTGGACGTGAACCGCCTCAGGGCCACCCTTGAGGTCCTCATGGACGTGGAGGCCACGAGGGGCGAGCTCGACACGTCCATCCTCCTGACCAG
>DATHAB010000167.1:0-8413 GCA_035296885.1 Rubrobacteraceae bacterium
AGCGCACCGGCGAAGAGTACCCCTTCGCCATGCCGGAACGGTGCCCGGTCTGCGACGAGCCCGTCTCACGCCCCGAAGGCGAGGCTGTAACCCGCTGCATGAACGCCCGCTGTCCCGCCCAGGCTTTGGAGCACATCATCCACTGGGCATCGAAGACGGCGATGAACATAGAGGGTTTAGGCGAGAAGGTGGCAACCAAGCTCTTCGACCTTGGCCTCATAAAAGACGTGGCGGACGTCTACGAGCTCAAGGCCGAGCAGATCGAACCACTCGAACGATTCGGGGAGAAGAGCGCCCATAACCTCATCCGCGCGATCAAGAGGAGCAAAGAGCAGCCTTTCCCACGTGTTTTGTACGCCCTAGGCATCCGACACGTCGGCAGCGTTACGGCGGGGCTCATCGCCGAGAGGTTCGGTGGAGAGGATCTGCTCCGCGGCGTGAGCGCCGATGAACTTGCCCGGATCGAGGGTATCGGCGATGTCGTAGCGCAGGCGGTCGTGGACTACTTCGCGCTGGAGGACAACCAAAACCTGGTGAAGCGCCTGATGGCGACCCACCTGAAGTTCGAGTGGTCCTCGCAAGCAAAAATAGAAGGCCCGCTTGCAGGCAAGCGGGTCGTTATCACAGGGACTTTAAGCAGACCACGCACCTACTTTGTCGAAAGGCTGGAGGAAGCCGGGGGTATTTTCATCTCCTCCGTCAGCAAGAACACCGACTACGTGCTCGCCGGCGAGGAGGCTGGCTCCAAGCTCGAAAAGGCCAACGCTTTAGGTGTGCCGGTCTTAGACGAGGTGGCCTTCGAAGAGCTGCTCTCCTGAAGAGATCATGCTTCGATCCTTACTGATCTCCTATAACGAGAATTCAAGATTCATAGATCGAACTCGTCCTGCCGAGCACCAGATGCACGTCCTCTACCCTTTACCGGTCAAAATCGCAACCTCCCGCAGGGCAAGGGGTTCGCGGCGCGGGGTCCCGAGCGTAACGCGCCGAACAAAGCCGGCGCCGACGAGCTGTGGATTGTAGGTAGGAAAGGTCAAGAGCGTGTAGCGTCCAGGACCACGTCCCCTGCGAGGGGGTCGGTGTTCGATCCACAAAACGGGACGTGGCAGGTCTGGCAAATTGGAGGCGAACCGGTCTCGGATCACCTCGGCGGCCAGCCTCTCGACCATCTCGGCGCTCCGGTCCTCTGGAAGCTCGCTGCACAAGACTACTGAGGCGTCGCTAGCATCCTCGCCCGGGTAGATCCGGATCCTGCACCACCCTACCCCGTAACGGTAACACCTGCCCTGGTGAATGTAATCGTACAGGGGCTTCATACTCGCCGACCTCTCCTCATATCAACCGCAACCCGAATACTTACAAAGAGTAGTTTTGTCACACCTTTCGCGCAAGCTCAAGCAACTTTAAGGAGAGGCTGCGTGCCAAAGATCATAC
Source organism: Rubrobacteraceae bacterium (assembly GCA_035296885.1). Classification (GTDB taxonomy): domain Bacteria; phylum Actinomycetota; class Rubrobacteria; order Rubrobacterales; family Rubrobacteraceae; genus Rubrobacter_F. The sequence goes on from DATHAB010000167.1 coordinate 1,435, forward strand.
CTTCCGGCAGTACTAAATCCTCCTTTCGGAGGATGCGCACCCAAACCAGAGAAGAGAATCTCCCCAATCGGGTGTGGTTGAAGCCCTCGAATCTACGGTTCCAGGCGTAGAATTCCTCGTCTTAGCGCCTCGGTCACCGCCGCCGTGCGGTCGGCGACGCCAAGCTTGTCGAAGATGTGCAGCATGTGGCTCTTTACAGTGGTCTCGCTGACCCAGAGCTGTTTCGCTATCTGCTTATTGCTTGTCCCGCGCGCTACGAGCTCCAAAACCTCTATCTCCCTGGTGCTCAGGGCCTCTTCTTCGCTGTCACCGCGCATCCTCTGCATGATGCGGGTGGCTACCGTCGGAGCCAGGGGAGACTTGCCCTCCGCCGCCAGCCTTATCGCCCCGAAGAGATCCTCGCGGGGGGCGTCCTTGAGTAGATAGCCGGTGGCGCCCGTCTCGATGGCCCTGAGGATGTCAGCGTCGCTCTCGTAGGTAGTCAAGACTAGGATCTGCGTTTCGGGATACTCGGTTTTGATATGCGAGATGGCGGTCACGCCATCCATCTCCGGCATCCTTAGGTCCATGAGCACTACATCGGGTCTGAGCTCACCGATGAGGGCTAAGGCCTCCTTGCCGTTCGTGGCCTCCCCGACTACCTCGAAGTCCGGCTCGCCGGAGAGCATGCCCCGTAGGCCCGCTCGTACCACCGGATGGTCGTCGGTAATCAGAAGTCGTACGTCACCGCTCACGGTACCTCCCTCCTCGCCGGCTCAACGTGCCGCAAAGGCTCCGAGCCCTCGTCCTCCAGGCTACCGCCCTCCGGGGCGGAAGCCGGTAGTTCGACCGCCAGCGTGGTGCCCTCTCCAGGCGTGCTCTCGACGGAGAGCGAACCTCCGGCCTGCTCGACCCGCTCACGCATCCCCTTAAGACCAAAACCGCCTGAGGTTCGATCCCTCGCCTCAGCGCTGGCCTGGAAGGGATCAAAGCCTATCCCATCGTCACGTGCGTCCAGGGCGACGCAGCCGCCCATATAGGAAAGGGTAAGCGCCACCCGGCTCGCACGAGCATGTTTACGGACGTTGGCCAAAGCCTCCTGCGCCATCCTAAAGAGCGTCGTCTCGATCTCGGGGGAGAGTGGGCGGGGCGAACCGGTCACGGTAACGTCGGCCGTGATGCAGCTCTCCTCGGACCAACGCTCCGTGAGCCTGCCGAGGGCCTCCGGTAGCGTGGCGCTCTTCAAAGCCTCCGGCCTTAACGCCCACACCAGGCGTCGCGCCTCCGTCAGGCTCTCCCGAGCGGTGTGCCGTGCCTGGTCCAGGTAGTGCCGCGCCTGCGCCGCGTCCGGGGGGAGTATTCCCTCCGCCGCCTCTAGGTTCATCACTATGCTGGTGAACCCCTGGGCCAAAGTGTCGTGGATCTCTTGGGCCATGCGCTGGCGCTCCCTCAAGACCCCGGCTTGCCGACCGGCCCGTCTAGCCTCTTCGACCAGCCGTAAGTACTCGAGCACGAGCGCCACCTGCGCCCCGATGGTTAGGCAAGCACGGACGGTGCTCTTGGGTAGGCGTCTCCCGCGAGAAGCAACCGCGAGCAGCCCGACCCTGACACCTCCCGGGGTGACCAGCGATAGTAGAAAGACCGAGTGTAGACCCCGGCTCTTCCATGCCGCTCTCTCGCGGGCGGGCAGGTCCTCGGCTCGCAACGTCCGCGGAGATCTTCCGTCAGTACCAGCCAGCGCTCCCATGTCTGCCCCATCAAAGCTCACGCCGTCCGGCCAATCCTGCGAGAACCACGGTTTCCAGGCCTCCGGTGCGTCGGGGCCGTTGGACGAATCGTCCGTTGTCCGAATAGGGGCCTGCCAAAGCGCCACCCCTCCCGTCGCCGAGCCGTTCAGGTAGGCGTAGATAGCGGCAAGCACGGCTCGCGGGTCGCGCGCGGCGCTGATATCCCGGCTAGCCCGGTAGAGGGCCTCCTGCCCGTCCAAAACGCTCTGGCCCTCGATGCCGCCCAGCAGGCCACCCCCCAGCGCCATCACGAGGTACATCACCGCCTCACCCAGGTTCACGGAGGGAGAGCTGTACAGCACAATAATCTGCATGGCTACGACCGAGACCGGAGCTATTAGCAACCCGTGCAACACCGCCAAGGCCCCGACCCTGCGCGCAACCCAGGAGGCTGCAAAGGCAGTCAGCAGCATATGTATAGTCGGCATAATCCACACGGCGTACGTGACCGCGAACTGCTCAACAGGGGACTGGACATCTCGGTCGAGCAAGGAGAGGACCAAAAAGTAACCGAAGATTACCGGGTACAACAATAAGTAAGAGATGACTCCGACCCCGGCGCCGGTCGCGAGAACCCACCACCATCGCACGCTGCTCCGCGCGTCGCCCTTGGGCAACGCGCTCGTGCCCTCCCCGTCCTTGCTCAGTTTCCCCCGGTTGGTATCCTCCGAGGCGCGTGAGTAAAACGCGAAGAAAGACCCTAGCTTCCTGGTGCTAGCCCTGACAGATCTCATACTATTTAGTATTACCGCCGCACGTATCGACTAATCAAGTAGGCCGACGACGAGCTTCGCAAGCAACACTCGGCCCACACGAGGGAGCCGGTCCTTACCACCATTCCTCTAAGTACTGCAGGTAGTCTGCAAATCCCTTAGCGGTCTCCAAAATGTCGGCATGGGCGACGGAGGTGGCCATGGGCAGCACCGTGAACATCACTACCAGTAGCATCAGCACCACCATGCGTCTTGGCGTCATACCCACCTCCTTCCTTGTCGCTATACCGTCTGACACTAATACCTTTCTACGGACCCTATATTACTTTATCAGCTTCAAACTTGCGTCCTCCAAAAGTATGACTCTAGACCACCGAAAGTATGATTCTTGCTTTGCAAGCGTTAGAGAGGGTTGATCTCCCCCTGGTGCTCGTCTTGACGAAGCTTATCAATCGAGATCGAAGACAGCCCAAAGATGGAGTTCTCCGGCGCGTGTACCGTCGGGGGTGAGGAGAACGCTATCAGCGGAAGTGTCCCCGAACGTTTCTCCTGCAATATGGAAAACGGCCAAAAGCTTGCTTGAGTGTGAGATCCGCACAGAGGACGAGGACACTGGCGACCTGAAGATCATACTTAACTCCGGCAACAGCCCTCACCCTCTTTGAAACGACGAGAGCGTGTAACGCTTTCTTGGTTCTTCGCGGTGAAGTATGGTGGTTACAAGGCGAGATCTCGTCTTAACGCCCATTTATTTTGGTTGCTGCTCGTTGAACGTGGGTTTACTGGAGGAGCCTTTTGAGTTGATCCTCGAGATAAGCAGCGGTGACCGCGCCTTCGGGGGCGTAAGCTACAGCCTCTTTGCAGAGGTGGTAGAGAGCAAGGGTTCGTGTCGGGGAGAGGCGACGGCTCCCGGCCTGCTCCAGTACGAGCCGCATCAGCTCTAGCGCTACCTCCGCGTCCGTCTTGCGCCGCTCCAAACTCCTCCCTTACTAAGCACCGCGATCGATCCTCAAAGCGCCACCCGTAGCCAGACGGCGGCAGTATACAGGGATCGACCACGGCAAGGGTCACGGGGGAACCGGAAGGCGATATGGTAAACTCGTGGCGCTTTGATCCCCGACGCCAGACCTCCATACAGCATTAATATCTTAGGGGTTGCTCGTGGGTAAGGTGAGACGGGTCGATACACGTTGTCCCATGTGCTGGTACGTCTTTCAAGCGCCGCGCGTTAACACCTACGTAACCGTCGGCCGCGAGCCCGATCTCTGCCCTAAGTTCCCTGGCCGTCAGTCAGACGGGTCGCGTCTGATCCGGTACGGCGTCACCATGTGCCCATTATGCTCGTTCGCCGCCCGCGAAGTCTTCGACGACCTTGACCTTACCCCTATCGAGCGTCACGACCTTGAGGAACGCCTTAAAGAGGACGGGCTGTTGCATGTCTTCCGCGCGAGCCCTCCGCCCTGGCTAGCCTTTCACGCAGCCGAGGTCTGCGGCCAGGAGCGCGCCCTCTCCGCCCGCGAGCTCGGCGACCTCTGTTTGCGCGCCTCCTGGGTCTGCCGTAAAGAACGCGAGCGCCCCTTCGAGAGCACCTTCCAGCTCAGGGCAGTCCGCTACTTCCTGCGTGCCCTCGAAGACGAGAGCCTGCACGGCCGCGAGCTCTCCTTCACTACCTACCTTGTCGGCGAGCTCAAACGCCGTCTTGGCGACCACAGGGAAGCCCTCAACTGGTACGTTAACGCCGCCCGCACCACCGAAGGTGATCCCAGCCTCACCTGGCTCGCCCGGCTCATCGAAAAGCAGAGCAAGCTCGCTAAGGAGCAAGCCGCCTAGGCGGTTTGCTCTCGCTGGGCAGCTAGCCAGCTTCTCCTTCGAGGGATAGATTCTCGTGCTCTTTACTCCCCGATCGACTGGACATCTCGGCCAACCACCGATCCTTACTACCCGGTCCTCTCCGTAAAGCTCTGGCTGATTACCGACCTCTGATAGTTGACCGCCGGACGGCTACTGTACAGTAGCCGCCACCACGCGCTGACCCGCTACGGTATCTGGAACCCAGTACGAGACACCCCCAATATATTGAGGGGTGCCGGGGTAGATCTCCGCCACCGCGTCACCACCTGAGAGCCCAAACTGGATCGCAAAGCACGCCGCTTCCAAAGGGGTCATGTTCGTCTCGACGTTGCGCCAGACGAGCCTAGCCGTCGCCGGTAATCGGGGCAGATTCTCCGGTGAGGAGAGTTCTCCGGCCAAAGCCCCAAGAAAACGTTGCTGGCGCCCGATACGTCCGATATCCGCCGTGGGTCCTCCCCGGTAACGCACGTAGGCCAAGGCCTCGGCGCCCGTCAGCTCCTGGATGCCGGCCGGGATAAAGAAATACTCGCCATCCTGCTCCGTCTCTATGGGGTCCTCGACGTCCAGCGTAATACCACCCAGAGCGTCTACTATCTCCTCGACCCCGCCAAAGTGCAGCACCACGTAGTTCTCCATTGAGAGACCCGTAAAATTCTTCAGCGTCTCGACCGCCAGCTCCGGCCCGCCGATATCGAATGCGGCGTTCACCTTATCCCGTCCCACGCCCGGTATCTCGACCAAGGTGTCCCTCGGTACGGCGAGCAGGCCACCGCCGGCCTTGACGACCATGATCGTATCCGAGCGTGAACCCTCGTCCGCCCGCGCATCGCTCCCCAGAAGCACCACCCGCTGTGAACCTAACGGCAGCAACAGGTACAGCAGCAAAAGGACGAATAGAATGAACAAAATAAGAGAAGCACCGCGCAAGAGACCATCCCTTCGCCCGCTCTTGTAAACTTCTATCACCACAGCAAGCGTTAAAGCACATACCGCCTATCATTTCCACGAGGCTCAAATCCAGAGACGGCCCAGATGAACCGGCAGATGCGGCTTTGCTTCTCAGCCAGGAATTCGCCAAACAATACATCTCGCAGCACTAGAGTGATATCTCGCCCAACCCGCCTTTGAAAATCGGGGGTATACTTTCGGAACGTGGAAAGGTTAGAGACAGCATCACTCGGGGCTGCCGAGGAGCGGATAGCGTGGGAGGGCCTGGCCTCCGCCTGTTCCCCACCCCTTAGGAGGCTCGGGGCTTTTCTTTTGTTGGGGTTTACGACCTTTGTGGCGACGACGAGCATAGTGGTGATGCTCTACAACCTATTCGGGGTGCCTAGCTTCGTGGGAGGGGGCGTCGCCGTGCCGATAGGGGCGTTCTACGCGGCCCTAGCATTCAGCCTCGCGCTCGGCGTCGGAGGATACCTAATCTGGCTGTTGAGAAGCCTTCGCTCCTACAACGCGTTCTCGAAGGTGTTGCACCGGGGCGGGCTCGACCCGAAACGTCCCACTCTAAGGGGCTTGAAAACGTACTCCGACGAGCAACTCCTCGCCCTCCGGTCCCGCTACGAGAACCTTGGTGAAGGTTCTCTAAGGAGCCTCTTCGAGGGTACGTTCGGGTTTCATACAGATGATTCGTTCGCTTTAGGGCCACTAAGTGTTTTACCCGGTACGTTCGAGATGAACGCTTTGCGGGTCGAGTGGGAGGCGAACCTGATCCTTCACTCGGAGAAGCCGCGGCCACAGATCGGCTGGTGGATCGAGAGCAACCACGGTCTCCTTCCCCGCCGGGCCGACGCGACACGCAAGCTCGTCTACGCTCTACGCTACACCAGGGACTCTGTTCGAACCCTCAAGCGCCGCTACGGTTACCGAGCCGACCACTGGCATAACACCGTCCCCGAGGGCAAGCTCTGGGACGCCGTCCGTGACTACGAGAACGTCCACCGTATCCAGGCTGCCCTCAACCGTAAGTCCCGCTAGATAGCAGATCATCCAGCCAAAAGACCTTTCCTCCCGAAGGGCGCTCTAGCAGTATACTTACCAGCACGGCCACGGGAGCGACCGGGGCCGGGAAAAACGTGCAGGGGAAGTCGCTTGATGCAGGCTAGGAGAAACACATGGCCGAATCAGTAAGGCCCGGGGGCACCTACCAGACCCTCGACAAGCAGCGGGAGCTTTCCCCACCGGAGGAGCGCGTCGAGCGAGCGCTCGCGTGAGCTAGGCGGAGCACGCGTTCCTATGCCGAAACTCATCCTCGGTCCCCTCCTGCGGTACACCGGCGCTCGCGACGCCACCATATGGGTGGAGACCGACTCAGAATGTGAGGTCGAGGTACTAGTAGGAGGCTTACCCCACCACTCGCGTACTTTCAAAGCTGAGGGCCATCACTACGCCTTGGTGTGCATCAGAGCCCTCGAGCCCGGTTCGTCTTACGAGTACTCGGTCGCTTTAGACGGCGCGCTGGTCTGGCCGGAGGAGAGAGACCCTTTTCCGCCACCTACTATCCGGACCATCGCTCCGGAGGACGGCAAGCTTACCCTGGCTTTCGGCTCCTGCCGCATCTCAGCTCCCCACGAGCCGCCATATACCCTGAAGCGGGGCTTCGTTAGAAAGCTCGGCTACTACGAGCGGGACGCCCTCTACGCGCTCGCC
>DATHAB010000168.1:0-4541 GCA_035296885.1 Rubrobacteraceae bacterium
GACCTTGCCCTTACCGGTTCCTTCGGCCACTATCAACTATCGCTGCCGACCGACGTCTGGATCGACGTGGAAGCCGCCAGCGAGGCCATCGACCGCGCGGAAAGTGCGCTGCGGGGAGACAAACCGCGAGAGGCTTGGGGATGGGCACACGTGGCTTACCAGATCTCTCGAAGGTCGTTCCTGAGGGGCGAGGAGGGACCCTGGGTGACCTTGAAACGCTCCGAGCTGCGCGACGTGCTCGTGCGGGCACACGAATGTCTAAGCGAGCCCTCTATCTGGCACAAAGAGCCAGCATACGCGGTGAAACACGCCAAGGAAGCGGTGGCTCTCGAACCTTTCCGCGAGACCAGTTACCAGCTCCTGATGCGCGCCCACGCCGCAGTGGGCAACCGGGCCGAGGCGCTACGGGTCTACGAGCGTTGCAGAAGCCTGCTGTCAGAGGAGCTCGGCGTGCCCCCGTCGCCTCAGACTGAGGCTGTGTATCTTGAGATCTTGAGATCCTGACCACGCCTCGTACAGAGCCAGTACCTTTGATCACAGATCCTATCAGGCTGCCGCCTCCGAGATGGAAGAACATCAGAACAATATCTTGAGAGTCTGCATACAGTTGCAGTCCGCCGAATAGCCAATGCTACGAGTTTTGTTACCGAGGTGTGGCCAAACCTGTAGGAAATATAGGCCCTTACCGGGGGGAGCTATTTACTGGGTCTCCCCGAAAGCATCAAGCGTATCGAATAGTTACTAGAGGTTGCTAGAGTTCATAACACCCTCTAGCCTCTATAGATAGATAGCTATCGAGACTGTTTTTCTCAGTTCGTAAGTATCCTCTGCATGATACGAACCCGAAAACCAGCCTTCCAGGTGCTTTGGTGAGTAGGGGCAACGGCAGCTCCCTTAGCCCAAGCCTTCTATTGAAATATTTGCTAATTCCCCAAGAAGGTATTGCTTTGTTCACCAGTTTTGGAGGATACTTGTGGCTCGTATACAGTTCCGGCAGGGTTCCGAGTGGAAAAGAGGTGCGTTGAGACTTATCGTCTTGCACTTACGGTGGCAGCACTTATAGAAGGGTAATGATTAGCTTCTACAGTAATGGTTAGCTTCTACAAATTCTTACCCGACGATGACGGAGACCTTAGTAAATGGTGAATAGGCGCTACTTTCTAATTATCCTTGGTCTGGTGCTACTAGTGACGCTGCTCATCGCTTCGCCGGTGCTGGGGGCGGTGGAAACCCGCAGCGGAGATCGAGTGGTCATAGGCTCCGGTGAAGAGGTAGATGACGACCTATATGTAACTGCCAACGAGGTCGTAGTGGATGGCACTATAAGGGGTGACCTGGTGGCATTCGGGAGAAGTGTAACCGTTAATGGTGCGGTGCAGGGAGATCTCATCGCCGCCGGCCAGTCCGTGGAGGTAGGAGGCACAGTTGATGACGACGCACGCATCGCCGGACAGACGCTGTTGCTGAGAGATGATGCACGGGTAGGTGACGACCTCATATCTGCGGGCTTCAGCCTAGAGAGCGGGCCTGGCAGCACCGTGGGAGGTACTTTGCTGTACGCCGGGTACCAAGCGCTCTTGGCCGGGAACGTCGGTGAAGATCTAAAGGGGGCAATGAATGGCCTGCAACTGAACGGGCAAGTAGGTAGAGACGTAGATGCTGATGTAGATGGCGAGGATGGGGGCTCTCCGCCATTCTCATTCGAGCCGCTGGTGGAGATTCCTACCGTTGAACCAGGGCTGACGCTTACGGACTCTGCCCGAATCGGGGGCGATCTTAGCTATGAGTCCGGTACCGAGGCACGGGTTGCTCCTGGAGCTCAAATCGAAGGCGAAGTGATCCGCCAGGAGCGTCCTGCAGCCGAAGAAGAGGAGGAGCCCGCCCGCAGTGCCGCTGCCGATTGGCTGCTAGGTAACCTTCGCAGCTTTGTCGAGCTGATGCTGGTGGGGTTGGTGCTGATCTGGCTCGCCTCTGGCTGGATCCGCCGTCTGGCCGGCAGGGTTCTGGGCCGACCCCTGGCCAGCCTCGGCTGGGGCCTCCTAAGCCTCATAGCCTTCTTTGTGTTGGGGATAGCCATCCTGCTGGTAACCATCCTGCTGGTGGTGATCTTCGGCCTGTTAACCTTAGGAGGCTTGGTTGCGCTGATCGTCGTTGTGGGGCTGCTAGCAGAAGCGGTGTTGGCCTTGGCTTTCTGGGTCTCTACGGGCTATCTGGCCCAGATCGTCGTTAGCTTCCTTGCCGGGCTGCTGGTTGTGGAGGCCATCCAGCCAGGCCGAGGGACCGGTCAGCGAGTCTTGCCTCTGGTGGTCGGCCTGATCTTGTACGTCTTTCTGAGAGCAATCCCCGTGCTCGGTCCCATCGTCGGTTTGATCGTCTTGTTGCTCGGCCTTGGCGCCTTCTCCAACTGGATCTGGACGAAGTACCGCGGTAGTAGTAGAGCTGCTCAACCACCTTCGGTGGCCTCTCAGGGTGACACAAGCAGTCGCTGAAGGGCAAGCTCCAGGAGGTTCACCACCCGCTAGCCAAGGTAGATTAGGAAATATATCGTGAGCGAATTGTTTGGAAAAGTCGCCCTCGTCAGCGGAGCCAGCCGCGGCATCGGTAAGGCCGCGGCGATCGCGCTGGCTGAAGAAGGAGCCGACGTCGCAGTAGTGTACCGAAGTAGGGCTGAGGAGGCCGAAGGGGTGAAGTCCAGAATAGAAGACCTCGGACGCAACACCGTCGCGGTTGGCGCGGACGTATCCGTGGCGGAAGCGGTGGACCGGTTGGTGACAGATGTCGAGGATCGATTGGGACCGGTCGCCATCCTGGTGAATAACGCCGGCATTGTGCGCCCCCAGAGTATCGAAGAGATCACCGAGCGAGACTGGGACGAGCTCCTCGCCGCCAACCTCAAGTCCGCTTTCCTGCTGACGCAAGCCGTCTTGCCTAGGATGCGGTCAGCGGGCTGGGGTCGGATCATCAACATGTCTTCCGTAGCCGCTCAGCTAGGCGGGGTCGTTGGGCCGCACTACGCTGCCTCCAAAGCCGGGCTTTTGGGACTGACCCACTCTTACGCCTCCTTGCTGGCCGAAGAAGGAATCACGGTAAACGCCATCGCTCCCGTGCTGGTGGAAACCGAGATGATCACGGATAACCTGAACGCATCTCCAGATCCCATACCGCTCGGCAGGTTCGGCACACCGGAGGAAGTGGCGGAGGCGACTCTAATGCTCGCACGTAACGCCTATATCACTGGTCAGACCCTGAACGTCAACGGCGGTTGGTATATGAGCTAAGCTCGCCTTTGGCTTTAGATAAGTGTCATGCTAGATTTATTTACCTGCAAAACAAAAGATTTTGCTAGTGCGCTCGGCAGGACTCGAACCTGCGACCTTCTGATTCGTAGTCATTCTCCTTCAGAGACAGGGAGGGACAGTGGGGGACAGGGAGAGACAAATCAGCGCTTTTATCAGGGTTTAGCTCTCTTAGAGGGACAGGGAGGGACAGGGGGAGACACCCGGTTGCGGTCGGATTGCGGTCAAAACCTGGGTGCTATAGACCACGCTATCGAACACTATAGTAGATTGCAGTGAAGTGAGAGCGGTACACTACGAGTGATCAAAGCTGGGGTAGGTCCTTAAACCAAGAGGACTATGCCTGAGAACCTCCGGCTTACGGCCGCCCGGCGCGGCGCCAGCCGAGCGGCGTTGCACCGTGGGCCCGCCTAAAAGACCTCACGAAGTAGCCCGCATCGCCGTAGCCGACCCTCCGGCTAACCTCCTCAACTGACAGGTCCGTCTCGACCAGGAGACGCCGCGCCTCCACCATGCGGCGCTCGGCGATCCACTCCTGCACTGTCCGTCCCGTCTTGCGCCTTACGACCGTGGTGAGGTGGCCCGGCGACAGGCTCACCGCCCGCGCTACGTCCTTAAGCGAGACGCGCTCGCGGTAGTAATCCTCGATGAAGCCGAAGACCTCGGCGAGCAGGGGTTCGTCCTTGAGCCTCAGATCGCCCACGACGTCCGCTGCCAGCCGCCCCACGCCCACAAGTAGGAGCGTCAGATACGCCAGGACCGCCTCCCGATAGCCGTCCCGCCTCTGGCGAAGCTCGAGGTCAAGAGTCGACAAGCGCTCGGACCACGAAGGCCTCTCTGCGGGGGGCACCTTCAGGCGCTGAGCGCCTCCTGCCGCGCCCGGACGAAGGGGAAGAGCAGCGGGTGGGCTCGCCAAGACAGGAAGGCTCCCGGGGCCTGTGGCCCGAAGACCTCGGGCGGGAAGAAGACGCCCCAGCCCTCGGCCTCTTCAAGGCCGCTCGCGTGCGAGGTCTTCGGCGACGCGGCGCTCGACTACTTTGGTACTCGTTTTGTTAGTCATGCTCTATGCACCTTCCTTCTCGCTGTCGTCATCCTTGCGCTTCATACCGGACAGTATCCTTGCGGCTTCCTCCTCGGAAACGTCGTGCTTCTCGGCGTACCGGCGAAGCTTCTCCCCACGGAGCACCTCGTTAATGGCCTCGTAAAACTCTTCGGGAGTCGGCTTTTTCTTCCTCCTACCCAACC
>DATHAB010000169.1:0-2217 GCA_035296885.1 Rubrobacteraceae bacterium
GGCCGCTCCGAGCAAAAGCGCCGCTCGAAGGTTTGTGGGGTGGTGCGCAACCTGCCCTCCTCGATCACCTCGCCGCTTCGGGTATCGAGGAAGCACAAGTAGCTGTAGCGATCGCCGAGATCGATGCCGGCGGTCGTCATCATGGGCTCTCCTCTGCTAGCATCCGTCATGGCCGGTCCTCCTCTCAAGTTGAGCTCTCCGAAGCTCGTAAAACAGCTGCAGACCCTCGCTCAGGTACTGTGCGGAGGGTCGGCCTTCTCATCCTATTCTTAGCTCAGGGTATTTAGTACTTGAAGAACGGTATAGACGTCTTCTTCACCCACTGGGGAAACCGTGAGAACGAGCCAGGAATTTTGCTTAAAGAGCTACGCGGCGCGGGCGTCAGGGTGGAGGCGATGGAGCTGGATCTCTCCCTCCCCGGCTCCCCGGAACGGTTGCTGGACAAGGTGGCAGAGCGGCTCGGACCGCCCTCAATACTCGTGAACAACGCCGCTCGCTCCACCGGTGACGGTTACGAGGCACTGGACGCCGCGTCACTCGACGCCCACTACGCGGTCAACTTAAGGGCCACGGCGCTGCTCTCGGTCGTATTCGCCCGACGTTTCGTGGGCGAAACCGGCGGCAGGATCGTCAACCTCACCAGCGGACAATCGCTCGGGCCTATGCCGGGGGAGCTCGCCTACGTCGCGACCAAGGGCGCCATCGAGGCCTTCACCCGGACGCTCGCCGCCGAGGTAGGCCACAAAGGGATAACCGTAAATGCCGTCAACCCCGGCCCGACGAACACGGGCTGGATGACTTACCAGTTGAAGCGGGAACTCTCGGCCAAATTTTCTGCCGGCAGGGTCGGTGAGCCCGAGGACGCGGCGCGGCTAGTGGCGTTCCTGGCAAGCGATGACGCTGCCTGGATCACAGGCCAGATTATCCACTCCGAGGGAGGCTTTCTGCGCTCCTAGAACGGCTCGTCCAACCTTGCGGAAGACGTGTGCTTTACTGTGCCGGTCATGATTACGGGCAAAAAGCTTGCAGCCCTGTGGTGACGTACAGAGCCGCGGGGCGCTAAAAGAGACGACGAGCTACACGCCTACGTCCGGGGCCCGGTCTATCCTCGCCCCATCCTCTACGCACTTCTGGCTCTCTTCGGCGGAGATGCTCTCAGTAGACTGGTTCGGCCTGCTGAGAGCATCTCCGACGGTGTGGTCCGCCAGATGATCATTCTCAACGCCTTGCGCGTAACAGCTGTCGTGCTGGGTGGCGTCGCCATTACCTCTGTTCTTCTGGTCGCGCACTACAAGCGTCTCTACATCTACACTGCCGAGAAGAACGGCTTCTTCACCTTGGCCTTCTTGCTCTCCTTCCTCCTCGGTGGCCCCTGCGCTTTGGCAGGTATCTTTGTGTAGGACAGCGACCTCGTGAGGGTGAGCCGCATCTACTACCTGGTGCTCATGGTTCGCGACATGGAGGCGACCTGCAGCTTTTGCTCGCGTCTTCTCAGGGTGGCGGTGGAGGAGTTCGAGGGTAGGTGCCTGACATTAAAGTTTGGGTGGCAGAAGATCAACCTCATCAGAGCGGCAAAGACTTCGAGCTCAAAGCCAACAGGCTCACACCTGGATTTGACGACTTCTGCCTGCCAATGGACGTTTCCCCTAGAGAGCCATAAACCACGTCCGGTCGTGGTCGTGCGGCGTCGGGATTTTGGAAGGATCAGTCACGCGAACCGCGGGGCAACGGGCAGGATAGAGTCGGTTTACTGTTGAGGCACTGACGACAATCTCGTAGCAGTTTCCAACTATCCTGAAATGGGGTAACAAGCCGGAAACTAACTCCGCCACGCCCTTACTAACACGCTCCCTATCCGGAGGTTGGATTTCGACCCCGGTGAAGCGGAGGAGATATCATTTACGTCGCCGTCCCGAGATGTGTGGAGAACGTCCGCCAGAGAGTTACACCCGCCTCGATACGCAGGCCCGATGGCGGACTCTCTACAGGTACGAAGACGAAGGCCTATTCAAAAGGGTCCGTCGCGGCTCTACCGGTGGACGCCGATGGGCTGGTGCTGGGCTACCCGGTAGGCTACCCGGACGGAGATCAAGAGGGCGCATTTTGGTTGAGCCCCCGTTTGAGGGCGTCCCAAGCGAGAGTTGCGCACCGGATGCGGTTCGGGGTCTGGATAATCCCCTTGAGCGCCACGAGATCCCCTAACTCTTCCCGCTCCTC
>DATHAB010000170.1:0-16243 GCA_035296885.1 Rubrobacteraceae bacterium
GCCGCCAAACAGTCGGAGAAGGATCGGTACGTCCGGCTCTACGCGCAAGGGTACCTCTCGGAGCCTGAGCTAGAGACCTACATGGACACCCTCAAGAACCAGATCGACAACTTGAGGCTGCTCATAGAGTCCGTCGAAACCGACCTCTCGGAGAGCCGGGAACGTACCGAGCTTGCCGACACGACCCACGCGTGGCTCGTCGCGCTGAGAGAGCGCATAGTCGAAGTCGAAGGGGACACGCCCGAAGCCTTCTCCACGCGCCAGAAGGTCGTGAGGCTGCTCGTAGCGGGTGTGACAATAGAGAAGGCCCACAGGGGCGACCCCCTCCGGGTGCGCGTAACCTACCGCTTCGACCCGCCGCCGGACGAAGCCGAAGCCGGGGAAGGAGGTCAAGGGGATATTTTTGCTGGTGACGTACAAAACCCCCGCGGGAACTTGGCGGCGTAGAGAAAGCCCTCGGGCGCTATCTGACGCCACCGCTCCACGGTAGACACCTTCGGCGTCCCGTAGAAGGTCGAATCTATCTCGACCGTCGCGAAGTGCTTTACGTACTCAGCGAGCCTGCTCCCGGGCGACGTTCCCAGCGGGTACACCGTCCCCTCCCAATCCGCGTAAGACCAGCCGGACGTGCCGAGGTACAGACCCTCCTCCGGCGGGGCTATCTTCTCGGCGCTCGCCTCGAATAGCCGGATCTGTCGCGGATCTTCCATAGTACGAAGTCCGGATGCTAGCATAACCGACGGCGCAGTAGTATGACCACCCGCCCAACTCCTGGGGCGCGGATGTACTACATTGGTCAGATGAAATGCACGCGCTGCAAGGGAACGAGAGTATGAAAGTCTTCTACTCGGACCGATTCGTGCTTCCTTTGCCGGAGGGACATCGGTTTCCGATGGAAAAGTATTCGATGCTACGCGAGAGGGTAGCTGCCACCAGCATCTGCGGTCCTGATGAGATGCGCGTCCCACGCGCGGTTACGGATGAGGAGATCCTGTATGCCCACAACCCTAAATACCTCAAGAAGGTGGTCACCGGGGCGCTCACCGATAAGGAGGTACGCCGGATAGGCTTCCCCTGGTCGAAGATGATGGTCGAACGCTCGCGCCGGGCTTCAGGCGGCACCCTAGAGGCCTGCCGGGCCGCTCTCGAAGAGGGGCTCGCAGCGAATCTCGCCGGCGGCACCCACCACGCCTTCGCCGACCGCGGCGAGGGCTTCTGCGTCCTCAACGACTCCGCCATCGCGGCCCGCGCCCTACGAGTCGAGGGGCTCGTGAACAAGGTCGTGGTACTCGACACCGACGTTCACCAGGGGAACGGCACGGCCTCCATCCTGCGCAAGGATCCCCACGTCTTCACCTTCTCTATCCACGGCGGGAAGAACTTCCCCTTTAACAAGGAGGAGAGTGATCTAGACATAGCGCTCCCCGACGGGGCTGACGACGGCGTCTTCCTCGAAGCTTTAACGGAAGCGTTGGAGCAGACCCTCGACCGCGCCCGTTGGGAACTCGCAATCTTTTTAGCCGGTGCGGACCCTTTCGAACGCGACCGCCTGGGGCGGCTCTCGGTAACTAAGGAGGGACTCGGCGAACGCGACCGGCTCGTCCTTTCTTCCTGCCGGGAACGCGGCATCCCCGTCACCATAACGATGGCTGGCGGCTACGCGAAGGAGGTTGTAGACACCGTGGACATCCACTTCCAAACTATAGAGAGGGCGGAAATGCTCCTACAATCGGAACGGGTACCGAAAAAAACGGATACGCATAACCCGACTTTCGACGGATTACAGAGGAATCGGAGGCACCCTTAGAGATGATGTCCTGTGCGATAGTCGGCGCCGGTATCTCCGGTCTCGTCGCGGCCCAAAAGCTCGAAGACGCAGGCATCTGGGTTACGGTCCTCGAAAAAGAGAACAAGGTCGGCGGACGCATGAGGACCGACCGCATCGAAAATGGCGTCTTCGACCACGGCGCCCAGTTCTTTACCGTTCGGGACGAACGTTTTGGGGAAATGGTCGAAGGTTGGGTCTCCGCCGGGGTCGCCGAGGTCTGGACCCACGGCTTCGCCGACGCGTACGGTGAGCGCCAGGAAGACAGCTATCCCCGCTACAAAGGCACACGCGGCATGACCGCCATCGCCGAGCACCTCGCCCACGGCCTCGATGTGAAGACCGGCTCGGGGGTGACTCAGATAAGCGCGGACACGGGGGGTTGGGCGGTGGCCGTTGGAGAACTCACGTATACCGCAGACGCCCTCATCCTCGCAATTCCGGTCCCGTTAGCGCTGAGGCTCGTGGAGGAGAACGAGATCCCCCTCTCCGCCGAAGCGCGGGAGGCCCTCGAAGGTATAAGCTACGATCCTTGCATCGCGGTAATGGCACTCCTCGACGACCCTGGTAAAGTGCACGAGCCAGGCGGGGTCCGGATCGAGGGCGACGCCCTCTTCTGGATCGCCGATAACCGTCAGAAAGGCATCTCCGATGTCCCGGCTGTCACCATCCACGCCAGCGCAGGGTGGAGCCGCGAGCACGCACAGAGCGGTGATGCGGAGGTCGCCCGCCTGCTTCTCGAGGAGGCGAAAGGCTATATAGGAACGAAGGCAAAGACCACCGCGGTCTACCGTTGGGAGCACAGCTGGGTTGCAGAGGCACACGAGGAGCCGTTCGTCTACGCCGGGATCTCACCACCCCTCGTCTTCTGCGGCGACGCCTACGCGGGACCGAAGATCGAGGGTGCGGCGATCTCTGGTCTCGGCGCCGCCGAGAAGATACTCGAGGACCGGTGAGGCTCGTACTGCTCGCCCACTACCTCCTCTTTGCGGGCGCGCCAGTTGCGAGATGCGCCCGTGGCCCGCTCGTCTTGTGAGTTGACAAATGCGTTGTAGGCCAGAAGTAGGGTTTAGACTGGCGTCAGGCTACTAGAAGTGGTACATATACTGTAATAAAGCACGTATCAGAAAACCAAGACGAAAAGGAGGGCGGGGTCTTGGAAACCAGAAGAGTAGCTGAGGGCGGGATCTTGGACAGCAGGAGAGTAGCGCTAAAGCCGCATGCGGCTAAGATCCGACGCTGGGTCGACGAAGGGCGGGGGGACGAGTGGATTGCCCAAGAGCTCAACACAACACCCTCTAGCGTACAAAGCTTTCGGTCGCGCAACTCGATCTACCGCCGCGACCCGGTCCGCAGGGGTAGGATCTCCGAACACCCAGTAGTCCTCGACGAAAACGAGTCCGGCATAGTTTTGGCGACCGATGCGTCCGAGTCCGACATCTTCGCTAAGGAGTGGCGCGACTACCTCCACCGAAACCCGGGGGACCTGCAGATAGTCATTACCCAGGACCGCATCTACCTAGAGAAGGTTCACTAACAACTTGCCTGGCGAGGAGCCGGCAGTAGACCTGAGCCTCCCCTTAAAAACCGCGGAAACCCTTCACGCCACCCTCGAAAATCTTCTCGAAAGCGGCTGCGAGGAAACAGCCCTGAAAGAGGCCTACCGACTACTATCTTGGCGTATCCTGGCCTCTAAAAAAGGCGCCGGCCTCACCGGGCGCTTATCCGAACTCGCCCGGAGGGCTAGAAGCGTCGAGGAGTACGAGGTCGCCCGCGACGAGGCTCTAGGTCCCATACTCGACGGCTTGGAGAACGCCGAGAACCGGGACCCCTAGAGCATAATCCGAGCGTTGTTAAACTGTTATCCAGGGGTAATGAGAAGGTAATTTTGGGCGGGTAGATTGCCGATGGTGGTTATACTCCCTGGCCCAGGCACATCCCGGCTCGTGTGGTGGGTGCGAGCCGGGTTTTTCGTGTGCTAACCTCTCGAGTAGCACGCACAAGTCTAGAAAGGCTCCTTGTATGGAGGCGGTCCTAACCATCTCACTTATCACCCTGGTGGCGCTTCTGGCACTCCTCTCGCATTTGGGCAAGAAGCACTGGGTGGCGGAGGTGATCCTCGTTGTGGCCCTACTCCTGGGATCTTTATTAGTCTTGGGCCTCGGGGTATTGTTGGGCGCGGTGCTGCTGCTCACGGCGGCGACCGGGACACAGGGGACCGATGATCCGACAGTGACGCCGGTAATCGTTGCGGTGGTCATAAGCGCGGGTCTCGCCGGGCTGGCCCTCTGCACGCCGCCGCTCCTCAAGGTGCTCGGTCGCCCACCGAGGCGCCCTTTCCGGTTAGACCCCCCGATCTTCTTTGCGCTCTGGCTCTTTGTGCTGGTTCTGTCAGCGAACCTGCTGCAACTGCTCTCCTTTGAGCAGATCGCCGCCCTCACGCTCTCTTCGGAGAGCAGGATCTCCCCCGGCCTCGTCCTGGCGAGCCAGCTGCCGCTCGTGGTCGTAGCCCTCGCCGGAGTGGGCCTCGGGCTCCGCAGAGGACCTCGCGAAACCCTCACCCGTCTCGGGTACGGTCCTGTCACCCCGCTTCAGCTAGGCCTCGTCGCGTTATTTATACTCGGGGCGTTCGTGGTGCAGTTTTTAGCCGACTCTCTCTTCGCTACCCTGCAACCCGACCTCTACGAGCGGGTCGGGGAGGTCACCGACACCCTCTTCAACCCCGAGGGGCTGGGCGCGGTAGCTGTCGTTCTCTTTGCGCTGCTAATCGGCGTTGGTGCGGCCACGGGCGAGGAGACGCTCTTTCGGGGAGCGGTGCAGCCCGTGTTCGGCGTAGTCCTCACCTCAATACTCTTCGCCTCGGTACACATCCAGTACGGCCCCTCCGTGTTGCTAGGTTACGTCTTCGTCCTCTCGCTAGGCCTTGGACTCTTGCGCAAGCACATCAACACCACTGCAAGCTTCCTCGCGCACTCCGGTTACAACGCTTCGAGCGTCCTGCTAGTGTACTTTCTCGGGGTTTAAGGAGAAACCGCAGACATTCTGGCTCGTTAGCTTTTGTCCTTGGTACAACCGAGCTTGTCTCGGGTGCGGTTAGCTACCATGGTATGAGGTCTCGCTCATATTCTCGAAGATTAGATCGACTAATTGTGGCAGCGCTTGAACCACGACCAGTCAGAGAGCGCGAGATCAACGCCGCAGCGATAGCTGCCTTACTAACCAGCGTTCGAAAGGTTTTTGTCTACACATCCTCGCTTCTTTGCCGGCTGTGCCCTACTAGGCGGCCAGCGTGCTAGCGAGGGGGGTTGCGGTACCGGGCTCTAAAGTCGCGGCTATGCGAAGGAGGAGGGTCGACGTCTCCATGCCGAGCCCCTCGGCGATGCTCTCGAGCACCCGCGAAGAAGGGTCCTTCTCGCCCCGTTCGATCTCCGCGAGGTAAGAGATGGAGACGTGTGCCCCTTCGGCAGCCTGTCGCAAGGTGAGGCCACGCTCGGTGCGAACCGCCCTTAACGTCTCTCCGATAGCCGAGAGCAGGTCCGTCTTCTTCTGCAGAGGCGAGATCTCCACGGTCTTCATGGCTAGAGATTCTATACCCCATACACCGAAAGAGCCAACCCACCCGCCAGCTCCTTGACGAGCCGCACCTGCTCGGCGTCAGACTCCGGTGTGGCGTACGGCGTCTCCATCACCAACGGAACCCCCGGTAGCAACGGTAGAAACTCCGCCCATGCCTCCTTTGGGATATGACCCTCACCGATCCTCTCGTGACCGTCCCGCCGGCTCCCGAGCCCGTTTCTGGGATCGTTAAGGTGCAGCAACGCGATACTCTTGCCTAAAGCCGCCTTTAATTCTCCTGCGACCTTTCGAGCACCTTCCGGCGTCGAGAGGTCGTACCCCGCAACGTATAAGTGGGCAGTGTCCGCACATACCTGCGCCCCGGCCTCCTTTGCTACCTCGGCGAGAGCGTCGAACGAGGAGCACAGCTGCGTGCCAGCCCCAACCGAGTTCTCTACAAGAGGTTCGGCCGCTCCGTCCTCCGTCGCGGCCAACTCCCGCGCCCGATCGAACCCCTCGACCAGTCGCTTCATCCCCTCCTCCTCGCCGCTTCCGCCGTGGCTGCCCGCGTGTACAACGACGAACTCGGCGCTAAGAGAACCCGCTGCAACGAGCTCCGCGGCTAAAGCTCGTGCGGAGCACGCCCGATGTTCGGCATCAGGAGAGGCGAGGTTTACAAGGTACTTCGCGTGCGCGACCACGGGGGATAGCCCGACTTCATTGGTACCCGTAACGAATGCTTCTCCGTCCGGACGTGGTGTAGGTGCTGCCCAGCTTTGAGGGTTGGAGACGAAGATTTGGACCGTCTCCAACCCCTGCTCGCGGGCTAGCTGCAGAGTGTTCTTGAGCCCGCCCGAGGTCGGTAAATGCCGGCCTACGCGGTTCGTGCGCACGTGGGGTTCTGCCTTCGGATCTATCACACAGGGGATTCTAGTGGGCACGCGACCAGTCCGTTGTGAGAGATATAATCTAGGAGAATTTGCACCCACCCGAGGAGAAGATCGAATGACCGTAGAGGGCAAAGTCGCCAAGATCTTGGGCAAAGGAGAGATCGCGCTAAACCGGGGCCGCTCCCACGGCGTCCGCCAGGGTATGCTCTTCGAGATCTTCGCCCCCGAGGGCGAGGAGGTCTGGGATCCGGATACCGGCGAGACTTTGGGAACCGTCGAAGACGTAAAGGCCAAGGCTGAGGTCACCGAGGTCAAAGAGAAGCTCGCCATAGCCCGCATCTCCGACACCGACACCCCTCTTGGGGCAGCAGGATTTGGCGAGATGCAGGAGAACCTCCAGCGTATCTTCCAACAGATGTTCGGCGATAACGTCCAGGTCCAGGGCTTCGGGACCGAGCGCGGCGAAGGCCCCGACCTCGAGAGCATGTTCGGCGGTCCCCTCGAAGACGTCACCAAGGTCCAGGTCGGCGACGCCGTCCGCGAGATTCGGCGTCGCTAGGCGTCAGGCGTAACTGGAAACTCAGGATGGCTGGCTTACCCGACACAGCCCCGGTAGGCAGCCTCTTTGCACGCACGAGAGGTCATCTGTACGAAACGTCTTCGCTTCGGTACATCTGTTCGAGGGCAGGCTCGCTCTTGAGCCTGCCCGTCTGTAGATGGGTTTCGCCAAGTTGCCACCGCTGAGGTTTGAGAGAGCAGCCGATGGGTGGCATTTAGTGGTGGACTGGAAGTCTGCGAAACCATATAGCATGGGTGAACAAACCGAATACGTTATTCGTTATATATCGAAAAGGTCGATTTTTGGATCTGCTGTAGGCAGAAAGCTTGTATACGGTTGAACTTTAAACTCACCCTCCAAAGATAACGTTATCGGTGTACGCTTTGACTTCGGGCTGACCAAGTAACCAATTGTGATGAAATGGGACGACGAGCCTTGGATACCGAATTCTTATCCTCCGTACTTTCCGAAGAAGATTACAGACGTTGCGGTTGGCGAAGAAGCACCGTAAGGTCGTAAGATGGGTCAAGCTTTTTCCCGCCTCCCGATAACTTTCAGCCTCATCGCCGCCTGCGTCGTGGTGTATCTGGTCATAGCCGTAGCCGGCGCCGAAGAGGGGACGCCGATGAACGTTGGAATAATGCGGCAGCCGGGAGAAGTTTTGAGGCTGGGGGCACTAGTCCCGGCACTGGTAGCGGAGGGCGAGGCGTGGCGTCTGCTTACGAGCGTCTTCTTACACTCAAGCTTCGTGCATCTGGCGTTGAACATGATCTCACTGTACTTCCTGGGCTCCTTCGCGGAGGGAACCTTCGGACGGGGTCGCTTTTTGGCGCTCTACTTTATAAGCGGGATTGCAGGGGGTCTGGCATACCTGTACTTCGGGCCCTTTACCGCCCCAGCGGTTGGGGCGTCGGGCGCAATCTTCGGCCTTTTAGGCGGCGTCTTCGGGTTCGCTCTAAGGCGAGGGACGTTCTCACTACAGAACCCTATCATCAGCCAACTCCTTATCCTGACCGCCATTAACCTTTTCTTAGGCGCAACAATCCCGAACGTGAGCAACACCGCCCACATCGGCGGGTTGTTAGGCGGCCTCGTCTACGGCTGGCTCTTCGCCCCGACGGTCTACTCTCAAAAGAGGTTCGTCGCCGCAGCCCCCGTCGCTCTCGCTTTCGGTCTCGAGGCTCTACTTTTAGGCGTCTGGTACCTTTACTCTGCCTGAGCCGTCCCACGGAGGTGGGTACTCCCCCTTCGCTCACGCAGCGCACGAGCAAAATCGCCCCCACGAAGCTAATCTAAAGGGACGCTCAAAAGGCCGACGGTGGTTGCGAGGAGCGCCACCGTAAACAGAACGCCGGTAGCCCTGCTGGAGTATTCGGCCTGCGCCTCTGGAAGCAAGTGAGCGGACCCTATATAAGCCAGCACACCTCCGGCGATGCCGGTCAGAAGACCAAGACCTTGATCTCCTGGCACGGGCAAGGCCAGGGTCAAGCCCGCTGCGAGCGGGATCGCCAGCCCCAGCAATATCGCCGTCCGCAGCACCCAAGCGCGGGTTGCGTGCGCCGCCATGAGGACCGCCGCCAACGAAATGCCGACCGGCATCTGATGGACGAGGATACCGAAGCCAACGAGCCCGGAGGTAACGGTGGACGCGTCGGCACCAACGCCCAGAACGAAACCATCGGCAAGGTTGTGGATCGCGAGCCCCAGGGCGAACGGCCCGAGCTTATGCTTGTGGACGCGTTCCTCGGGCGAGTGGTGTGTGTGAGCGCGGGTAAACGCCTCGGTCAGAAACAAGAGCATGAACCCCCCGATGAAACCCAAGATCGCCGGTTCTCCAGCGAGTTCCAAACCCTCGGGAAAAAGATCTACGAATGCCAGGGCAAGCAAGATCCCAGCTGCGACGGCAGCAAAATATGACCGTCCCTTAGCCCTCATCTCCCTGCCGAGCAGAGCCAAAAGGCTTGCCCCCGAAAAGCTGATCGCGGCGAGCGCAGCCAACAGGATCGCGGTCATCGACGTAACCTTCTACACGTTGCGCGAGTACCCTCGCGCATGCTTTGGCCAAGCGGCGCAGCCACGGTCAGGCTTCTCCGCGCAACCCTCCGCCTGGCGACGCGCTTGTCAGCCCACGCTTCATCCCAGGCCAGCTCTCTACCTACTACCTGCAACGTGCGCATCTACCATAGACCTCGAGGCTGTGGGAGCGCACCTCGAACTCTAAACCTTTGAACGCCAGACGTTCAGGGTCGAGCGGACACTCCTGGAACTCAGAGATCGCACCGCAAGATTCGCAGATCATGTGATGGTGGTGGTCCTCAGCGAGTTCGTAACGCACCCCGTCTCCAAGTTCGAGGCGACGCGCAATCCCGAGCTCAGAGAGCAACCCCAGCGTACGATAAACCGTTACCAGCCCGACCTTGGGGCATCGTGCCCGGATCTCCTCCAGACTCTGGTGCTGCTCCGCGATCAACGCCCTCAAAACCGCCGTTCGCTGCGGCGTCGCCTTGTACCCTGCACCCCGTATCTGCCCGACCGCCGCCCTTAGGAGCTCCAGATCATATCTCCTAGTAATTGAAAAAAAATTTCAATTACTTTTCTAACTTAGCAGTCGCGGGGACAACCGTCAAGAGGACAATTCTTAGCCGTCTGCGGAGCGCTTATGAGAGGTGCTGCGACCGGTGCCGGCGTGACGGAGGAACAAGATGAGGGTGAAGGTAAGGGCGAGAACCGATGAGACGAAGAGGTTGCCGCGGAGGTCACCAATAAGAAAGGCTGGGTCTATACGGAGAGCTTCTACAACGAAGCGCCCGGCGGAGTACAGGCTCACGTAGAGCAGTAAGATGTCGCCGTTCTTGAGGCTACGCGCGAAGCGGCGGGCAACGAAGAAGAGGGCTAGGCACACGAGCGCATCCCAGATCGACTCGTAGAGGAACGTCGGGTGGAATGAGGAGACGTCGCCGAAGCCCGGGGGTCGGTTCTGGGGGTCTATCTCTATAGCCCAGGGGAGGTCTGAGGGGCGTCCGAAGAGCTCCTGGTTGAAGTAATTTCCCCAGCGGCCTACAGCTTGGGCGAGGGCGAGCCCGGGAGCGACAGCGTCGGCGAAAGCAAGAGGGCTTATACCGCGGATATAAGAGAAGAGGAGTATACCCAAGAACCCGCCGATTACGGCGCCGTAGATCCCCAGCCCCCCGTTCCAAACCTCGAAGACGCCGGGGAAAGGGGCGTCGGCATAGAGCTCGTAGTCGGTAATTACATGGTAAATCCTGGCCCCGATAAACCCGAGCGGCACGACATAGAACAGGGCATCGAGGGCTAGAGCAGAATCGTACCCCTTACGCGCAAGCTCGCGGGCGGTGATCCAGGTCGCCGAAGCTATTCCAAGGGCGATGAACAGCCCGTAGTAGCGAAGGGCGAAGGGCCCCGCCTCGAAGAGCACCGGAGAAGGCGGGCTCGGGAGCGTGAGTAACGCGAGCAGCAAATGGGCTCCTTAGTTCTCTATTTTCTGGCCTAACCGGCAGGCGCTTCCGCGGTAGACGCCGCAGGTGCCGCGGGGCCCCCGACCGAGGTTCCTGGGGGCCTCTCTGCCGCAGGGGTCGCGCCGCGCGCCGGAGGATTCGTAGTCCGAGACGAGTTCCTCGGGGAGGAGTCACTAGAGGACGAACCGCTCGAAGGCGAGTTGCCCGAGGAAGAGCCGCTTGAAGAAGAGTCGCTTGAGGACGAGCTGTTCGAGGAGTTCTGGGCACCGTGGTAGGCCTCGAGTATGTGTCGCACGGCGGGACCTACAGTGAGCTCGCTGCCACGCTCAAAGGCGCCGCCGCCCTCGACCATCACCAGCACTATTACGGGGTTTTTCTGGCTCTCGTCCCAGCCGACGAACCAGTTTACCGGGTCCTTGCCCCACATCTCGCCGGTCCCCGACTTACCGACCGCTTTCAGCGAGGTGCCCGCAAAGCTCTTTTCGGCGGTTCCTCCCGGGCCGGTGACCATCCTCATGCCGCGGATCGTCTCCCGGTAGTAGCTGGAGTCAAGATCCACCCTTCCCGCCGGTTCGGGGGCTACGTCCTCGGCCTGGTTTCCGTCCTGGTCCTTGAGTTCTTTACCGACGTGCGGCGTTACCAAGGTACCGCCGTTGGCGATAGCCGCGTAGCCCCGGACGAGCTGCAGCGGGCTAACCAGGAGGTCACCCTGGCCGATAGAGAGGTTGACCCACCGGCCCACGGTCCAGTTCTTGTCATCGGCAGTGGCCCCGGCTTCTTGCTGCCACTCCCGGGTTGGGACTCTGCCCCCTGATTCGCCGGCCAGATCCACGCCTGTGTTCTCGCCGAAGCCGAACCTCTGGTAGAACTTGGGCAGCTCGTTTTGGTCGTCGGCGCGGTTCCACATCCAGTCGGCAACCTGGTAGAAGAACTTGTCGTTCGAGTCCATGAGGGCCTGGGCGTAGTTCTGTGTCCCGTGCGACCTACCGAAGTCTTTAGGACTGCTCTGGCGCCAACTCACCCAGCAGCCGCCCGTGGTGTTCGCGGGCTGCCAGCAACCACCCGAGTCTGTAACGGTCGTCGAGGTGCTGATCGCGCCCTGTTCGAGGCCCGCCAGCCCGGTAAAGACCTTCATCGTCGAGGCCGCCGGATACCCCCCGCTGATGGCGCGGTTCGTAAAAGGCTGGTTCGCCTCCTCAGAGTTCAGATACTCGAACTGGTCCATCTCCTCGGTACCGGTGATCCCGCCGACGAATATCTGCGGGTCGAAGGCCGGTCGGCCCGCCATCGCCAGGACCTCGCCGCTATAGGGCTCGAGGGCAACGACCGCCCCACCCGTTCCGGTGGCTCCTTCCTCACGGGCCCGATCGATCGCCGCGTCGAGCTCTTTCTCCGCCGTCCTCTGCAAGTTTAGGTCTATAGTGAGCCTTAGGTCCTTGCCCGGAACAGGATCGGTAAAGCGGGCCGGCTTCTGTAGCTCAGGGATCTCCTCGGGTCCTCCGTCGTAGCGCCGCCCATCAGCCGTGCGGACCACCACCTGCCTCCCCAAGACGTCCACGTTATACTCCTTCTTGCCCGACTCGCCGCGCAAGATCTCCTCATAGGCGAGCTCGACCCCTCCCTTGCCGACGACCGCATCGTTGTCGAGCCCCTCGAAGATGCCCCCTCCGAGCTCCTCTTCGGTAACCGCTCCGGTGTAGCCCAAGATGTGGGAGGCCAGCTCCCCGTTCGGGTAGTTGCGTACGTAGTCGTCGTTAACAACGAGGCCGTTGTACTCCTCGGTCCGCTCGCTGACGTACATGATGTCCTCGCGACCGGCGTTCTCCTTGACGAGCATCGGGTTGTACTGGTTACCCGACACAAAAGCCGCGTCGTACCGTGAGAGGACCTCGCCTTTGTCAGCCTCGAGAACGTCGGCGAGCTCCTCGAGCTTTTCGCGGGGGAGGGCGTCCGGGACGATCGTCACGTTCAAGCCCGGCGTGTTGTTCGCTAGAACCTCGCCGTTGCGATCGTATACCACGCCGCGCTGCGCCGGTATTTTTACGGAGCGGGTGTGAGTAGCCTCGGCGAAGTTGCTGTACTCTTCCCCGGTCAGGACCTGCAGGTACCACAGCCGGAAAGCCAAGACCACGAAGAAGACCGCGACGAGCACCGCGAGCCCCACTACCCGTACCTGCATCTTGGTTCTCGAGATCGGAGGCTCCGGCTCTTTTTTCTTTCCGGGGCGCTGGGTCGGGTCCCGCAGGGGCTCCAGCTCCACGTCCGGCTGCACCACGATCAGGCGCTTGCTAAGGGAGTATGATCGAAGATCGTTGGGCGTCACCGTTAAGCTACCTTCTCGGCCTGCACAACCAGGCGTTGGGCATAGTCGGGTAGCGTGCACGACTGGAGCGTCAAGATATCTTTGCCCTCGATGGGCTCGGTGACGTAAAAGTCGGTAGGACCAACGATAGCTTCATTAAACACCTCGTAGATGTACTCCCGACCGTCGGCGTCGATGACGAAGACCCGATCTCCTTTGTCGAGCTGGTCAAGGTCGTAGAAGGCCAGGAAGCTGGGGAAGCCCGGGAAACCGTACCGGTGGCCCGCGATATAGACGTTAGCCCCCGGCTCCCACGGGTAGCCGGTGTCCTCGAGGTGGATGGCGGCGAAGTTCTTCAGCTTCTCTTCGTCGTCACCCTCGCCGGTCGGTACCAACGCACCCCACATCCTCGCCATTTTAGGGATGGTGACCACTAGCGTCTCGTCCTCGGGGGCATCGGCTACCTCAGTCCCCTTTCCGGAGACCTGGGGAGGCTCTTCTAAAACAGGTATCTTGAACTCTTGCTCCTCTTCTGAAACAGAGTCTCCGCTTACGCCGGGAAAACCAAGGAAGAACGCAGCGACCAGGACCGTCCCAGCCCCGATCAGGCCAAGGCTCGCCAAGATCAAGATCACGTCCTTGACGTACAATCATCCCTCCCGACATAGACCCCACGGTTTCATGGGGGCCCTGCTCTCCAATCACAACACATTGTATCCGAAAAACCGCCGTCTACTAGCCCGACGCCTTTTAGTGGTAAACGCGGGTAAACGCAAAATCGCCCGATGCTCTACCCCTCGATCACGAAGAACTTGCGCGCAGCAGCGGCGCCCTCGCCTCCGAGATCATAGAGAGCGACGGTGTCCTTACCGGGCGGCGCGGGTGGGCCAGAGCCCGTCTTGAGCTCGAACTGCGCGACGCCGGCGGGGCCGTTCTCGCCTTTTCTCAAGTGGTCCTCCCGCTCGTCGAGAACCTCTAGCCCACCCCTTTTCCCGAGAGGGAGAGAGAAGATCGATCCCGTCCCAATCCTCTCGAATCGAGCCCCCATACCCTCCCTGCGGGCAGGCCCTCGACGATCAGATACGCGAAAACGGTCTCTGGTTGCCCCTCGAAGTAGCTCACATCAGGCGGCGGATAGAGGCTGTCCTCCTCGCTCACGGCGATATCCAGTATCTGAGCGAGACGATTTCCTCCCTCGGCGAGAAGTTCTCCGCCTCAAGAAAGCTTCGACGCCAAGGCCAGCGCGGTGAGAGCTGCCGCCACGAGCACGTACAACGGCCAGCGTCGACCGATCGCTCCCTCCGTGGTGGTAGCTTGGAAGCCCAGTCATTCCCGCGTCTCCATACCTTCCCTTGAGGCCTCTCCAGGCGCCCAAGCTCACTTCAGGCGAGACCGCTTCCAGAGCAAAAGCGTTGCGGCATTATGCAAAACGTGGGTGGTCGTAGGGGCTAAAAGGCCCCCCGTCAACTCGTAGAGAAAGCCGAATAGAAAGCCTGCAAGGATCGCCCAGAACGTCCACACCAGGAATCTGCGGTCAGGACCCACATGGAGGGCGCCGAAGAGGATCGAAGTGGCGACGATCCCGAGTTCGGGCTGCAACGCTCCCCTAAAAAAGGTTTCTTCGCCTACACCAGAGAACACCGCTACTAGGACCAGCTCCCTCCTCCTAGCACCTTCTACGAGCTGCGGGGCGAGCTCACGGCCGAGCTCGCGCAGCGCAGGCAACGAACGGTAAAGAAACACGCCCAGGACCACGGTGCAGCAGGCGGTAAGCGCACCCACGCAGAGGTCAAAGAGTGGTGAGTAGCCCGTCGCGAAGACATCCTGGTCCCACACCGTACCCAAGACCACTGCCGCGAATAGAAGCGTCCCGTAGAAAACAGCCGCAAGACCTACAAAGCGGGGACCCACCAAGCTCTCAGGCAAAGGGGTGATCTGCACGAGCAACCATAGTCCGCTATTGTACCTAAAAGGCGCGGAAGGCCATGATGGCATTCGGCGAGAGAAACATCGAGACGACCCGGAGGTATAGGGGAAGCGATGATAGAAGAGTCAATCTTCAAGGCCTACGATATCCGGGGCGTTTACCCCGATACCTTGAACGAAGACGTGGCCTGCGAGATCGGGCGCGCCTACGTCAACTACCTTGGGCTTTCGGGCTCCCGCGTGGTCGTCGGGCGCGACATGCGTCTGTCAGGGGAGGCTTTGGAGGCCGCGTTCATCCAAGGGGTGACAGAGGCCGGTGCGGACGTTTTAGATATAGGGCTCGTCTCCACGGACGCGCTTTACTTCGCCGTTGGGCACCTCGAAGAACCGGGAGGGGCTATGGTTACGGCCTCTCACAACCCTAAAGAGTACAACGGCTTCAAGCTCTGCCGCGAGGACGCTATAGCGCTCTCAGGGGAGGGAGGCATCTTTCAGATACGGGACCTAATCTTGTCCGGCAAGCTCCCCAAGGCGCGCGAATACTCAGGCTCCGTCGAAAAGGGCGACATAACCCTCGAATACGCCAAGCACTGCCGGAGCTTTATAAACACGCAAGGCTTAAGACCCTTGAAGATAGTCGTAGACGCTGGCAACGGCATGGCGGGGAAGATGCTCCCCCCCATCTTCGAGGGTCTGCCCTTTGAGTACGTGCCGATGTACTTCGAGCCCGACGGCTCGTTCCCAAACCACCCGCCGAACCCCATAGAGCCCGAGAACATGAAGGATCTCCAGGAAAGGGTCGTCAACGAGGGTGCCGACTTCGGGGCCGCCTTTGATGGGGACGCAGACAGGGTCTTCGTCGTGGACGAAAAAGGTAAAACCATCTCCGGCGACCTGCTCGCCACCCTCGTCGCCAAAAACGTGCTTGAGAAGGAGCCCGGCGCGGTCGTTATCTACAGCGCGGTTTGCTCGAAGGCGCTGCCAAAATTGGTGCGGCGCGAGGGTGGGTGGCCGATCCGAACCAGAGCGGGACACTCGATCATCAAACCCCAGATGCGCTCTAACAACGCCGCCTTCGGCGGAGAGCACTCTGGTCACTTCTACTTCAGGGACAACTACTTCGCCGACTCGGGCATCATCGCTATACTCACCGTCGCCGAACTCGTCGCCCAACAGGAAGGCCCCCTCTCCGACCTCCTCACCCCTATAGACCCCTACGTCCGATCCGGCGAGATCAACTCTAAAGTCGCAGATCAGGCCGCAGTGTTAGACAGGGTCGAAGAACTCTACGCCAAGCAAGAAGACGCCAAGATAGACCACCTCGACGGTCTCACGGTGGACCTAGGAGACTGGTGGTTTAACCTCAGGCCCTCAAATACCGAACCCCTCCTACGCCTGAACGTCGAAGCCAGCGACCGCGAGACCCTGGAAAAAGAGCGCGACAAATTGCTCAGCCTCATCAGAGGCTAAGCAAGCACCAGCTTTTTAGCTTGAAGATGCCCTCGCACGAACTGCGGGGGCATCTCGTTTGTTCATTGGGCAAAGTCCGACGAAAAGCTGATTGTTGGCCGCTAGAGGGTGTTATGGACTTGCACCGAGAGTGGCGATGGCTCTCTGTAGAAAGAGGCAGGCAAAAGCGACGAAGTGCAACCCCGCCACCGTCTCAGGCAATCGCTCGTAGTCCCTTGCCAGACGCCTGAAACGCGTCGC
>DATHAB010000171.1:0-4343 GCA_035296885.1 Rubrobacteraceae bacterium
AGTTCCGCTTGCCCTGTAGCGGGTGACTACCTTATCCCCTTCTGCTACCTGGTCCTCCACCGTGTAGGTGAGGTCGGGAACAGCTTGGCGGAAGTACTCTATCTCTCCCTTTATGGTCTCTGCTCCCCTGATCTCCCCTGACTCGCTGTTGGGGTCCCAGCAGACAAAGTCGGAGTGGAGCACCTCGTCTACCAGCTCCGTCTTGCCCTCCCCGAAGGCCTCCTCCAACAAGCGGCGTGCCTTTTCCTTGTTCTCTTCTGCCGACATACTGCTCTCCTCCTTTCCTATCTCCGCTTCCGTGATCGGAGCGGGCATATCCGTTGCCACCGCTAGTATGATGGCACGTTCCGAAGCCTGCCGCGAAACAAGGGTCGGAGCCCCTACATAAAGGAGCCCCGGCCCGGTAGGTAGAAGATGAGGAAGCTGATCTCTACCTCTTTTGGATTCCCGGGGCCTTAAAGATAAGGACCCCGGCCCTCTTTTCCCCGCCCCTCTTCTCTATGCCCTCTGGGCCTCGCGTTTCCGAGAACACACCTTGTCGGCAATTGGGTGAATAGAGGTAACTAGCTCCATTTATCCCTATAACGCTTGCCCCATTCGGGTGGGGCTATCGAACCTATAGGCAGCAGAACTTGATCTTGCTTATGGGTACAGTAGGGCACGTCTTTATGGAGGCCCTCTCAGGCTTGCTTCGCTCCGGGTTGTCCATCCTCAATGACGAACGAGGCGAAGGTGCGTACAGGTGAGTCCGGATTCTCGATCGAGTCCGCTAGTTTCATCTCCGTGTGCCACTCCTCGGGGGCCACCTCGCAGCGCACATAGCCTCCCGTGCGCTCGTCGAAGAACCTGACGTGCGGGTTCTGCTCAAGGTGCCCCTCGTACGCCTCGGCGTAGGACTGGCCAAGAGCCGAGGTTATGGTGGTGCCCACGAACTCGGTGCCCACGAACTCGGTGCCCACGGTCTCTGAGGACTCGTCCCTGAAGTCTGCCTTTAGGTCAGAGACCCACGAGCAGTGCAAATCCCCTGTTATCACTACCGGGTTTGAAGGGCGTTGCGTTGCGAGGTAGTACATGATGCGGTCGCGGGCGTAGCCGTGCTCGCCCCAGCCCATAATGTTGCCTTCTTTGCCTGAGGCGTAGTCGAACATGCCTATCTGTTGGGCCATGACGTTCCAGCGCGCCTCCGAAGCGTCGAAGGTGTCGAGGAGCCAGCCCTCCTGCTCTCTTCCGAGCATGTCGTTCTGTGCTGTGGGGTCTTGGACCTCTTCAGCGTATTCGTCCTTCTCGCTTCCCACCTCGGCCTCGGGGTCGGGGGGCTCCCCCCGGTACTGGCGGGTGTCGAGTGCGGCGAAGAGAGCGAGGTCCCCGTAGTTGATGTCGCGGTAGAGGAGAAGGTCAGGCCCCTCGGCGTACTGCGGGGAGGCGGTGGGCCTTAAGGGCATGTGCTCCCAGTAGGCCAGGAAGGCGGCGGACCCCAGGTCGCTCTGCGACGGCTCTCCCTCGAAGTTGTTGTAGACCTCGTGGTCGTCGGGGATTACCTCCCAGGGGTGCGTCGCGCGGGCGGACTGCAGGTCGGGGTCGAGCAAGTACTCTGCATACGTGTTGCGGTAGCTCTCAAGGTCGGTTGGTCCGGGCGTCTCGGCCACCCGTGTTGAGTCTGGGTCGGGCGCGTACTCGTAGATGAAGTCGCCTAGGTGAAAGACGAAGTCGAGGTCTTCGTCCTCGGCTATCGCCCGGTAGGCCGGGAAGTAGCCCTCCTGATAGTCCGAGCAGGAGGCGAAGGCGAACTTCAGGGAGCTCAAGGGGGCGCCGGCCTCCGGCGCGGTCTTGGTGCGCCCTGCGGGGCTGATCTCCTCTCCGGCCTTGAAGCGGTACCAATAGTACCTCGCTGGCTCTAGCCCCCAGAGTGCTACGTGCACGGAGTGGTCTGTGCTATTCGTGGTCGCGTGGGCAGATGCGATCTCTGTTCCGCTCTGCACAACGTTAGAGAAGTTCTCGTCTTCTGCTATCTCCCAGCGCACCTCCACGTCGTTGGAGGGCATCCCTCCGCCGTTTAGGGGGTCTGGTGCAAGGCGCGTCCACAGTACGAGGCGGGCCGAAGTGCCGTCGTGGACGGGTTCGCCCGAGGCGACCCCCAAGGTGAAGGGGTACTCAGAGAAGGTGGGCGAGGTAAGGACCCTGTTCCTGCTCCATGCTAAGGCTCCCCCCAGTGCGAACCCCGAGGCGGCAGTTCCTCCCAGGAGCCCCAGGAACGCCCTACGGCTCATACGCCGGCCCCGCGGGCGCCTTACAGGTCGGCCCCTTTGCTGCCTTACGATCCGACGCGGTATGTCCATGTTGCTCTTAGGTTTCGGTAGATTCTAACTATTGACGCGGGCTCTCCCAGCGGCTGCCAGATCAACAAACCCATGAAAACTGCTGTGGGCAAAACTCACTACCATACGCTACACCCTTTTGTTGCCCCGAAAGCGGCCAGCGAATAGAGGAGCATCATGCCTCGGGCGTATCTCCTGGCCTGTTGGTGCTCCCCACGCGCCAGCGAGGCCATCCGAAGGGCTCCCAAAGGGTGGCACCTAAAAACTCTAAAACTCTAACAGCAAAACAAGGTCCCACATCACATCCAGCCCTTCTCGTCGAGATACCCCGCTATCGCCCGAAACTCCTCCAACTCGGGGACGTTCGCCCGCTGCATGACAGGGTCGCGGGGCACGTACGCTCCGGCCCTGCCGTAGGCTTCCACGGCGGCTGCTTGCAAGACCCTGCGCGCTTTCTCCTTTTCTTCTTGCGACCTCCTTCTGGCTACATCCACGAAGATCTTATCCCTCTACTCTCTGCAAGCTCGCCTGCCTGTGGGGTTTTCTCCGAAGTTTGGGCTCCCGCTCCAGACGGAATTCAAATACAAATGGAAGACACAAAATTCGCTTGGTACCCCATATGCTAGGATTAAAAAGACAGCGTGAGTAGGATACTCA
This sequence comes from Rubrobacteraceae bacterium, assembly GCA_035296885.1. GTDB lineage: Bacteria > Actinomycetota > Rubrobacteria > Rubrobacterales > Rubrobacteraceae > Rubrobacter_F. The sequence continues at coordinate 2,973 of DATHAB010000171.1, forward strand.
AAGCCATGATCGAGCGCATCGGAAGGAGCTGGTGGCTATTCGCGAGCAGCCGACCCGGACACCGCTTCCGAGAGCGCTGTCGGCTCCCCGAGAGCCGCAGGCGTGGTCGCTTCGATCCCGTGCGGCTGTCTTACATCATCGGCGGCGTATTGCTCGTCGTCATGAGCGCCCTCTTCGGCTGGCTGCCGGTCTTGGGCTGGGGAACGGCCTTCTTGGGGCTCGGTATGATCGCCGGTGAGTTTTACCCGATGGCGCGCTTCATGGATTGGCTGGAGGTGAGAGTCAGGAGGCTCTTCAAACCGATAGGGAAGGTTTTCATGAGGTTGCCCGCCTGGGCGCAGCTATCTATCTCCCTGACGATCTTCCTGACGCTCGCGGTTTCGACTTTCGCGTTTGTGTACGGCGTCTACTCGCTGACTTTCGGCAGCTAGGATCATGGAGGTTAAAGGCTTGTGTTCACAGGACTAACATCGCCCAGTCACCTGATCATAGTGCTCGTGATTATTTTGTTGCTCTTCGGGGCGAAGCGCATCCCGGAGCTTGCGAGGTCTTTGGGGACCGGCATGCGGGAGTTCAAGAGGGGCACCTCGGGTGAGGCGAACGAGAACGAAGAGGTGCAAGGCCGCGAGAAGGAAGAGGGCAAGCTGCCCCGGGGTGAGGCGGCCAAAAACTCTAACAGAGGGGCGGTCCGCGCGGAGGAGGATACCCGCACTGAGCGGAAGCCTTAGCAGCAGATGTTCGGCGTAGGTCCCGAGGAGCTGGTGGTCATAGGGCTTCTCGTTCTGGTCATCTTTGGGCCGAGCAAGCTCCCGAGCATTGCCCGGGACCTGGGCCGCTTCGTCAATGAGGCCCGACGCTCGGTCGAGGAGTTCAAGTCCGAGCTCCTCTCTGAGGAAGAAAGGGAGGACGATCGCCGCCGCCACCGTAAGCCTTAGCCTCGATTATTTTTACGAGAGGGGGTTGAGAGCACACTCGCGTCGGCCCGCACCAGAATGGCCGCCAGCTCCCCCCAACCGTTACTGACGCGACAAACCAAGCGGGCCGTTGTCGAGGTAAGCGTTCGTCCTCCACGCCCCGATGCCTAGAAGTCACCGCCGCCGAAGTCGCCGCCGAAGTCACCACCATAATCGCCGAAGTCACCACCATAATCGCCGGAGTCACCACCGTAGTCGCCGGAGTCCTCCCCCGCGCCCTCGGCGGGTTCTTCGTCCCCCGTCTGCTCGCCCTCGTCGTCGAAGCCGTCCATGGAGCCGAGGAACTGCTGGGCGATCATGCTACCGACGAAGCCTGCCGCCAAGCTGGCAAAGATCGTGCCGCCCATGCCACCCATCATGCCGCCCATACCAGCTCCCCTGCCCGTGTTGCCGAAGG
>DATHAB010000172.1:0-7186 GCA_035296885.1 Rubrobacteraceae bacterium
CAGCACGACCCCCATGCTGAGAAGAGTTTTGTCCTCATCTGTGAGTGCGGAGAGAAGATGGTCGTTTTTGGCCAATTGAAAGATTGGCTTCCCTGCAACCCCATCTTTATGTGCAACTGCGGAGAGAAGCTCACCTTCTCCGACGACGCCAAAGAGGGGCATTATGCGACCTTAAGAGTGTCCTAGGGCCCACAGTAATACGGCTCCCTGTAGAGTGTCGGTCTGTAAATCCTCTCGGCTACCGTAGGGGATGCAGGGCTAAGGGAGTTCGCCGAGCATTATGTGTTTATGTGCACACACATATGTGCACACACAACAAAACACTAAAGGGCCTCGCCGCGGCCCTCGCACCCTATATCAGCGGACCGGGGCTATGGGCAAAAGAAGGACCCTACATCGTTGGCCTCCGGTCCCGCTATATCTCGGTACATGTCGGTACACCAGGGCACGCGGGTTCAGGTAGGTTCGCTCTAGTACGTTTGGCGCACAACTCGTCTATTCGCAGGAGTTTTTCAACGTCGGTGCACAGTTATGAACCCAAAGCCCTGCCTTCACACGGCAGAGGCCAGTGGTTCGAGTCCCCTCGGGTCCACTTTGAAGACCGCCGTTTTGCAGGTAAAACGTAGAGATAAAATGAGGGCTGGATTCTTGCTTAAGCCTTTTGACACCAACGCAGGTTTTACTGCGCTGTAGATCGGCATGAGGTATAGCCCCGAAATACATACGGCCGGAGAAGCCTCGCGGCCTCTTATGGTCAAACTGAGCTTTGAGTGTCGGTCGTTTCGATGGCTAGAATCCCCAGTAGTTGCCACCTAGCGACGAGGGAGCTCCTTCCTCACCAGTCGAGGAAACGTAGCGACGAATCGCTGACGCCGAGCGCGAGCATCAAATAGGTGGGTTTTTGGAGCAGGGCAAAAACCTCACACCAAGGGGGAGGTTACCTCTTCACGACGGCGAGCTATCTCTTTGGCGGTCGGAGGCGTAGCAGGAAAAGTAGTAGGTATACCTGCGGATGAGGCGGGGATTGTCCGAACATTTGTAGCCTCTGGCAACCTTCGCGAGTTGCCAGGTTCTCCCTTAGCAACTCGGTATAAGGATGCTCGGGCCCCAGCACCTTCTCGTAGATCGCCAGCGCTCGCTCGTAGAATTAAGAAGCTTTCCGAAGTAGAGAACAAGCTCAGCAGGTTTCAAGACATGGCTGCTGAAGGGCTTATAACCTTCGAAGAGCTACGATCGAAACTCGAAGAGGCCGAGCAAACCCGCGAAAAGGCCCAAAGGGCACTGAAAGCCCTCAATAGGCATCAGGAGAAGATAAAGGAGCTCGAGAGGAACAAAGACGCCGTGACGGAGTACTACGTGGGCCTTGAGCATCGCCCACTCAGAAAAAAAGGCTACCGTAAAGAGCATACTCCAGAAGAAAGCCCGCGAGGGCTCACTGTAAATAGCTAGGCACTAGGAAGCGTTTGTAGCCACACCACGGGTTGTACCAATGTTTAGGCACTATACAAAATAAAGACCAGGTAGATTATTACGGACATCATATGCCCGGGCAGCCTTAATACACTACTTAGGCACTAGCTCTAAAGAAGTGGAAGCTAGGGATTCGAAGCCTCTCATCCCCCTTAAGAAAGTGGGTAGGGAGGCCTTAGCTGGAGACGCGCAACACTAAGACGGCTACATCGTCACGGGGTGCCTGCTCTTGGAAGTACAAAACAGCGTCCTCTATACGGCCGGCGATGGTCGCAGCATCTTGAGCAACTGAGGAGCGCAGGAGGGCCTTGAGCCGCTCCTCACCGAAGAAGATGCCCTCTGGGGACCTAGCTTCGACTACACCATCAGTGTAGAGGACCAGGGCGTCACCGGGACCAAGTCGGGCCTCCTGTTCGGTAAGGTTTGCTTGGTCGAACACGCCTATAGCGTATCCTGGCTGCCCTATCGTGCAGATGCTTCCGTCGGTCCTAAGCAGAAATGGTGGTGGGTGGCCGCCGCGGGATACGGTAACCCTGACGCCACGCTGCGCATCTCTTTCCGTCTCCAGCTTCGCGTAGGCGACGGTACAGAATTTGTGGTGGTCGCGCTCGCGCCGCTGGCGCAGCATCGCCTCGTTTAGACAATAGAGCACAGCTGAAGGGTCTGACTCGCGCGTCGCCAGGGTGCGGATGGTGTAGCGGGTGAAGGCGAGCATAGTTGCAGCCTCGGCACCTTTGCCTGATACATCACCGACCACAATGCCCCACGAGGAGGAAGGATTAGGGGAACCGTTCTGGTTCATTAGGCTCGTCTCGAATACGTCGTAGAAGTCGCCGCCGACATCTACCTCTCCAGCGGACAGATAGCGCAACCCTACCTCCACTCCTGGCACCTCGGGCAGCCGTGCAGGGAGGAGGCCCTCCTGAAGGGTACGGGCGACCTGAACACGCCCCCTATACAAACGGGCATTGTCCACGGCTAGCGCTGCGCGACGAGCGAGTTCCTCGGCCAGCTTCAGATCTGCGGGCCCGTAGCGCCGCCCCGACTCCGCCGAAACCAGCGAGATCGCCCCCAACGTTCGCCCGCGAGCGACCAGCGGCACGCTCATATAGGACTTGAGGCCCAGCTTCTGCAGGATCTCGCGGTGCTCAAGATCGCGGGCGGCTTCGTCGATAAGCGGTTCGGGGATCTCGGGAACTAGCTCTGAGCGGCCAGTGCGCAAGACCTGCGCTACCCCGCGCGGCGCGTCCGGATCAGGTGGGTAACGTCTCTCCAACTCGTGCGCTAGCTTGATCTTCTCAGGGTCTTGGTGAGTCAACGCGAGTCGATCGAGCGAGCCGTCTTCTTCGAGTACATCTATAAGGCACCAGTCAGCAAGGTACGGCACCGCGAGGTTGGCTACGCTGGACAGCGTAGCCCGGTAATTAAGCGAGGAGGAAAGAGTCTCGCCGGCCTCGGCCAAGAAGCGCTGCGCCTCTTCGGTTCGCTTGCGCTCGGTGATATCGCGAGCGATAGTCGAAGCCCCCATAACGTTGCCGGCTAGGTCTATCGTCGGAGAGACGGTTATGGAGACATTGATCCGCTCACCGTTTTTCTTGAGACGAACAGTTTCGTAGTGACTTAGGTGCTCTCCGCGTCGTACTTTATCGAGTATGGTTGGCATCTCGTTATAGCGTTCCGGCGGGGCCAGCACGGAGATCGGGGTGCCCACGATATCTTCCGCAGAGTAGCCATAGATTTTTTGCGCCCCTCTGTTCCAGCTCGTTACGATACCGTCGAGGGTCTTACCGATTATCGCATCGTCGGACGACTCTACTATAGCCGCCAGCCGAGAGCTCACCTGTTCGGCTCGTTTGCGCTCGGTGATGTCGTGCGCGACGATGCACAGGGTCTCCCGGCCGTTGCGGAGGATGATACTCGCGCTGACCTCGACGTCCACCAGCGAACCACCTTTGCGGCGGTACTTCCTCTCCCCAACGAACTGGCGCCGTTGCTCCAGGCTGCGCCGGATATTCATATCGATGCTCTTCCGGTCGGCAGCAACGATATCGTAGAGCGTCATGCTTCTGAGCTCTTCCTCTGTGTAGCCGAGCGTTTCTTGGAAGGCGGGGTTGGACTCCACGATGCGTCGGGTTTCGGCTTCCACGAGGAATATGTTCTCCGAAGCTTGCTCAACCACCGTGTGGTAGAGCAGCTCGCTTTGCTTGACCGCCTCCTCGTTTTTCTTGTGCTCGGTTATGTCACGCTGGGTTCCCCAGACCCGTACCAGGAAGCCCCCTTCGACGGTACCGGCGAGGTTGTTCAAGAAGTACTTGGTGCTGCCGTGATGGTCGACCTCTTGGGACTCGGCATCAGTAAGCCGGTAGCCCGAGCGGATAAAGGCTCGCACGTAGTCGACGTTCTCTTGAACCGAGCGTGGGAGGAGATCGTCTAGCCGGGCACCAAATAGCTCTTCGGCGTGCGTGTAGCCGTACATCCGGGCCATAGCATCGTTGCACTCGGCGAGGTAGCTGTGGCGATAGAAGTGCTCTATTTGCTCGTCGGGCACGAGATCAATTGGCACTGGCTCCTCAAGCTCGAAGCGCCAGATGCCTTCGGTGCTCTGTTCGATGAAGCTTCGGTAACGCTCCTCGCTCTCTCGAACCCTTCGCTCCCACTTCTCGCTACCGATTCTTAGATCTTGAGGGCGCATACTCTTAAGAGCCAGCTCGGCGTGGTGTAGGGGTGTTGATAGTGTGGCGCGCAGTTTCCCTGCTTCCCCACCTGGATCGTTCAGGCATTCCTACCTCTACAGTAAGCAACAGTCGAATAGTTAGCAAGGCTCGCAACCAGTTTAACGGTATGCTCCCGCTTTTGCCAGCATAAGGGTCGCAATCCTACGTTCTCGCGGTGACCGGGGCGGCTTGTCCCCATCGTTCGGGATCCGCTCCTCGGTCGCCTACCCTGGCCTGGGTCAGGTCGCGGCCTTCGATTCGGCGCCAAAGCGTCGTGGGCTGCTCAACCCAAGCCCGTACCCCTGTGTCTTGTTGCGATCCTCTGCATAGGCGCCAAAGGTTGAGGCCGAGATCATGGTCATTGAAGGAGGGAAGCACGGCGCAGCCGACAAGGCCCTCGATAACGGCAGTGCAGTAGGCCAACTCAAGACGTTTCAAACGACGTTCACTTTGGTAATAGTACTTCCTGATGAGAGTGTAGACGTAATACCGAGGGTATGTAGTGACTCTAGCTGACTCAGCGCGACTTTCGGTGACACAAACAGATAAGACTCACCCCCAATTCCGAGGCCGTCTTGGCGGCACGCCACACCCTAGACCGGCTCGAGGGTGTCTTGTCACCTGAGAAGCTCGAGGACGTCCGGCTGGTCGTGAGCGAGCTGGTAACCAACAGTGTTCGCCATGCTGGGCTGTCACCCGACGAACAGATTTCAGTGGCGGTGGTGATCTCGGACCGATCGGTGCGCGGGATGGTGTGCGACCCTGGCCCCGGCTTCGAGAAACCTTCTGCGCCGAGGCCGAGGACCGACTTGAGTGGTGGGTGGGGCCTGCCCATCGTGGAACGTATCTCCGACCGCTGGGGGGTCGAGCGCAACGGCTGCGCGTGCGTTTGGTTCGAGATCGACTGAGGCACACAACAGAAATGCAGCAATTTCGTCTGCCTTTTGGGTAAGGCTTTCTCTAAACGCCAGGCACGGCCGTTCTCTGAGCTTCGCCTGCCCTCCTGGCTTGTGCAAGTCCTTATGACATTCGTCATATCGAACTCACGACGATCCTCACTACCGGATTCTCCGGCTCATTCCTACACTCTTGGTTGTAAGAACAAAAAAGGAGATGAACCGAGCGTTTTTCAGGTCCTAGAGCCGTGCAGGTGATTCAGGTGACAGCGCGGTTGTTGTCCAAGGAGGAGATGAGGAGATGAGCAAAGTCAAGCGAACGGAGACTCACACACAGACGGAAGCAAGGAGGAAAGTAATGAACGAAGACTCCCTGCTTGAGACCAGAAACCTCACCAAGAGGTACGGCCCACGCATCGTGGCCGTGGATCGCGTAAGCCTCACGGTACGCAGGGGCGAGGTGTACGGCTTCTTGGGGCCAAACGGCGCGGGCAAGACAACGACTTTGCGTATGCTGCTCGGGCTCATCCGCCCCACCTCGGGCATGGCGAGCGTGCTGGGCCGCCCACCGGGAGACCCGGGGGGCTTGGCGCGCGTCGGCGCGCTCGTCGAGGCGCCCGCGTTCTATCCGTACCTCTCCGGTAGGGATAACTTGCGCGTGATCGCGCGCTATGCGAACGCTCCGAAGAAACGGATCGAGGCCGCGCTTGACCTTGTTGACTTGGTGGATCGGGCGCGCGACAAGTTCGCGACGTACTCGCTGGGCATGAAGCAGCGCCTCGGGGTAGCCGCAACACTCCTCAAGGACCCGGAACTTTTGATCCTGGACGAGCCGACGAACGGGCTGGACCCGGCGGGGATGGCGGACATGCGCGCGCTAATCCGCAGGCTGGGCTCCGGCGAGCGCACGGTGCTCCTCTCCAGCCACCTGCTCGGCGAGGTCGAGCAAATTTGTGACCGTGTAGGCGTTATTTCACAAGGCAGGCTGATCGCCGAAAGCACGGTTGAGGAACTGCGCGGCGGGTCGGCGCTCCTGGTGGCCGCGACGCCTCTAGACCGCGCCCGAGAGCGTGTCGAGCAACTACTTGGCGCAGAGCGCGTGGGCGTGCTCGACGGCACGCTTCGGCTGGAAGCGGACCCCACGAGCTCCGGGCGGATCAACCGTGAGCTTGTGAAAGCGGGCGTTGAGGTGACCGAGCTGCGCCGAATCGAGCGCACGCTCGAAGAAGTGTTCCTGGAGATGACGAACCAGAAAGGTGAGAGCAATGTTGAATAGTTTCGTGGCGGAGATGTTGAAATTGTACAAGAGGCCCACGACGTGGGTCCTACTGTTCGTCGCCGTGGCGCTCAGCCAGGTGTTCAACTACCTCGTGCCATATGCAGGCTACCTGACCGCGGAGAACGAGAGGGCAGCCGAGCAGATCCTGGCAGGCACGATGCCGGAGAACTTGATCTCGAACTCCATCTCGGGCTTTCCCCTATTCGCGGGCGCTCTCGCGCTGACCTTAGGCGCGATCTCAGTGGGCAGCGAGTACGGCTGGGGCACGTTTAAGACCATGCTGATCCAACGTCCCCGCCGGCTGAGCATCTACGCAGCCGAGGTGCTCGCGCTCGCCGTTACGGTGCTCGCGATCGTGCTCTCGATCTTCGCTCTTGGCGCCCTAACGAGCTCCGTGTTCGCTCTCAGCCAGTCAGAGTCGATGGCCTGGCCTTCCTTGGGTGAATTGGCGCGGGGAGTCGCCTCGGGTTGGCTCATCCTCGTGACGTGGTGCCTGCTCGGTGTGTTGCTCGCGTTCATCTTCCGAGGGATGGCGCTGCCCATCGGGCTCGGAGTAGTGTGGATTTTGGGCATAGAGAACCTGATCGTCAACGTAGCCGTGGCACTCCTTGACTTCGCCGAGATGCTGCAAAAAGTACTGCCCGGGGTGAACGCGGGATCCCTCGTCTCAGCGCTGGGCGGAAGAAAGGAAACGCCTGGGGTGAACACCGTCGTGGACGGGACCCAGGCGACGCTAGTGCTCGCAGCGTACGCCATCATCTTCACCGTGATAGCCGGCTTCGCGTTGCAGCGGCGAGACGTGACGTAGCAGGTTCCTTCCCACGCAC
>DATHAB010000173.1:0-5607 GCA_035296885.1 Rubrobacteraceae bacterium
GTCAAAGTGATCCGGCTCAACAAGGGTCGAACCGCAGTTGGGGCACCTGATCTGCTCCTCTCCAAAGTCAAGAAGGGCATCCATCCTCGCCTGGTGCTCCGGAAACACGCTCTGGCACACCGAACACACGAACTTCGTGTCCGTCAACTTTTCCTCACCCCTCTCTCCATGCTTGGTCTATTCTTCTCCACCTGGCTCGAGGTGTTGGCAAAGACGGCCCCGCAAGGAGCCTGCTTATTCGGCACCGGCCGTTTTCCCCTTTCCCCGACGGTTTGTAGTACTTCATTCCGCTCCCTCTAAGCCCTACCGATTTAGACACATTTGCCCTCTCGATCCTGTCGACAAACCAGGAGGTCAACACCTCAGCTGAGAGACTTTACCTGGGAGCGTAGAGAGGTTACCCTAGTCGCGCGGGGCAAAGCCACGCGACGAACAACGCGGCTTTATAAGAGACTGAACAGCGGCGAACGGACTAACTGGCATGAGCGAGGAGTACAGAGACCCGGTACGGGAGTTGGAGGACCAGATGCGGGCCGCCGACGCCCTCATCGAGAGCTTGGAGAACGAGATCGTCGACCTGCGCCTGGAACTGGAACAGGCCGGCGAGGCCTTGCGGGCGGCTCAGGAAGGGGTAGCGGCACGGGGTTGGGAGCTTGAGGGCCTTGAGGAGAGCGAGCGCTTGCGGGCGGCCGCCGAGGAACAGGTGCGTACCCTCCGAGCCGAACTCGTCGCCTTACGGCAGCAGAGCGCCGACGAGCAGTTACGCTTGCGTAATGAGCACATCGCGTCAATAGCTGCCTTGCGGGAGGAGCTCGAGGAGCAGCGCCACGCCGAGATCGCGAGCGCCGAGTACGAAGGCAAGATTGAGGCTTTAAGGGAAGAATTTCGCAAGGAGCGCGCGGCCTTGAATGAGAGCCACAAGGCCGAGATCGAGGACCTCAAACAGGCAGCCGCGCGATGGGAAGAGAAGCTCCGTGATGGTTACCGGAACCTGGAAGAGCACCACAAGACTCAGAGCGAGAAACTCAGAAGGGAGCATGTAGAGAAGGTAGAGGCACTCGAAGAGGAGCACCGTGCGGAGATCGAAACACTGCAGTACGCCCATAGCGAAGAGGTGGAGGCTCTTCGTGTGGAAGCCGAGGGGCAAAGGATCGAGTTCGAGCGGGCTTTACGAGAGGAGCTCGAGCAGGCGCACGAGGAGGAACGCCGCGCCGAAATGAAGCACCACACAACAGAGCTCCAGGCCTTGAGGAGTGCGACGGCAAGCCGGGAACTCGAGCTTCAAAAGGAACTCCAGACGGCAATAGAGGGCCACCGTACCGAGGTCGAGAAGCTGAAACTCGGTCTAGAGCAAGCATTAGAAGTGGCCGAGGAGCGCCGCAAGGAGGACCTCAACGAGGTCAAGCATCACGCCGAGGTGCGCGAGCGAGAGCTTAGGCGGGCGCAGGCGGCGCGCCTGGAAGAGGAGAAGGAGGCGGCAGAGCGCCGCACCGCGACCCTCAAAGCTCAAAGCGAGGCAGACGTTAGCACTTTGCGAGAACAGCACACCGAGGAGTTGGCGAAGGTCCGGCGAAACCTGGAGGATCGCCTCGCCGCCGAAGAGGAACGCCGCAGGTCGCAAGTGGCGGACCTCGAAGAGAAGCTCGAAGGCCTACGGGTGCGGCGAGAGTCCGAATCCCGCCTCTATGGGGAACGGCTGGCGGAACTGGAGTACGGAAGGCTCGCAGACAAAAAGGCTGTTGAGGAGGATCTGGAGCGGCGGCTCGCGGAAGCCGAAGAAGAGCGATCGTACCTTGAGTTGCGCATTGCGGAGCTCCAGGATACCCTGGAGGAGTCAGGGACCGTGGAGGCCGAGCTGCGGGAGGCCCTCGAAGCTACCAGAACACGAGGAAACGAAGACCGGCAGCAAGAAGACGAACAGGACGAAGAATGGCCAGCCGACGACGGCTTCCAGGAGCATCTCGAGGAGGAGGCAGATGCGGCACGTCTTCTGGCCGAGGAGCGGGCCGCGGACCTGGAGACGCGCCTTAGGGAGGCCGAGGAGGAGAACCGGCGCCGCTCTGAGGAGCTGAAAAAAGTCCTGGAAGAACTAAGAAAGGTCTCGAACCCTGAGCAGCTCATCCGGGCCGGCATTTCCTTGTTTAACGCGAGCGAGCACACGCGTACCGTGGCCTCCGTCTCAAAGGCCCTGGGGCTGCCGAAGGTGCATGTCGCGCCCGGCGACGGTTCCGACTCTTTCTCCAAGCCCGTGATCGCGTTCGTCTGGGGCGATGTAGCCTGGCGTCGCTACGTCTCCGATCCGACCGAGGGCATCGAAGAGCCGCGGGTATACCTGATAGGGACCGGCGATGCCCCTCCCTCCGATCTCTGTCACCACGAAGCCAACGCCCGCATGGACGCAGAAGGACGCCTAATCCTCGGCGTTCAAGCCCGGTAGGGGTGGCTTAAGGGCAGTAGACCTTACTCCTGGTTACGAAGGCGATTTTCGGCTTTCCGACGTTCTTGCCTACGAATAAAGATTTGGTTGTAGGCGTAGAGCGTCTCGCCCCGACGGGCCCCCACATAGGAGGACGAGAGTACCGCGACAAGGAGTACGCAAGTGAACAGTAACGCCCCGGGGGTGCGCAGGTTAGCGAAGGGGTCATTGGCAGCCGCGGCGATCGCCGAAGCGCCGAGGTTGATGATAGGCGAAATCGCAAACGCCACCACCCCAACCAGTACGCCGTGAAGCCGGCGGCGTGACGGCGCCCTATACGAGGCGAGCATACCGCCGAAATAAAAGGCAAAGGCCGCCGTAAAGACCACGATAACCACCGGTATAGCTGTCGAGGCGAGCCCCGTAGCAAAAAAACTCGTAAAAACGGGCGCGACAATACCGAAAACCACCAACACCCCGATCCCAAGGGCGAGGAGGATACCAAGTAGCACAGCGCCGACGCTTTTCATCATGCCTCCATCATACCAAGCCCTCCCCGGCCGTCACGTGCCCAGCTTCACTCATATACGCTGCTTACATGCTTACTCTTATCGGAGAGAAAGTGTAAACCTATACGCTCCTGCGCGCTCATCCGCGCTTTGGGCTCAGATCCACCCCGCCCGCCGGTACCACTGGGCGGTCCGCTCGAGGCCTTCGAAGAGTCGAACCTCAGCTTGCCATTCTAGCGCCCGCTCGGTACTAGAGGGGTCGCAGGTCCAGGTGTGAACGGCTAGGTCCCGTGCCCGGCGCTCGTCGAAGGTAGGGACCACGCCGCGAAGCCTTGCCGCCCATTCGGCCACGTGGCCCGCCAGCTCGAAGGCAACCACGGGCAGACGAACAGTGCGAACAGAACGCCCGAGCGCCCGCTCCAGCCCATCGGCGATATCCTGCCAGGTGTAGCGGGCCGTTTCAGCCACCGGGTAGGGTCCAAAGCCACCAGATTTGTCGGCCGCCGCGAGAGCGGCTCTAGCCACGTCTGTAGCATAGACGGGTTGCAAGAGATCCGAACCGCAGGGAGGAATAATTAGCCAGCCGCTCCTTGCCATCTTATAGAGGGGCAGAAGGTCAGTGTCGCGCGGACCATAGACGGCGGCCGGGCGCAGAACAACCAGTTCCATCTGCTGACCGAGAGCACGGAGACTTTCTTCTGCATCGAGTTTGCTCCGTCCATAGAAGCTTGTGGGAAGATCTTCTGAGCCGTTTTTTGCCGAGGCGTCGGGACCACGGGCGCCGAGGCTGCTGATCAGGACGAAGCGCCGCGTCCCGGCGTCCGCTGCAGCGACGGCGAGCTTCCGGGTGCCCTCAGCGTTGACGAGGTGGTAATCGGACGTACGTCTGGCACGAGTTATCCCTGCTGCATGTACTACCACGTCGACATCCTTCGCTGCTTGAGAAAGACCCTTCGACTGACCAAGATCGAACGGCACGAGCTCTACCGGGAGATCTGAAATCCAGCGCGGGTCGCTTGCAGCGCGTAAGCCGCACCGCACTTCATAGCCCGCTTCGACAAAGGCTTGCGTGATATGACTGCCGACGAACCCTGTGGCGCCGGTCACTAGCACGCGGTCGGGCATAATCGCCCCTATAACTCTTTTTGGTAGATTCGGTAGGTCTTATAGAGCTTCGCGCCGGAGGCCTTGAGGGCCCGGTTCATTGCCCTGTTGTCCTCCAGCACCCACGAGCACTCGCAGCGTTGGTACCCTTTTGCTATAGCAGGCCCGTAAAGCTCGTCAACGAGCACCGTCTCAAGTCCCTTGTTTCGGTGCTCGGGTCTAAGGCCCAGAATCGCCAGGCGTAACTGGTCGATGATCTTCTTGCGTCTCAGAAAAGCGAAGATGCCGAACGGCATAAGCCGCCCCCGCATGCGTTTGAGGACCTGGTTGACGTCGGGGATGCAGACGCCTATACCGGCTACCTGCCCCTCCAGCTCCACAAACCGTACGAGCTCCGGGTCGACGATATGCTTGAGCTCGGTTGCGAGGTGATCGAACTCCGCCTCGGTATACCTCACAAAGCCCCAGTTCTCCTCCCAGGCTTCGTTGTAGAGCTTTTTGACGAGTGCCAGCTCCTCGTCGAAGCGCTTCATGTCGACGGGGCGGGTCACAGGGTTGTAGCGCGCGCGGACACGTTTCGCGAGGCGCTCGATCTTTTCGCCCATCTCCTGATCCCGCTCGAAGTGCCAGGCGTAAAGGTCTTTGACCTTCTGGTAGCCGGCGCTTTCGACATAGCGCGGGTATTCGGGCGGGTTGTAGGGCATCATGACGTAAGGGTCGGTGTTGAAGGCGTTTATCTGGAAGCCCGCACCGTCGTTCATCGAAGGGTTTGCAGGACCCCGCACCGTGTTCCGCCCCAGTCGCCGCCCCCAATTTTCGACGCGAGAGAGCAGCGCCTCTGCCGCCGCCTGGTCGTTCGCCTCGAAGAAGCCAAAGAAGACTAAGTTGTCGTTGTGAGTCCTGTTGTGGTTGTCGTCGTCGATGGCGGCAACACGCCCGACGAGCTCGCCATCGCGCTCCGCCAGAAAGAGCTCGATTCGGGCGTGCTCGTAGAAAGGGTTCTTCTTAGGGTTGAACTTTTGGCGCTCTGCCAAGAGGAGTGGTGGGACCCAGTGCGCGTCTTCGCGGTACCTCTCGAACGGATACTCGATAAAGCGCTTCAGGTTGGCGCGAGATTCGACGGCTCGGATCTTGATATTCAGAGCCATGCTACTTTTGAGTACAGCTTCTCTAACCGATGACGCCCAGGCGCCGGCCGATCCCGGCAAACGCTTCAAGCAGGCGCTCTAGCTGCTCAGGGGTGTGGTCGGCGTTTGCGCTGGTGCGAATGATGCTCCGATCTTTGGGCACGCTGGGGGGCATAGCCGGCGTCGCAAAGATCCCCTCCTCCCACAGCATCTTCCAAAAAAGCGCGGTAAGCTCGTCGGGTCCGATCAAGACCGGCACGATCTGGCTTTCGGAGCCCAAGGTATCGAAGCCCAAGTCTTCCATCCCGCGCTTTAATTGCTCGACGTTTCTCCAGAGCCTCTCGCGGTGGTCGGGCTCCGTCTCCATGATCTCCAGGGCTTTGAGCACCGCCGCCACCTGCATAGCCGGGAGCGCCGCCGTAAAGATAAACGGACGCGCGTGGTGCTTGAC
>DATHAB010000174.1:0-8608 GCA_035296885.1 Rubrobacteraceae bacterium
GGGTACATAGTGGATGTCCCGACCACGATGACGAACGTGGAAGGGGCTATAAACAACATGACTGGGAAGGCCGAGATCGCTGGGGAGGTGCTGCAACCCGAGGTCTTGACTCCAGCCGCCGAAAGGGCCGCCGCGAAGGCCGAGGAGGTTATATCTGACGAGCCCGTGGTCCTTAGAGCCGAAGGAGAAGCGTGGGAGCTCTCGCCGGAGGAGATCGGGCAAACTCTAAGTCTTGTGCCGGAGGGTGGCGAGCTCCGAGTCGGTCTCGATCGGGAGCGGCTGCGGGACGCTTTGTCGGGCATGATCGATGACCTGACGATCGAGCCGGTCGAAGCCGGCTATGAGGTGAGCGGCAGCAGCATCTCCGTCACGAAGAGTCAGGCAGGGAAAAAAGTGGAGGAGGACAAGCTATTCGAGGCCGTCGAAGCCGGGCTCTTCACCGGAAAGCGCGGTTACGAGGCGCCAGTCGTCACCGACGAGCCAAGCCTCACGACCGAGGAGGCCGAGAAGCTCAAGCCAACAGATCTCCTGGGAAGCTATAGGACCAACTACACCCTTAGCAGCGACAAGAGCGCCGAACGGGTGGAGAACCTGAGTATCGCCTCGGACGCTATAAGCGGGACGATGCTGGCCCCGGGAGAGGTTTTCTCGGCCAACGAGATCCTCACCCCGCTGAGCTACAACGCCACGAAGGTCATCATCCTGGGCAAGGAGGAGAAGGCCGACGGGGGAGGCCTGTGCCAGGTTGCCTCGACGCTGTACATGGCGGCAAACTACGCCGGGCTCGATGTCGTGGAGCGCCACCCGCACTACGCGCAGCTGCCCTATATAAGGCCCGGCCTGGACGCCACCGTTTGGTTCGGGTCTCTGGACCTGAAGTTCGAGAACAACACGGACGGCTATATCCTCCTCCAGGAGTCGGTGGGCGATGACGGCTACATCTACGCGAATATCTACGGCCGTCCGACCGGAAAGCAGGTAGAGATGGACTCCGAGCCTGAATACGTGGGCCCTGATTATTCCGAGTGGATCACCTACCAGAAGGTGAAAGAGGACGGTGAGGTCGTCTTCGACGATATGCTCCACAAAGACACCTACAAGCCCCTGATAGACGAGAAGGGCAGAACCATTCGGCCCGACGCCGAAGAGGTCATAATAGCGCCCGTCAACCCCTAGAAGCTCGTCAGCAGTTCAGCTTTCGCTGTTGCTGACCCTCCTAGCTCTGCATTACATCGTCGTGAGCTTCGCGGGAGGTGGCTTCGCGCACGCGGCGGTTTTTCTCGACCCCTTGTTGGCTAGCTGATCGACTTCTGGCCTTTGAGCACGTCCTCGGGCTTACCCCCCGGACGCAGGAGGCGTGCCTCACCCTGCCAGAGCAGCACCTCCGCCGGGGCAGGGTGGCTCAAAAAACCCAGGTTGCTGGCGGAAAAGCCGTACGCCCCACTGTAGAACACGCCGATGAGGTCCCCAACCTCCGGCTCGGCTAGCGGGATGTTGGCACCGAACATGTCGAGCGGCGTGCAACAGGGGCCCGCCACCGCAACGGCCTCCTCCGCTACCCCCTGCACACGGCTCAGGTTCAAGAGCGGGTAGGACTTCCGGAACACCTGCCCCATATTCCCTGTGGCGGTCAGGTGGTGGTTCATGCCGCCGTCGGTGACGATGAAGGTCTTACCCTTCATCTGCTTCGCGTTCACTACCTTCGTGACGTAGATGCCCGCCTCGGCTACCAGGTAACGCCCCAGCTCGAAGATAAAGCGGCAGCCCGAAAGGCGCGGGTCCAACCGGTAGGACTCGAGCAACTCCCTGAAACCCTCTCCGAAGCGTTCCAGATCAAAGTCTGTCATGTTCTCGAAGTAAGGTACCCCGAACCCGCCCCCGAAGTCGATCATCTCCAGCGGTTGTCCGGCCTTGTGAGCTGCCTCGAGGGCAATCTTCAGGATGTTGCGACAGTGCTCCAGGAGCGGTTCGACTTCGAAAACCTGGGTGGCGGTGTAGACGTGAATGCCCCTCAGGATGAGTTGCGGGTGGGAGAGCGTCCTTTGGACCGCCTCGTCGAGATCAGCCTGGTCAAGGCCAAACTGGCCCACCGTCCCGCCCATGCGCATCTGCGAACCCATGAGCTGTGCGGCGGGGTTGATCCTCAAACCGACGCCTATCCGGCGTCCCATGCTCTCCGCGATCTCTGCCAAACGGTCGATCTCGTACAAAGACTCGACGTTGTCCGCGAAGATCCCCTCATCGATAGCCATCTTCAGTTCCTCGTCGGTCTTGCCGGGTCCGGCAAAGACGATGTCCTCCGGTGCGAACCCCGCGGCCCGCGCTACCACCAACTCGCCGGACGAGGCGACCTCGCCGCCGGCCCCTCCCTCCCGGGCTATGAGCTGGCATACAGCAAGGTTCGGGTTGGCCTTCAGAGAATACGAGACCTCGGTCCCCAGAGCCTCCCGCACGCGCCGCACCCTGTCTACTATCATCTCCCCGTGGTAGAGGTAGAAGGGCGTACCGTACTCTTCCGCTATCTGGGATATGGACGTCCCTCCGGGGGAAAATTCCCCGTTACTCTCCCCGCCAAAGCGCTCTGTTAAAGCGTGAGCCTTATCTATCTGCGTAAGCATTTCTCACCGTCTGTCGGTCAATCTTGCCGGAAGGGGTTTTCGGCAACTCGTTTTCGACGTGTATCTCTTTTGGCACCATGTAGGGCGGCGCGTTCTTTACACAGTACTCCCGTACTGGGTCTACAGAACTTTCGTCGCCGTCCCGAAGCGAGATGACCGCCACGACCTGCTGTCCAAGATCCGGGTCGGTTATGCCGAAGGCGCACGCTTCTCGTACGACGCCCGTGCTCACCAGGAGATTCTCCACCTCCTCGGGGCTCAGGCGATAGCCTTGCGTCTTGATCATGTTGTCCTCGCGGCCAACGAAGTAGAGGTAGCCCTTCTCGTCCCGCTGGACCAGGTCACCGGAGTAGACCACCTGCTCTTGAATAAGGAGCTCCGGAGGAGCAAAGGGATGTGGACGGTACGCGCGTCGCGTCTCCTCCTCCTTGCCCCAGTAACCCCAGGCTACGGTAGGGCCTCGGTGGACCAACTCTCCGACCTCGCCAGGAGCGGCCTCTTGACCGTCTTTATTGATTACCAATATCTCGGTGTTCGGAATCGCCTTGCCGATACATTCGGTCCCGCGATCTATCTCCTCCGGCGGCAGATAGGTGGAACGGAACGCCTCCGTAAGCCCGTACATCAAATATATCTTCGTATTCGGCAGAAGACGCCTGAGCTCCTCCAGGTTCGATTGGGGTATGCGGCCACCGGAGTTGGTGATGTAGCGCAAATGCTCGAGCGGCTGCTCCTCCAGAGCCTTCGCGCTCCGGAGCAAGAGCGCCCACAGCGGCGGCACGCCGGCCAGCCCGGTAGCCTCGTGCTTGCGCAAACCCCGCAGGAGATCCCCTGGAAGCCTCGAATGCTGGAGGATCAAAGTAGCCCCCACCCGTATAGAAGTTGTCAGCTGGTTCAGCCCATAGTCGAAGCTGAAGGGGAGCGCCGAGAGGATGCGATCGTCTTCGGTATTTTCGAGGTACGTCGAGACGATCTGGGCGCCCACTACAAGGTTGCTCTGACTGGTAGCCACACCTTTCGGCAGCCCCGTCGAGCCGGAGGTATACAGGATGGTCCCGAGGTCCGTCTCGAGCACCGTCCTCTCGGGGTGGCCGTCGCCACCTTCTCGCAGCACCTCCGCAACGTCTCTCAAAGAGCCCGCAACGCTCGTCGAAGGTTCATCGCCCTTGTAGAATGCCGTCCCGACCATCGCCGGTTCCAAAGTGTCCAGCTTGGCGGAGTCCCCTACCAGTACGCGGATGTCGCAGTCCCCGGCGATGTACTGGACCTGAGGTGGCTTTAAGAGGGGGTTGACGTTCACGAAAGCGGCGCCTGCTTGCGAGGCCGCCAGCATCGCCACCACCGCCTCCCAGGACTTCTCCATATAGACGCCGACCCGGTCGCCTTTTTGGACTCCCGCCTCCATAAACGCAGCGCATAGAGCGCTGGTCGATCGTGCCAGGTCCTCGTAGGTGTACTCCGCGTCGCCCTCGACGATCGCCACCTTGTTAGGGTTGCGCTCTGCGGCATTGTGCAGAAGATGATGAACGGTGAATTCCGGGTACACGTTTACTCCGTCTTGCTCTCGACCAGTTCGGCTATCGCCCTGATGGTCCCGAAGTTCTCCTCGCTAAACTCTTCGTCCTCGACGTTGATGCCGAACCTGTCCTCCAGGAACATCACCAGCTCCACCGTCTGCAGCGAAGTCAAATAGCCTTTTTCGATGAGCAGCTCGTCTTCGGGGATCTCACGGCTCCCCGTTACGTTCTCTTGGATCCACCCGCGTATCTCGGGAACCGCATCGTCGGCGGTATAAACAGCCATACTCTACATACCTCCTATCTAACCCAGAAAGTCGCTTCGCCGTCGCCGATGCTGTACGACCAGTTCGCGGTGTCGTTGGCTATTTTATGCAAGTCACGGTCTGCGAGCTTGACCAGAAGCGTGTTGCGCCTTTTGTTGCGGTAGAAGAAACCCAAACGCCACAGGTCGCTCGACCGGGCCGAGGTGGGCGACATAAGAAACCGGTACCTGACGATAGGCACCCCTGCTTGCCTGAAATGAGGTACCGACTCCCGAAGCAGCACCCGCGCCACGTCGTGGCGCCCCGGAAGCGTTGTGAGGTCGAGTATATAAGCATCGTGCAAGCCGTCTGAGCCCTTCCTGGTCACCCGGAGCACGGCGTAACCGAGAAGGCTCTCCCCGTCCCTCACACCAAGAACGGTCACGGGCGTCTGGGGGGAGGCAGGGCTATAACGCCAGCGCAAGAAAGCCACGTCCTTCTCCGGCAGGCAGGGCACCTTCAAGGCAACCTTCTCGAACAGCTCGTCAAAGGACTCGTCGAACCCCTCCAGCACTTCCACTTTCAGGTTTTTTCCTAGACCGCTGCCGAGCGCTTCATCGAGCACCCGGAGCCCCCCGTTCAGGAGCCCCTTTATCGGCGCGGGGATCGGCGCGCGCGGACGGCTCCTCGGCGGCGGCGCGGCTAGCTGCTCTTGAGCATCCTGTGGTTCCGCCCCAGGCCGCTCTTGAAGGTTCAGGAACCTTTTTACCGGCGCGGGGATCGGCGGCACCGGGAGCCTTGAGACGTTCAACAGCTTCGCCGCGTAATGCAGGTCCCCCGCCACCTCGGCTCCCAGCCGCGTCTCGACCCCGATCACGGCCGGCAGCATGTCGCAGGCCACGCAGTTGTCGACGGTGCGGAAGAACTTACGCATCAACAAGAGTGCGTGAAAGCCGTACTGGGGAAGCACCTGGAAGTCCGCAGGCGTGTGGGCGAGGACCCGCTGCCCGTTTATCCGGTAGAACTGGGGCGTCGCTGCCAGATGGCCCACTACCTCCCCCTCCTCATTCTCCAAAACCCAGCGGTGCAGCTCGCTCGATGCCGGGTGGTTCTCTAACCAGCGCCAGACGGAGGAATGCCAGTCGTGCTCGAAGGCTTCGGGGTAGTGGGAGTACACGGTGGTACGCAACTTCTCGAAGCCCGGAAGATCCGTGCTCTCTAGTGGCCGGACTACTGCCCTCATCGCTTAAGCGGTGCTCGGTCCCTGCAGCAAACTCCTCGGCTCTCCCCTGGCAAGCACGAGGTCGTCCTTGGCATAGCAGCCGTACACCTTGGCATCCGCCTCTCCGATCCCGCGTCCTTTCTTTCTAGCTCGCCGTAATGCACAGGTCTTTGCTCCGTAAGGTCCATCACGTGGTTCAGGTCCGAGAGACAGAGTGTAAAGGAGCGGCTCCGAAAATAAAAGCGAGACCTTAAGCAACCGGGGCTACGCCGGAGCGCTGCGAGAGAGGGCCTCTTCAATGCATCTTTTACAAGACCTCGACAAGTAAGGTTGCGTCTTACGTGCTACGATACTCATCCTGATGGAGAAGGCCGTATGCGCCGGAGTCGCAACTTCAGGAGGGGGCCACAGATCAGCTACCAAGACCGACGGTTAGGAGCGAAGGCCTCACCTCTGATGCTCGCACGCTCCCTGGGACTCGCCCTCCGGTACACCCCCGAGCCTGCAGGAGGCCCTTCCAACAGTAGAAGGAGCCGGATCCTGCCATGATCGACCGGCTTAAAGCCCGGCGGTCGGGGCGCCGGTCCAGCTACGCCGGAGGCTCGTCGAAGATCGGGCACGAGTCTCGGCTGTTCGGTACCCGGCGCCGGCGCCGCCGGTGGTTTGGCGGACTCGTGCTCCTGCTAGTGCTTGTATTGGGCGTGTACGCCTCCGGCAACGGGAAGCTCTCTGGGTTGCTCGGGGAGACCTACCAGTCATCGGGGGAGGCGTCGGTTGACCTGGCGAATCCCGATTTGATGAGACCCGCGGGACCCTCTCCGGATTCTTCGCCTGCGGCAGCGGTATACGCGGTCCTAGCGCCCGAGCTTCCGGGGATAGACTCCAAGAGCATTCAAGGCGTATACAAGAGCAAGCTCGACCCTTCGTGGGCTTCCGTGCACGTCGCGGTGCCGGAGGAGGAGAGTATCTACGTCTTCTTCGTCCAGCAGGCAAATGGGTCCTGGAAGGCCCAGAAGTCGGTCCGGGCCGACGAGCCGGAGAACCCCGAGTACGAGAAGGTCATACTGGACGAGGTACCCGAAGACCTCGTTGAGTCCGTTTACCCCCCGGATGAAGCCATCGAGATCTCGGGACTCCTCACAGAACCCGTAGACCCAGGCGCCCTGCCATCCCTCGAGCCGAACGAGGTTCAGTCGCCAGACCTTGACACCACCGAGGTCCCGGAGTCCGAGCTCGAGCGGGTGAAAGAGGGGCTAGAAGAGGCGCAGCAGAAGATCGAAGGCTACGATGGCGTCGCCGGGGTGTACGCGTGGGACCTGAAAGGTGGCTACGGCTACGGGGTGCGCCCGGACGAGGTATTCTTCAACGCCTCGGTCGCGAAGATACCAATCATGGTCGCCGTCTTCCGCAAGATTGATGAGGGCGAGATGACCTTGAGCGATTCCTTCGAGACAAAATCCGAGGACTGGGCGGGTGGGGCCGGGTGGATGCAGTGGCAGCCCACCGGGACGTACCACACCGTAAAGGATTACCTGTTGATGATGATGACCCAGTCGGACAACGTGGCGACCAACGCTCTTATCCGGCTGGCGGGAGGGCCTGAGTACGTCAACGAGGTCTCCGAATCCATGGGAGCCAAGAATACGGTGCTTTACCAGAAGGTGACTAGCGAGCGGGCCGCCGTTATAAGCTTGGACAACCGCACCACGCCCCGCGACACAGCCACCATGCTGGAGCAGATCGCCACCGGAAAAGCTACCAGCCGCGAGAGTTCGGAGGAGATGCTCGACATCATGAGCCAGAACCACCTGGAGTCGTGGCTAAAGTCCGCCCTCCCTGAGGAGACCGAAGCGGCGAACAAAGCGGGCTGGCTCTACAGAGTCTACAACGAGGCCGCGGTCGTCTGGCACGAGGACCGCCCCTATGCTGTAGCGATCTACAGTAAGCAAGGCCCAGAAGACCCGCAAAAAGCCAAGCCTACTATCAAGGGGATCTCAAAAGCCATCTGGCAAGCCCAGGACGGCTCATAAGATACTTCCTCAAGGACCCGACCTACTAGGCAAGTGGCTCCCTGAGCGAAGCTTGTTTGATATCTTCGGTCCAATGGTATATATACCGATAGTAGAAACGTTGCCACCCGAAAAGCAGGCGCAAAAGGAAAGGGAAGGTTCATGAGTGACCGTCGCAGGGCCAAGACGAGCGGTGAGGACAGGTCCGAAGGGGCTACGGACAAGATGAAGGGCCGCCTCAAAGAGGCCACCGGTTCTCTAACCGGCAACGAAGAGCTAAAAGAAGAGGGCCGCGCGGATCAACGCAGCGGCACCTTCAAAGAGAAGAAGGGTAAGCTAAAAAACCTCTTCGAGTAGACGATCCTAAGGCCGCCCGAGTAGTACGGGCAACCGCTAGGTTCATCAGAGGGCCGGGGTACCCGGCCCTCGCTTAGCTTATCTACAAAGAGTTAGTCCGTATGCGCACCTCTAGAGCGTTCGTTTTCCTAGTTTCTCTTGCGAAGGGACTCTATAAAAGCCGGAACAAACCCGAGTAGCTTTACTTAAAACTTCTTATCGGTAGCGACATGTTGAGGTGAGTTAGCCTGTCTACGTCAGCATGCTGCTTTAGACCCCCTTTCTTGTAGGTGACGAAACCCAAATTTTACTTGCTGTTAACGCTCTTTTTACTCAAGGGAGGGTCGCCAACCTTATACTTGCTGCGGTTTTCACGGTTCTGAGTAAGGAAGGTACCGTATGGCTTTTCGGAGCGTTGGCATCAACCTGCCACACTTGCACCTGGACGGCGTCTCCAGGCTTATCCAGGACCTGGAAGATTTGAAGAGCGCGGGACCAGATTTCGTGGAGATTTGGCCGCATCAGTTGGGTGTAATCCTCGGCGGCAGCTTGAATCCGGCCCGGCTACGGCCCGTCCAGAAGCTGCTGCTGGATGCTGGCTTGACTTACACTGTTCACGCCCCACTCGAAGTAAACCTTATGGAACCGACCTCTCCCGACC
>DATHAB010000175.1:0-8621 GCA_035296885.1 Rubrobacteraceae bacterium
TGGGGGAAGCGGGAGACGAGTTGACGGTAGTTCACGACGATTACGGCTATAACGAGCACCACGAGGCCCATAGTCGGCAGGAGGAGAGCGAGATTGTTGCCGAGCTCCCCGAGTGCGGCCTCGATCGCGTAGGCCACCGAAGAGATAGGATCGGCCATGATCGCCAGCGCGAAGGCGAACAGCAAGGCGGGCCGACTCCTAAAGGCGGCAAGGAGCCGGGACGAGAGACGCTGCGGCTCCTCCTCTTGGGAGCCGTTGCCCGTTTTGTCGTCCCTAGCCATCCGTCCCTTTCGCTTTTGCCCTACTTTTTCAGGCCCCAGTATAGCCGCAGTGCTCCGTAAGCAAACAACAGGGTGTCAAAGAGTCAAAGACAACTTCTACGCTAAACGACGGCCCTGTATGGCGAGCCCAAGCTGCAGTGCCACCCGCGAGAGAAAGAGCTCCACCTGCTGATAGATGCCGCCTCTTCTACCCACCAAAGAGCACGCGCGCCACGAGAATGATTCTCGCGACGAGAACTACCCATCCCACGAGCACGAAAAAGGTCCTGTCGGCGCTTTGCGTCTACTTTCTCCAAGACCCCCTGTTCCGCCGCCTCTCCTTTCGGCTGCTGGGCATCCAGCGTTTGTGACCCACGATGGGCCTCTCCATTAGCCTAAGAAGAAGGGTCCAGGGCTTCAGCGACGAGGTCCGCGACCTCCGACGGGTTCGTCGCGGTTCGGATGCCGGCCTTTTGCAGGGCCTCGCTCTTGGCCTGGGCGGTGCTCTCGCCACCGGAGACGATCGCACCGGCGTGGCCCATCGTCTTGCCCTCGGGGGCGGTGAAGCCGGCAATATACGCGACGACCGGCGTTTGCATCTCGCTTTGCACGTACTCGGCAGCGAGTTGCTCAGCGTTGCCGCCTATCTCACCTATCATCACCGCGCACTCGGTTTCTGGGTCAGCCTCGAACTTCTTCAGTATCTCGGTGAAGTTGCTCCCGATTATCGGGTCACCCCCGATACCTACTGCCGTAGACTGGCCTATGCTCCTCTGCGTCAGCTCGTTGACGATCTGGTAGGTCAGCGTGCCACTCCGGGAGACGACGCCTACGTTGCCGGGCGTGAAGATGTTGGCCGGCATGATTGAGACGTTGGCCTTTCCAGGGGAGAGCATGCCGGGGCAGTTCGGCCCGATCAGGTTCGCCTCCTTTATCTGCAAGTAGTCCACGACCCGCATCATGTCGTGCACCGGCACACCTTCGGTAATGCAGCAGATAGTTCGTATACCGGAATCTAAGGCCTCGAAGATGGCGTCTGCGCAAAACGCGGCCGGAACAAAGATTACGCTTGTGTTCGCTCCCGTCTCCTCCACCGCTTCCTCCACGGTGTTGAAAACGGGAACGCCATCGAAATCCTCCCCGCCCCTCCCCGGCGTTACCCCGGCGACGACCTGTGTCTCGGATTCGATCATGCGCTCCGTATGAAAGCGACCCTCCCGGCCGGTAACACCCTGCACCACGAGTCGTGTATTGTTGTCTATCAGTATCGCCATCCGCTAACTGCCACTCCCGTCTCGCGCGAGTTCGACGGCTCTACGTGCCGCGTCGAGCATCGTCGCCTCGGTGTACACGTTCTCCGGCGTGTTCTCCGCGAGTATCTGACGTCCCTCTTCTGCGTTGGTACCGTCGAGCCTGACAACTATAGGCAACGTTGAGCCCGAGCGCTCCAGCGCCGAAAGCAGCCCGTTTGCCACCTCGTCGCCGCGGGTGATGCCGCCGAAGATGTTGAACAAAACGCTCTTGACTTGCTCGTTCGAGGTCACGATATCCAGGGCCTCGGCGATCAGATCGGCGTTCGCCCCGCCACCGACGTCGCAGAAGTTCGCTGGTTCCCCGCCGGCTTGTGCTACCACGTCGAGCGTACTCATCACCAGCCCCGCGCCGTTCCCCAGGATGCCGACGTCCCCGTCGAGCTTTACGTACTGCAAGCCCGCTTCTTGCGCCCGTTGCTCCTCAGGATCCGCCGCGTCCAGGTCGCGTAGCTCCCCTAGATCCCTGTGCCGGAAGAGGCTGGAGTTGTCCACCGTGACCTTCGCGTCCAGCGCAAGAACGCGGCCATCACCGGTAACTACGAGCGGGTTGATCTCCACGAGGCTCGCGTCCGAATCGGTGAACGTCTCATACAGGTTGTCAAGCACCTCTCCTAAGCCCTTGGCGACGTCTCCTTCGAGGCCGGCGAAGAAGTTCAGCTCGCGAACCTGGTAGGGCAAGAGGCCGACCAGGGGATCTATGTGTATCCTCACGATCGCCTCAGGGTTCCTCTCGGCGATCTCCTC
Source organism: Rubrobacteraceae bacterium (assembly GCA_035296885.1). GTDB lineage: Bacteria > Actinomycetota > Rubrobacteria > Rubrobacterales > Rubrobacteraceae > Rubrobacter_F. The sequence goes on from DATHAB010000175.1 coordinate 2,318, forward strand.
GATGTCCACACCGCCCTCTGCGGAGAACAGGATCAGGGGCCTCTTCGCCGCCCGGTCCACCGTGATCGAGAGGTACATCTCCTTTTCTACCTGTGCTCCGGCCTCTACGAGCACGCGCCGCACCTTGTGGCCCCGGATCTCCATCCCGAGTATCTGCCGAGCTGTCTCTTCAGCCTCCTCCGGCTCTTCTACGACCTTTATCCCGCCGGCCTTGCCGCGACCTCCGGTTAATACCTGCGCCTTTATTGCCACCGGTCCGCCGAGCTGCTCGGCCGCCGCTCGTGCTTCCTCGGGTGAACCGGCGACAACCCCTTCCAGCGTCTCCACACCATGCTGCCGCAGCAGTTCCTTACCCTGGTACTCATAGAGATCCAAATTAGAAAAGCTCCCCACGACGTCTCCAACAACGCTCGGATTATACAGGAGGGATCAGGGAGTACCGCCTTGCCCTATACTCCCTTTCAATGGGTTCGGGAACCGCGATAAATGTCGTGGCGGTGCTGGCGGGCGGAAGCATAGGGGCGCTCGTGGGCGCCCGTCTGCCCGACAGGATGCGCGAGACCGCGATGCGAGCTATCGGGCTGATCACGATCCTCATCGGCGTCTCGAATTTTCTCGAGACCGACGACCTGCTCGTGCCGCTCGTCAGCGTAATCTTGGGCTTCGTGATCGGGGAAGCCCTCAATATAGACAACGCCCTCCGGCGTTTCGGCGGCTCCCTTCAGAGGGGGTTCTCAAAAGGGAAAAGCCCCTTCGGCCGGGCGTTCGTGACGACTAGCCTGGTCTTCTGCGTGGGACCTTTGACGATTCTTGGCTCCCTGGAGGACGGTCTTACGGGGGACTACAGTTTGCTTGCCCTCAAGAGCGCGCTGGATTTCGTCGTCTCCGTTTCGTTCGCAGCGGTTTTGGGGTGGGGGGTCTTGCTCTCGGCAGGGATCGTTCTCTTGGTGCAAGGTACGCTTACGCTCTCGGCGGGGCTTCTTGAAGGTGTCGTAACGGAGCCTATGATCGGGGCTACGACGGCGACGGGAGGGGTATTGATCTTGGGCCTGGGGCTCGTGTTGCTGGAGCTCAAGGAGGTACGGGTGGCGAACATGCTCCCGGCTCTACTCGTAGCTCCTCTGCTCGTTGCCGCAGCCTCTTTATAAGCGCCGTAGCGTGGAAGCCGGACATCGCCCTCGGGTACACTATGCGGGTTTCTAAGACATAGAGAGGAGCGGGATGGCCGAAGATACGAAGGAGAGGTCAGACAACGAGTGGCAGGGGAGTCCGTTGCAGATGGGGAGCGGGCTGGACCCGTACGGTATCCAGGAGATCGTCATCGAGTTCGACACTGGTGACGAGGAGGTCCTCAAGCCCCAGGGGCGCCCCGAGTTCGGCTCCTACGAGCTGCACGAGACGTCTACCTACCTCGACATCATCAAGGGTCAGCTGCGCCTGAGCGAACGCTAAGGAGGACCTGCATGCACGGCATCACACGAACGAGGAGCGTAGAAAGAGGCTCTGAGCCGAGATACACGAAAGTTCGCCGGATCTTGGTCCGCTACGTCGACGGCCGGACGGTAGCCTTTGTGCCCGAGTCTGGGCGCGAGGACTTTAGCGAAGACGACATGCTCGAGGTCGCCAAGGTCTTCACCCGCGCATCCTCGGCTGTCGAGTGGGCGGAGTTTGGTGACACAACGGGCGGCTAGTGAAACTCGCGAGACACTACCTGCCTGGAGCATCTCCCGCATCGGTGTAGCGGTCGTAGGAGTCGTAGTAGTCTTCGTCGAGCGAGATCACCTCTCCGGCCAACTCGCGGCGCCTCAGGTCCCAGAGAACCTGGAGATCATGGTCGAGCCTGTGAACCTTCTGCTGGCCCTCGAGGCTGAGACCGTGTCGTGATTCTTCATGCACCAGCTTCTCGCGCTCCTCGGAGAGTTCCTGGATCTTCTGCATCACCATGCTCCCCGCCATTGTCTTGCCTCCCTCTTTACGACCGAACGGACCGCCCCATTCTAGCGTAAAGCTCCGGGAAAACCCCCGTATGATAGGCTCTGAGGCTGACAGAAGGGAGAGCTTTGCTCAAGAAGATCTACCATTTGGGCTACGCGGTTGAGGACCTCACCGTCGTGGCCCGCTTCTACGAGGAGCACTTCGGCGCGGTCGTGGGCGAGCCCGAGGAGGTCGAGGAGCAGGGCATAATCGCCACTATGTTGGAGGTGGGAGAGTCGAAGATCGAGCTTGTCCAGCCTACCCATCCCGAATCACCCGTGAGCAAATTTCTCGCGAAAAAAGGTGAAGGTTTCCACCATATCGCCTTTCAGGTAGATGATCTCGAGGCGACTTTAGAAGAGCTCAAAAAGAGCGGTGTGGAGCTCATCGACGAGACGCCTCGCACTGGGGTGGGGGGGACGCGTATGGCGTTTTTACACCCCAAGGGTGCCCACGGTGTCCTCACCGAGCTAGTCGAGCTGCCAAAGGATAACTGCCAAACAAAGGATGAAGGTCAGGAGAACGATGGATGTTAAGAAGTGTCGGGATGAGCGCCGTACGACTGAATCCGGGGTCGAGGTAAAACCCGTCTACAAACCGGAGGACCCGGGGGAGGGCTTTGAGTACGCGGAGAGGCTCGGCGATCCCGGTGAGTACCCTTATACCCGCGGTGTCTACCCCACGATGTATCGCGGCCGGCCCTGGACTATGCGCCAGTACGCGGGCTTTGGAACCGCTTACGAGACAAACGCCCGCTTCAAGTACCTCATCGAGGCTGGCCAGACTGGCCTCTCGGTTGCCTTCGATCTCCCAACCCAGATGGGCCGTGACTCGGACCATCCGCTAGCTCTGGGCGAGGTCGGCAAGGTCGGGGTCGCTATAGACTCCCTCCTCGACATGCGCGATCTCTTCGACGGGATACCACTAAAGGATGTCTCGACCTCCATGACCATCAACGCTACCGCCGCTGTCCTCTTGCTCCTCTATTCCCTCGTTGCCGAAGAGCAGGGAGCGAAGGCTGAAGACATCACCGGTACGACCCAGAACGATATACTCAAGGAGTATCTGGCACGCGGAACCTACATCTACCCGCCGGGACCTTCCATGAGGATCACGACCGACATGTTCGCCTACTGTAAGGAAGACTTGCCGCGCTGGAACACCATCTCCATCTCTGGCTACCACATCCGTGAAGCCGGGAGCACCGCCGTACAGGAGCTCGCGTTTACCCTCGCCAACGCTATCGCTTACGTCGAAGCGGCTGTCGAGGCTGGCCTCGAGGTGGACGAGTTCGCCCCGAGGCTTTCGTTTTTCTTCAACGCGCATAACGACCTGTTTCAGGAGGTCGCCAAGTACCGGGCGGCGAGGAGGATGTGGGCGAAGATCATGAAAGAGCGTTTTGCTGCCGAAGACGAGCGTAGTCTCAAGCTCCGCTTCCACACCCAGACTGCAGGCTCCTCACTCACCGCCCAGCAAGCCGAGAACAACATCGTCCGCACAACCGTGCAGGCGATCTCGGCTATCTTGGGCGGTACCCAGAGCCTGCACACCAACGCTTTCGACGAGGCGTTAGCCCTGCCGACCGAGAAGAGCGCCAGGATAGCTTTGCGGACCCAGCAGATCCTGGCAAACGAGGGCGGCCTGACAGATACCGCAGATCCGCTGGGCGGCTCCTACTACATAGAAGCGCTCACCGACGCGGTCGAAGAGGAGGCCTGGGAGTACATAAAGCGGATCGATGAGATGGGCGGATCGGTGAGAGCCATCGAGGAGCGCTTTATGCAGCGCGAGATCGAGGAGGCAGCCTTCCGCTACCAGCGCGAGGTGGAGAAAGAAGAGCGCATTATCGTCGGCGTGAACCGTTACGTCACCAAAGAAGATCCGGAGATGGAACTCCACTCCGTTGACGAGTCAATCCGAGAGCGACAGTCGGAGCGGTTGGTGGAGCTTCGCGAAACCAGGGACAACCCCGCCGTAGAGAAGGCCCTCACCGATCTCAAGCACGCTGCTGAGGACACAGACAACCTGCTCTACCCAATGAAGAACGCCCTCGCGAACCTTGCCACCCTCGGTGAGGTCTCCGATATTCTACGCGAAGTCTTTGGGCAGCATCGGCTTTCCTGATCGTATCTAGCCTCCTATGAGGAACATGATAGCTTCGTTGGGTACTCTTCTTCTTACAAGAAGACCACCCTGCAGAACGTGAAGGTCAACGTACGTCCTTCTTTGCAACCCACGACTCTGCTGATAGGACACGTTCTTGGTGATTTGAAGGATTGTTTGCTTCTACTTCTGGTTGTACGCCGATCAAGCTAGTCCGAAAGAGCGCAAGGTCAGAAATTAAACAGGAGAACGAAAATTGAGTCAATCTAGGAGCGAAAGGTGGCGCTTTTACCGCCACACCGGCTCACAGTGGGCTAAGGTCGGTGTGTGGTAACATCGGCCATAGCTGAAAGATATAAGTCTACTCTAAGTATCTAAGTGGGGCGCTGGGCAACAGTTCTCAAGGAGGTTTGTAGAAGTGGTTAATTGGTTTCGCAAACGCAATGGCAAGGGTGCTTCGTCTACAGAGAATCCTAGGGCGGTGAGCTCTGATGCTTCACGCCTGGAGACTGGGACTCTTGATATCAAGCCCAAGGCACCCTCTGAGCTTGTAGACCGGGAGCCGAAAAAGGATGAACCTGTCGACGTGTTTTCCGAGGCTGGTATCCGGGAAGCTCTAAGGAACGTGAGGGACCCTGAGATCGGGCGTGACCTTGTTTCGTTGAACATGGTCCGCGAGATCCAGATACAGGGCTCGGCCGTCACCATAGGTATAGCGCTCACTACCGCCGGGTGCCCTCTGAAGCATAGGATCAGCACCGACGTTCGCGACCGGCTGATGATGATCGAGGGCGTAGAGAGCGTCGAGGTTGACTTTGGCGTGATGAGCGACGCCGACCGCCAGAACCTCCTCACCTCGCTGCACGGCGGGCCCTCCGAGCTCGCCCCCGCGTTCAAGGACGAGTCAAAGACCCGCGTCATCGCCGTCGTCTCCGGCAAGGGCGGTGTCGGCAAGTCGACGGTGGCCGTAAACCTTGCGGCGGCCTTGAGCCGGGCGGGCCACGCGGTCGAGATCCTCGACGCCGACGTGCACGGCTCCTCTGTCCCGGTGATGCTTGGTTCTTTAGAGAAGCCCAACGTCGTTGACGGTGTGATCTTCCCGATAGAGTCCCCTCAAGGCCTCAAGTTCATCTCGATGGGCAACTTCGTTAACGAGGGTCAGGCCATTATCTGGCGCGCTCCCATCGTCAACAAGGCTCTCACACAGCTTATGCGCGACGTGTACTGGGACGAGCCGGACTTTATCATCGTCGACATGCCTCCCGGTACAGGAGACGTCGCCCTCACCGTAGCGCAACTTATACCCAAAGCCGAGGCTCTAGTGGTTACGACCCCTCAGGCTGATGCCGCGCGCGTTGCGGTCAAGGCAGGCAAGATGGCCGTGCAGGCTCACCTTAAGGTCGCTGGCGTCATCGAGAACATGGGGTACGCCGAGTGCCCGGACTGTGGCAAGGAGATAAAAATTTTCGGCGGCGACGGTGGCGACCGCGTAGCGGACGAGCTCGAGACCCGTCTCCTTGGGCGCATCCCCATCCTTCCCGACGCCTCCGGCGAGCCTGGTAACGCCCTCTTCGCAGAGGATACGGTCCCTGCCCGCGCTTTCGACGAGATAGCAGGCAACCTGGCTCAGAAGAAGGTTCGTAGACGGTTGAAGGTTCTATAGGCTGTTAGCTGATCGTTTGTTGGCAGAGGCGTCCCTGCTTATAGCGGGGGCGCTTGCTGTTGCCGCCACGTTACCTGAACGCTCAAATCGGTTTTCGCATGTTTGTGTTGGCGCCTGCATAACCCTTCTCGAGGTCGTCCAAAGCTTCCTCTAACGACTGGTAGTTCCAGTCCCTGACACACTCCCAGTTACTGTTACGGGAAAACCTGCAGTGTATGCTGCTGTCTTTGTTACGGTGGATGGCCGCGTAAGTGCCGTGAAGGGTGGTCCACCAAGGTACCTCCGGTGCTCGCCGGTGGGCTTCACCCGCTCGTCGAGTTCACAGGAAAGAAAGACTTACGCACCGTCGAGGGTACATAGAGGTTTGTCTGTTAGCGTCCTCGAACCTCAGGTTTGGTCCGAAGCAGAGGAGTCTCAACTGGGCGCTCGCCTAACCGTGTAGTACCTCAACCATGTTACGTACGTCGTTCGCGCTGTACTCTAGCTCTTCTCGCTCCTCGTCGCTCAGATCCAGCTCTATAACCTCCTCGGCGCCACCTGCCCCTAGCTTTACCGGTACCCCTA
>DATHAB010000176.1:0-3093 GCA_035296885.1 Rubrobacteraceae bacterium
TCCCCGTCGCGGAAACATTCGGGCCGCGCGCCGCCGAGGCCAACGGCCTGCTCACCGAAAAGCTCCGAACAAGCGCCCGCCGCCAAACGCCACCAGTGGCGCCGGAAATCCCCGAATGTGAAACAATCGGACCGAGGGGTCCATCCGCCGACATTGGCAGCACAGACTTCCAGCTGTCGATGCGTTTGCTCGGTGTGCCGGCCAAGTACCGCGTCCGTACGGTCTGGTGACCGCCGACCCCGTCCACGCTTGCTGAGGCCCCAGCAGACACTTCGGCGGTCGCCTCCTCTGCATTGGCGTCTCGAGAAGAGCGAAAACTGGCAGCTCTTCCTACAACCGTCCTTGGGAAGCCGGTCGGGGTCCTTCTAGGAGGGTGCCCCGACCCTTCTTCTTGCCCTTATTCACCCTCCTTCGTGGAATTGGAATTCTGCGAAGTTCATATCCAAGATCCTGCATAGCCTCACCCTGGTACCCCTGAAAACATCCGTCCAGGCACTCTGCATAGCCCCGCCCCGATACCGCTTGTAACACCGATGGATAGATATGCGCGATCATGGATGTCCTTTCTGCAAACTAATCTTTGCGCTTCGGAGAGAACACCTCACGCTCCGTCCTTAATGCTCCAGGTAGCGGGACGTGCCTATGCTGAACTTCTGAGAACTACGTTATGGCGAAGTTCGTAGAAACCATCATCCATGCGGTTAGCCGATAGACCTTCATCAGATACCCTGCCGCTTCACGGTCTTCTATCCGACCCGTACCACCACACCTACGACACCGGATAGCCTCAAAAACCTCCCAACCATCGTGGTCTATGGAGCCCAAGAATACCCACCCCTCGAGGCAGAAGAAGCAGTCGCGTTCTTCTTGTTCAGCGTGAGTGTGGTTAGCTTCGCTGGCTGCGGCGTAGAAACCGTCGCCGGCGGGCGATATCCTTATCTCGTCCACAGTGGAGCCCCTTTCTTCTGTGGGCCAGGCCTCGGGGTGTTGCCGCATCCGCGGGGCCACTTCTTGTCTATGCTTCTATTTTACCATTTCATCACCATTTTGCAACCTTATGGATGCTTTATTAGTGCAGTAATGGGCGGTGATGAAGTGTGAAGGCGAGGAGGTGGCCTAATGGCTACAATTGAGGCCGTGGTCCACATCGGGGAGCGGTTGCGGCGGTTGAGGGAGGAGCGGGCACTGAGGCAAGAGGACCTCGCCAATCTCGCCGGTATCGGTAATAATACCGTCAACCGGATCGAAAAGAACCGCACCGAGCCGCACATGACCACGATCCGCAAGCTCGCCGACGCCCTTGAGGTGGACCCCGCCGAGCTGGTTAGGGGGGAGTAAATCTCAGCTCAAGTCAAATATCCGCCGAAAGGGAACACACGAAAGGACATCACCACCCCGCGGACCATACCCTCTTGGATCTTCTACTAGGAGACTTCACCAACACGGGCGCTATCTCTAGCACCTTTCCGCGTGCCCCGTGCCGCTGGCAAGATACGTTGGACTGCACCTCCTCCTTTAGGGTCCGGCCCAGACTCTAAAGGTCCCTTATCGCAATGATGACGGGAGCGCTCGTCAACCCGCTCTACGCTCACGCGCAACATGCTACACGTATCACGTTCGTGCGGTAGACTCACCGTCGTCAGTTAGTCAAGTGAAAGGACTTGGATGGATGACGATAGCAGAGACCGTGGGCAATAAACGCTCTACCTCACACCTCGAGCAAGAAGTAGAGCGCGGATTTACAAGGTCCCGTGCGGGTTGGTGGCTACGCTGTGAGTTGCCCGCGGACATGAAGCCATCACGCACAATAACGAGGGGGGAGGGGGGTCATAGTTAATGCCCAGATGTGCCGGTAGAAAGGAAGACGGTAGCCCCTGCGAGCGCATAGTAGGGGCATCGCAAAGCTATTGCTACAGCCACGACCCCAAGCGCGCCGCGGAGCGCCGCCGCAACGCCTCAAGAGGCGGACGGAGCAAGGCCAACGCCGAGATAGCAGGGCTCAAAGCGCAGCTAAAGAAGCTCGCCGCGGATGTCCTCTCTGGCGAGGTGGAGCGGGGAGCGGCAACCGCGGTCAACCAGATAATCAACAGCCAGGCCCGGCTTCTAGAGTTGGAGCGCAAGATCAAGGAAACCGAGGAGCTCGAGGCCCGGCTAGAGGCGCTTGAGGTAGTGCTAAAGACGCGGAGCAGCAGATGAGTGGCAAGAAAGGGTTGGGTCGCCTTTACGATCGGCTTACGCTGGAGGAGCGCTTCAGGCTGGACGTCCTGGCAATGGCCCGCGGCGATACGGTCGAATCGGAGCGGCTCGTGGGCTCCTGCCCGAAGCTCTCCTACAGGATGAACGACCGGGCCTTCGCAGGGCGTTGGGTCGGGGCGATGGACATAACCCTGCGCGTGTTCATCCCCTTGGAGAACCTCCTCTCCAGGCTCCAGATGATCGACGCCTTCCGCCAGCTCGTGCCCTACGCCCAAACCCTGAGCCGCAGCGTCGCCACGGAGTCCTACTTCATAGGCCACCACCTCGGTAGCCTGAGGACGTGGGCAGATGCGGGCAAGGTGGGACGTCCTCCCGCGTGGCCCGAGATGGACGCCGAGAAGCCCGAGGGGGCCGAGGAGGACCCAGCCGTGGGACGAGGTATGGAGGACCTCGACTGGAAGCTAGAGAAGTATGGGGAGCTTCTGCCGGAGATCATGGACCGGATGGAGCGCGAGCTCGCGAGGGAGGCCTTGACCCTTTGGAGCGGTTTCGCAGCCTTTTGCACCGAGCGCATGGGAGTGGCAGCAGAGAAGATCATCGCTGCGACCTCCAGGAGGGGCCGGGGGAGGAGGCCGTCGGACGAGTAGAGGAGCTGAGGCAACGAGCAGAGCGTCTGGGGTTGGAACCCGACGAGGAAGGCGTCGCGGAGATACACGGGTCACTCGCCGAAGCCTGGCGTGTGGTCGAAGAGAGGGGCGTGTAGGTGTGGGGCTTAGGAACAGGTTGCACCGGCTCGAGGTAGGCGCAGAGGAGGAGATGATTGTGATACCCAAGAGAAGGGCGGGACGGTCGCCCGTTTGTCGCAACGAGCCGGTGAAGAGGCCCTCCTGGCCCTTA
>DATHAB010000177.1:0-14933 GCA_035296885.1 Rubrobacteraceae bacterium
AGCGTAGGGAGGAACGGAACGTTCCTCGTGTACACTTGCCGTGGAGATCAAGGAAGACTCCTTTCCTTGGTCTAGGCTCCGTTGGGATGGCGGTCCCGCGGGGCCTTATTGTGCTTTGGTACCTGTATTTTACTACCTTTATTTTACCTCTTCAATACTTTAATTTTACGTTCTTATTACCTTTAACACCTTGAAGTTAGGTAGAGTTCATCTACAAGTAACAGGGTGTCTACAATGGTAGGCGTGAGAATCGGACGAGGCGTCAGGGCCAAAAGGGTTGCGAGGTTTTGGACGCAGGAACAACTCGCCAGGGAGGCTGGTATCTCACAAAAGGCGCTATCCAAAATAGAGAACGACGAAGTAGAGCCACGCTTTTCTACAATCATTCGGCTCGCTGAGGCGCTAGACGTCGATCCTTCCGAGCTAGTAGACGAGAAGTAGTTTGCTCCTTTGTTAAGAGGGGCTTGTTGATTCTGCGCGGTAGTATCGGTGGTGGCCCTCGCCGGAGAGCCCGGCGACGCCAGAAGCAGGTAGAGCTAACCCGACCGTGCTCGCTTTGTGTTCAATGGCTCGCGTGACACTCGGGCAGCTCTTACGGTGAAGGTATCTTCGCTGCCAACCTGTCACGAGGTAGGCTCTCAGAACGAGACTGCTCACCCAAAACGGCAACAGGTGTGTATCCTCGTGAAGGTGGTGCGTGAAGAGGGGGAGTGCTTCGGGGGTTGTACATCTCTGTTACGTTTTACGAAACAAAGCCATTTCTCTCTGGGTTCTTCCCTTTAAAACCCGGAGACGTACATATCAATGGCCACGAGCGGCTAGACGTTACGCTTGGTGCGGCGGCTTGGAGGCGTAACAGGCAAGGGCGGAGATTATTATGAGCGACTACACTCTAGACACCGCTCACTGGCTCCAGTAAGGTAGCCCGGCAAAGGGTTGGGTAAGCGCTATCACCGCTGCGGGGCGCGCTTCAACTTAAAATACATGAAACGATACGGAAGAGGACGCGTCCATTGCACGGTAGAAGCACGAACGCCAGGGAGAGGCTAGCAATGGATCGCTCCGTGAGGCTGATGGAACGGGCGATGCATCGTCTCCCCGGGGGGGTCAATAGCCCGGTTAGGGCCTTCCGCTCCGTGGGGGGCGACCCGGTATTTGTGGAGCGCGGTCAGGGCTCGCAGATCTTTGATGTGGACGGCAACTCCTATGTAGACTACGTCATGAGCTACGGTCCCCTTATCCTCGGCCACGCCCATCCGGACGTGGTCGAAGCGTTGGAGAAGGCGGTGCGACACGGAACCACATTCGGGGCGCCTACGGAGCTCGAGGTCGAACTCGCCGAGTTCGTCTGCGAGGCTGTACCTTCGATGGAGATGATCCGGATGACCAACTCCGGCACCGAGGCCACGATGAGCGCCATCCGGATTGCCCGTGGGTACACGGGGCGCGAGGGCATCCTCAAGTTCGAAGGCAACTACCACGGCCACGGCGACGCTCTGCTCGTCGCGGCGGGCTCAGGGGTAGCAACTTTGGGTCTCCCCGATAGTCCCGGCGTGACCAAAGGAGCTGCAAAGGACACGGCCGTACTGCCATACAACGATTTAGAGGCTGTAAAGAGGCTCTTCGAGGAGCGGGGCGAAGAGATGGCTGCCGTAATCCTGGAGCCGGTGTGCGGGAACGTGGGGTGCGTGCCGCCTCTACCGGGATACCTCGAGGGGCTGCGCGAGATCACGCAGGCGTACGGTACGATACTCATCTTCGACGAGGTGATGACGGGCTTCAGGCTCGCCCGCGGCGGCGCCCAGGAGCATTACGGCGTTATACCGGACATGACCTGCCTCGGCAAAATAATCGGGGGTGGGCTTCCGGTCGGGGCGTTCGGTGGCAAGCGCGAGATCCTGGAGCAGGTTGCTCCTTCAGGGCCGATCTACCAGGCTGGCACCCTCTCCGGTAACCCGCTCGCGATGACCGCTGGCCTTGCCACGCTGCGAGCGACGGGCGAGCCTGGCTTCTATGAGAGGCTTGACGCTTTAGGCGAACGCTGGCGGCGGGGGATGCACGAGGTTGCGAGCGAGGGCGACGTGCCCTTTACCATAAACCAGATTGGCTCGATGATGAGCATCTTCTTCACCGAGGGGCCGGTGACGGACTTCGAATCCGCCGCCCGTTCGGAGGCGGAGGCGTTCAAGGACTTCTTCTGGCATATGCTCGGGCGTGGGGTTTACCTGGCCCCGAGCCAATACGAAGCCGGCTTCATCTCCGCCGCCCACTCCGAGGAGGATCTCTACCAGACTTTCGAGGCGGCCCGGGAGTGGTTTACACGGGCCCCCGCGGGTGTGGGGCAGAGCTAGAGCTGATGGAGGCTGTTCGTCGGACACCGGAGGTTTCACTTAAGGAGGTCTTTCTGCGTGCCGCGAAAGGCTTTACCGATACGAAGGACTACCGGAGCAAAATCGTCGCCAAGGCTTTAGGATACCTGCAAGAGGGGTTCGGGGCACACTACGCGACCGGGGTGGCGACTGATGAGGCGATACTCGTCGGGGACAACGCTTATGCTTGGGCGGTCGAGACGATAGCAAGGTTGGACGAACCGCGGTTCGTCGGGGTAGCGAGCCACATGATCCGGGATGGGGCGGGCGAGATCTCGCGGGGCAACACGGTCTCCATAGAGCTCTGGACTCCGCACCTGGCACAGCTCCTCGCTATCATCTCCGCTGAGACCGAGGAGCGTTCCGAGGCTCGCATCCGGGCCGCGATAGAGGAGGTTAATGGTGCCGGCGAATAACCTGCAGGAGTTCGTAGACCTTTTGCGCAAAGAGGGTGAGCTCGTGGACGTGCGCGAGCCGGTGAGCGCGAAGTTCGAGATCACCGAGATAGCCGACCGCGTCATGAAGCGTACCGGCCCCGCCCTCCTCTTCCATAACGTAAAAGATAGCGACCATCCGCTCCTCATCAACGGCTTCGGTTCGAAGAAGCGCATGGCGAGCGCCCTAGGTGTTGCAGACCTAAACGAGGTCGCACAACGTATAGAGGAGCTTTTAGAGCTGACGAAAGGACCCGGCAAGGGGTTTATGGCTAAGCTCCAGCTCCTGCCACGCCTTCGCGAGATCTCCAAGTTCCCTCCGCGCACGACGGGTAGGGCGCCGTGCCAGGAGATCGTCTACCGCGGCGACGAGGTAGATCTCGAACGTCTCCCGGTTCAGACCGCCTGGCCGGAAGACGGTGGCCCCTTTGTAACCCTCACCATGGTTCATACCCAGGACCCGGAGACCGGTGAGAGGAACGCCGGTATGTACCGTGTCCAGCGCTTTGACAAGAGGACCGTAGGGCTCCACTGGCAGCGCCACAAGACCGGCGCCGCCCACTTCGAGAAGGCAAAGAAGCTGGGCCAGAAGTTGCCGGTGGCGGTAACACTTGGAGGTGACCCGGCCACGATCTACTCGGCCTCGGCGCCCTTGCCGCCCGGCATTAGCGAGTTCGTCTTCGCCGGTTTTTTGCGCAAGGAGCCCGTGAAGCTCGTCAAGTGCCTCACCAGCGACCTTGAGGTCCCGGCTGAAGCGGAGATCGTCATCGAGGGTTATACCGACCCCGAGGAGCCGCTGACGCTTGAAGGCCCGTTCGGGGATCACACCGGCTTCTACTCGCTCGCAGACTACTACCCGGCGATGCACGTTACCGCCGTGACTATGCGCCGCAACGCCATCTACCCCTCGACGATCGTAGGCCGGCCGCCGATGGAGGACGCCTGGCTCGGGTACGCGACGGAGCGCATCTTCCTACCGCTTACGCGCCTGATGCTGCCGGAGGTAGTTAACTACCACATGCCCCCCGAAGGCATCTTTCACAACCTGGTCTTCGTCTCGATAGACAAGCAGTATCCGGGGCACGCTTTCAAGGTTGGAGCCGGGATGCTGGGGCTCGGGCTAATGTCTTTAGCGAAGATGATCGTCGTCCTTGAGTCGGACGTAAACGTAGAGGATGTAAAAGAAGCCTGGTGGGTGACGTTGAACAATATAGACCCCGAACGGGACATAAGGATGCTCCCCGGACCGATAGACGTGCTCGACCACTCGAGCCGGGAGTTCTCCTATGGGTCGAAGATGATCGTGGACGCCACACAGAAGTGGCCCGAGGAGGGCTTCACCCGCGAGTGGCCGAAGAAGATTGTGATGAGCGACGACATCAAAAAGCTTGTCGACGAGAAGTGGGAGCGGTATGGCATCCCCCTCGGCTAGCACTACGGCCAACAAGCTGCTTGTCCTCCTGGAGATGATCAAGTGGGAGCATACCGTCTTCGCCTTGCCGTTCGCCTACGCTGGGATGCTCGCCGCCCCCGTACCGTTCAGCTTCTCTCACCTCTTCTGGATCACGGTCGCCATGATCGGCGCCCGCACCGCGGGGATGACCCTCAACCGCATCATTGACGCGAAGATGGACGCCATAAACCCCCGCACCGCCAATCGTGCCATCCCCAAGGGCCTTGTGGGGTTACGCGAAGCGTGGGTTTTTACCGGTGCGGCGGTTGCCCTGCTCGTCCTTGCGACCTTGTTTCTCGCACCGATTACGCGCGTCCTCTGGCCGCTTGTGGTGTTGGGGTTCGTAATCTATCCCTATACTAAACGCTTTACCTGGCTTTGCCATCTAGCGTTAGGCGTCGCGAACGGTCTTGCGCCGGGTGCGGCGTGGGTAGCGGTGACTGGGGACGTCTCCTGGACTCCGGCTCTTATCTGGGCGGGGGCGGCGCTCTGGGTCGCCGGGTTCGATGTGGTCTACGCCCTCCTCGACCGGGACTTCGACCTCGAGAATAGGGTTAACTCTCTGCCGGTCCGCTTTGGGATAGGGTCGGCGCTCGTCGTCTCGCGCCTCTGGCACGCCTTGAGCGTGGCGTTCCTCGTCGCGTTTGGGGTGGCGGCGGGCTTAGGGGTTGTTTACTATCTTGGGGTCGTGGTGGTGGCGGGGCTTCTTTTTTACGAGCAGTCGCTGGTGAGCAAAGACGACCTCTCGAAGGTCGATGTGGCGTTCTTTACGATGAACGGGGTTATTAGTCTGATCTTCTTCGCCTTCGTGCTCCTCGACCGAGTGGTCAACTAGTGGCCATAGAAAGCGCCTTCGTCGGCATCACCGGTGCGAGTGGGGCCCCGTACGTGGTGCGTCTCATAGAAGCCCTCGTCGACAATAACGTGTACGTGGAGGTCTGCGCTTCGGAGATGGGGGAGAAGGTCCTCGCCTACGAGATGGGCGGGCTTTCGACAAGGAAGTTGGCCGAGGCGTACGGGGTAAAACGGTACGCTCCAGATGACCTCTTTGCACCTCCGGCGAGCGGGACGAGCGTGCCGGACGCTACGGTTATAGTACCCGCGAGCGTCGCTACTTTGGGAAATATCGCCAACGGCACCGGCACAAACCTCCTTCATCGGGTGGCGGATGTCGCCCTAAAGGAGCGCAAGCGGCTCGTGATTTTGGAGCGCGAGATGCCTTACAGCCTCGTGCACTTGAGGAACATGACGTCGATTACGGAGGCTGGAGGGATCGTGGTCTCGGCGGCGCCAGGTTTCTACAACCACCCACAGACACTGGAAGATCTCGTAGATTTCGTTGTCGGAAAGGTCCTCGACATTATGAATGTTGGACACGAACTGGTCGAGAGGTGGGGACATAAGCGGCGTGGATAAGGGGCCGGTAAAGGCGGGTGGCTTGCCAACCGGCGAGGAGCGGGCGCGGCTCGTTCAGGAGATGTTCGATCGAATTGCCGGTTCCTATGAGCTTCTGAATAACCTCATGTCTGCGGGGCTGCATCGAATCTGGAACAAGAAGGCGGTACGAGAGAGCGGGCTGCGGCCCGGAGAACGAGCCCTGGACCTTGCGTGTGGGACGGGGAGCCTGACACGGGACCTCGCGAAGAGGGTCGGGGGAGAGGGGTACGTGCTAGGGGTGGACTTCTCCCCTGAGATGCTGAGGGCTGCAAAGAAGAAGCCCCTACCGAACGTTGAGTACCGGCTCGGGGAGGCGACGAACCTCGAAGGCGTCGAAAGTGGTTCGTTCGACGCTGCCACTATAGCCTATGGCGCGCGAAATATACCGGATCTCAGCGCGCTCTTCTCTGAGATGGCCCGGGTGGTGAGACCGGGAGGGTGGGTCGTCTGCCTGGAGATAGCGCGGCCGAAGGGGTATTTCTTTAGCACCTTTTACGGGCTTTGGTTCGATCGCGTCGTACCCCAGCTTGGCGCCAGGGTATCGGGGGATAGCTGGGCTTATTCATACCTTCCGGAATCAGTGAAAGAGTTCGTAGCACCTGGCGAGTTAAGTGACATAATGAGGCGTAGTGGACTACAAAACGTTACATGGCGAGGATACGCTGGTGGCATCGTCACACTCCACGTTGGAACGAAACCTGGCTGAAAGCGTCCGCAGCTTTCATGCAGCGCTTCCTGGTGGGGTCTCTGAGGTCCTGGCGAGGGTTGAGGGCCTGCTCGTCGAGGTTGCCTACGGGGCCTCGGAGAGGCTTGTCGAGCCGACGCTACAAGCGCTCACCGTGGGTGGCAAGAGGCTGCGCCCGATCTTGATGATCTTGAGCGCTCAGATGGGCGAACCAGAGGAGGAGGCGCTGCTTGTGGCGTCTGCGACCGTTGAGGTTCTACACGCGGCGACGCTCGTACATGACGATGTAGTTGATAAAGCGGAGAGCCGACGCGGGCAGCCGACGACCGTTGCCAACTATGGACGCGAGATCGCCGTTGCGACCGGGGATTACCTCTTTTCCGAGGCGTTCAACGGCCTGGCGAAGATTGAGGACCCAAGGTTGGTACGGACCTTCGCCGAGTCGGCGATGGGCCTGGCGGCGGGCGAGTTGGAGCAGTACCGCTCCTCGGGCGGCCAGGTAGAGGTCGAGGCGTACCTGGAGCACATCCGGATGAAGACTGCTGGCCTTTTTAGGGCGGCGTGTGTGGCGGGGGGTACTTTAGGCGGTCTCTCGCTCAGGCAGATAGACGCTCTCTCAACTTACGGGCAGGCTTTGGGGCTTGCGTTTCAGATGTCAGACGACGTGATGGACCTAATAGGTAAGCCGGGCCTGATGGGTAAGGGCGTGGGCACGGATCTCGCCGAGGGTACCGTGACGCTCCCGATTATCTTCGCCCTCAAGGAAGGTGATGCGGCGGTGATAAGGCGGGTGCTCGAGACCCCTAATCCTACTCCAGAGCTTTTGGAAGCCGGTATAGAGGCGGTCTTGGCGACGAACGCGATAAAAAGGACCGAGGCCTGGGCGTCGGGGAAGGTTGAGGCGGCGATAGAGGGTCTGACGCTCTTGCCCGACAGAGCGGAGCGCGTAGTCCTGGAAGCGATAGCTAGCGAGGTGGTGGGTAGGCATGCTTAAGATCGGAGCGCCGGCGGACCTATCGGAGATCCGGGAGAAGGTTATAGCGGGGGGGAGACTCTCCTTCGAGGACGGCTTGAGGCTCTTCGAGTCGAACAACGTAACCGAGATGGGCCGGCTCGCTAACCTGGTCAGGGAGCGGCTCCACGGCGACAAGGCCTACTTTTCGCACAAGTACCGGCTCTACCCGACGAACATCTGCATGTACCGTTGCCGCTTTTGTGCGTTCAGGGTTAGTAAGGGCGACGAGCAGGGCTACGAGTGGCCGGCAGAGAAGACCTTACACGAACTCTCGAAGGTGGACCTCAGAGGGGTCTCCGAGTTCCACATTGTCGGCGGCGTGCATCCTGACTGGGGCTTCGACGTGTACCTGGATATCGTCCGGGAGCTACACAAGGCTTACCCTGAGATACACATCAAGGCCTGGACGGGGGTCGAGATCGACGCGTTCACCCACCTCTCCGGGAAGAGCGTACGTCAGGTCCTGGGGGAGTTGCGCGAAGCGGGTTTAGGGAGCCTGCCCGGGGGTGGGGCGGAGATCTTTGATTGGGAGGTTCGCCGGACCATATGCCGGACCAAATGCACCGGCGAACGGTGGCTTGAGGTCCACGAGACGGCACATGAGATGGGGATGAAGACCAATTCCACGATGCTCTACGGCCACATAGAGACACCGGAGAGTAAGGTCGACCACATGCTCAAGCTGCGGGGGCTTCAGGACAGGACTGCAGGTTTTCGCACCTTTATCCCGCTCGCCTTCCATCCGGAGAATACCCGCCTCAAGCACCTGCCGCGCTCGACCGGGGCCGGTGACCTAAAGCACCTCGCCATCGGTCGGCTATTGCTTGATAACATCCCGCACATCATGGCCTACTGGGTCACGGAGACGCCCGAGGTCGCGCAGGTTGGGCTCTCGTTCGGAGCGGACGACCTTGACGGCACGATCATGGTAGACGAGGAGATCATCGGCGCTGCGGGCGGCGAGCATGTCGAGGGCGCGATGACCAAGAGCCACTTCGCGCAGATGATTCGGGAAGCAGGTCGTGTTCCGCTAGAGCGCGACACCGAATTCAACGTGGTGCGCGAGTACTGAGATGATCCGGGTTGGCTTCATAGATTACCTGAACTGCCTTCCTTTGAGGCTCGGCCTCGAAGCTACCGGCGGCCTGGAAGGGGTAGATCTAGTCGGCGGGACGCCAGTTGAGGTGAACGCGGCGCTCCTCTCGGGCGAAGTGGAGCTCGGGCTCGTCTCGTCGGCGAGCTGGGCGCTCAACCGCGACCAGCTCTGCCGGATACCGGGCTACGGGATAGCCTCGGACGGCGCGGTCATGAGCGTGCTGCTCGCTGCTCGCGGGGACCACCAATGGGACCAATCCCTTTCGCGGGTGCGAAGGGTAGCGCTCACCAGCGAGTCTGCGACTAGCCAGGTACTCGTCAGGATTTTGCTGGAACGTATGCGCGGCGCCTCACCCCGCTACGAGGTGGTCTCGACGCTTCCCGAGCGGGCGCTCGCCGGGTACGACGCGACGCTGTTTATAGGCGATGTGGCGCTCCAGGTCCGCCGCCTTGAAGGCGTGGACGTTTACGACCTCGGGGAGGCGTGGGAGCGCTTTACCGGGCTACCGATAGTCTACGCGGTGTGGGCTTCGCGTGGGAATCCTGCGCGGTACGCGTTCTGGGCGGACCGGGTGGCGCGGGCGGTCTCGTGGGCGGAAGAAAACCTCGCAGCGGTCGTCGAACAGGCGCTCCTGCGCGGGGCTCCGGCTACGAAAGAGGATCTCGAGACCTACTTTGCCTCCTGTATCGTCTATCGGGTTGGGGCGCGCGAAGAAGAGGGTTTGGAACGTTACCTGACGGAGTGGGGGCTTTTGGCCCCCGAGGTCTACGGTGAGAGGGTGAGCGCATGACGGGCGCGTTGCTAGAGAAGGGTGTGTTGGATTCGGGCCTTGAGAGTAAGGAGGCCAAGGGAGAGCTCGCGAAGCTCTTTGAGCGAGACTTCCTGGAACTCGCGACGGAGGCGGACGAGATCCGGCGCAGGCTTCACCCGAACGACATTGTCACCTACATCGTAGACCGGAACATCAACTACACGAACGTTTGCTGGGTCGCCTGTTCATTCTGCGCTTTCTACCGAACCAAGCGGCAGGCCGAGAAGGGTGACGGCTACGTTTTGACCGTCGAGCAGGTCTTGCAGAAAGTACAGGAGACCGTAGACCTTGGTGGAACCGGCATCCTTATGCAGGGGGGATTGCACCCGCACATTGGGATGGAGTACACCACAGACCTCTTCCGGGCGATCCGCCAGGAGTTTCCGCAGGTGCAGGTGCATGCCCTCTCTCCGGCGGAGATTTGGCACCTCGTCGACAAGAGCCGGCTCTCTTTGGAGGACACATTAAAGGAGCTGAAGAAGGCCGGGCTCATGAGCATCCCCGGAGGCGGGGCGGAGATCCTGACGGACGAGACGCGCGGCCGGATCGCCCCGGCCAAGAACTCGACCACAGCCTGGCTCGAGGTGATGGAGACCTGGCACTCTTTAGGAATGAAGTCCACGGCTACCATGATGTTCGGGATAGACGAGTCCTACCAGGAGAGGATCGAGCACCTCTTGCGCATCCGGGAACTCCAGGCAAAGACCGGAGGCTTTACGGCGTTTATCGGCTGGACCTTCCAGCCGGAGAACACGACCTACTTTAAAAAGCGCCCGGCCTTTAAGAAAGCGTCTTCTCTGGACTACCTGAAGACGACTGCGATAAGCCGCATCGTCCTCGACAACGTGGCGAACATCCAGGCCTCGTGGGTAACCCAGCCGATGAAGACCGCTTCTATCGCTTTACACGCTGGATGCAACGACATGGGCTCCATAATGATCGAGGAGAACGTCGTGAAGGAAGCCGGCGCCAGCTACTGCACCACCGAGGAAGAGCTCCGCAGCGTCATCGAGCGGAGTGGCTTCAGGCCGGCCAAGCGGACCACGCTTTACGATAGGGTTCTAGAGCCTGACATCTCCGTCGAGGATATCTAGTTGGCCGAGAAACCTACCGCGCAGCCGGCGATCTTCGCGGCAGGCCTTGTTTTTCCCGGCTCCAGGCCGCCGATAAGGGATGGCGCCCTCCTCGTAGAAGATGGGCGTATCGCTGCTGTAGGCACGCTCTCGGAGATCGGGCGCGACAATCCGGGCGTTGAGGCGTGTTACTTCCCCCGCCACACCATAATCCCTGGGGCGGTAAACACCCACGCCCACCTCGGCTTCCTCAGGGGCAATGAGCCGCCGGGTGGGTCCTTCTCGCGCTGGGTGACGGAGCTGGTCGCTCGGCTTCCCGAGAGGGACACTTGGCTGTCCGAGGCGGCGAGAGGCTCCGCCCGGGAGGCTCTAGAATCCGGCACGACCTTTATAACCGACTCCTCACCGTATGGGGATTGCTTGTTTGCGCTCGCGGAGTCCGGGCTTGCTGGGATCGTCTTTGCGGAGTTCTTCCCGTTCGATTCCGATACGGCCGAGGAGGCGGTGGACTCTTACGAAGAGACGCTGTTCTCCTTGCGCGAAGGGCTGCCCCCGCGGGTAAGCGTGGAGGTGAGCGTTCACGCACCGTATACGGTGGACCCGGAGTCGTCGCGGCTTGCGGCTACACGGGCGCGGGAGAGGGGGGATAGGCTCTCTATACACCTCTCCGAGAGCCCGGAGGAGGTTGAGTTCGTTCGGGAGGGGACCGGGGGACTGGAGAGCGTCTTCGAGGTCTTTGGGATGCGGGCCGACTGGGGTGGGGTGGGCCTTTCGCCAGTCAAGTACGCCGAAAGAACCGAGCTGCTCGCGCCTAACACCATCGCGGCGCACCTGGCTACAGGGGTCTCGGAGGAGGATATCGAGATCCTGACGAGGACGGGCGTAGCAGCCGCCGTCTGCCCCCGGTCAAACGAGTATTTGGGATGCGGCGTCTCACCCGTGCCCAGGATGCTCGAGCGCGGCATCCGGGTCGGAATGGGGACGGACGGCCTCTGGAGCACCGCGAGCCTAAACCTCTTCGAGGAGACGCTCTTTGCGATGAGGTTATACGGTTTCGATGGGCAGATGGGTTTGAGGCTCGCTACTCTAGAGGGGGCGCGGGCCCTAGGACTGGAGGAGGAGATAGGGAGTATCGACGTCGGAAAGTGGGCGGACCTCGCGGTTGTTGAGGCGTCACCCAGTGAAGCCGTCGAAGACCTTGAGCTTGGGATCCTGGAGGCCGCGGCGGGCGGCGGGGTGGTGGGGACTGTGGTCGGTGGGGAGCTGGTATACAATCGGCTCGGCCCGCAGTAGAAGAGCCACAGGAGAAGAAAACCCACCATGATGCTCGACCGAGATAAGATCACGTTCTGGACCCGCCTGGGCGCCATCGCGCTGGCAGTAGTCTTTATCGGCTCGTTTCTCTTTATGGGCGTCGGCTCAGAGGTGAACATCAGCATCTTGGACTTATTCGGCGGCGGATCCGGAGCGCAGGAAGAGCAGACAACCGCCACGGATGAGCAGGTAGTCCAGGCCGAGCAAGCCCTCGAAGAGGATCCGGAGAACCCAAGGGCTATCAAGCGTCTCGGCGCCCTATACCTTCAGGAGGGCCAGACGGACAGGGCGGTGGAGGTTCTGGAGAAGGGCCGCGAGGTTGCTCCTGATGATTCCGTTATCCCGCTCTACCTTGGCCAGGCTTACGACCGAAAGGCGCAAGGCACGGCGGATGAAGATGAGCGCAAGGCCGCGTATAAGCAGGCCGGGGATGCCTACGCCGCAGCGACAGAGATCCAAGAGAGGAAGCCCCAGCCATATCTCCTCGCAGGGCAGGCCTACGAGCAGGCCGGCGAGAAGGGTCGGGCGATCCAGTACTGGAACGGCTTCCTAAAGCTCGAGCCTGAGGGAGATCAGGCCGATGCTGTCAAGGAGCGGATTGACACACTACTTAAAGGCGGGGAGACTACCGGCGGCGCAGAGAAAAGCGCCAAGAAGTGATCTATGCCTTTTAGTAGTCGTATAATGGGTTGCAGGTTCGAGAAGCTATCGGGTTAGGAGGGTTTGTAGATATGGCTCTAATTCCGGTCATCCCCAGTATCGGGGGGACAGAGCTGATAATCTTGCTGGCAATCGTCTTGCTCCTTTTCGGGGCGAAGCGCATCCCCGAGCTCGCAAGGGGCTTAGGAACAGGCATCAGGGAGTTCAAGAGGGGTACTCGCGGTGAGGGCGAGGACGAGGTGCTGCGCGAAGAAAAGAAGGGTGAGGAGCTGACGGCGGGAGCCGGCGAGGATACCAACAATGCCCGCACGCAGGAAGTGGCTGCTCGCGCCGAGCGGGCCGAGCAGAAGCGCTAGGTTTATAAAGCTTTAGATGGCCGAGCGGCGTCTCCGGCTACCCACCCGTCCGCGCGACGAAGCGCGGATGACCCTTATAGAACACCTCGAGGAGCTTCGCTCCAGGATCTTCAGGGTTGGGGTGATCTTTATTGTGGTTGGGGTCGTCGCATGGTTTTTCCGGGCCCAGATCTACGAGTGGTTGCTTGCGCCCTCGGGGCTCGAAACCCTCAAGTTCACGGCCGTCACCTCGCCGCTCATCACGGACATAAAGCTGACCCTGTATGCGGCGTTCTTGTTGACGCTCCCGATGCTTATCTACCAGGCCTGGGCCTTTGTCGCGCCGGCGGTAGGAGAGGTCGGACGGGCGTTCACGTACGTCTTGATCGCCTTGTCTTCCTCGCTGTTTCTGGCGGGGGTAGCCTTTGGGTACTATGCGGTGTTGCCGATAGGGCTCGAGTTCTTGCTCAGCTACGCCACCGACCGCTACGAACAGATCATCACGGCCGACACTTACCTGGCGTTCGTCACGCGATTCTTGCTCGCCTTCGGTATAGTCTTCGAGCTGCCAGCGGCGACTTACGTGGGGGCGAAGCTTGGGCTGGTAAATGCTCCGCTCTTGAGGCAGTACCGGAAGCATGCGATCGTGCTCAACACGGTCCTGGCCGCCGCACTGACGCCAGGACAGGACCCGTTCAGCATGATCCTTATGGCCGTTCCGATGATCCTCATGTACGAGGCAAGCATCCTTATCGCCTCCTTCGTCAATCCGGTAATCCCGCATGAGGAGGCGCTAGAGGCTTCACCCCTCTCTGATCGCCTGCCTGAAAGAGACGAGGAATCCAGAGACGAAGAGGCGGAGCGGGATCTCTAGCAGCGTCTCGTAGAGATCTAACCCTCCTTCAAGTGTTCTATGAAGCGGCGCATCGAGCGCCGCAGTAGCTCCTCGACAACACCCCTGAAGAACGGAAGGTTAGCTAGCTGGTCGAGCCAGGGAGGATTTATCTCGTAGCTAGTCTGGAAGGTCATCTTCACAGCACTCCCCAAGTCTTCGACGGCCCACCCACCCGTGCCGGCGGCGCCCTCTGTGTAACGCCACTCGAGAAGACGCGGGGGTTCGACGGTGGTCACGGTGCTGAGCACCCGATGTGCAATGCCGACGGCGCTCAAGGTAAGCTCAATAGAGGTCCCAGGAGCCAAACCGTCCGCCGGCGCATCGAGCGTCCGGGCTTCTCTCAGTCCCGAGCCCCACTCGGGGAAGCGCTCCACGTCTAAGAGAGCGGCGAAGACCTTTTCCTGAGAGGGACCAGTTACTATGAAGCTCGCCTGTACGGGCTCGTGCACGCGCAGATTATGCCAGTAGAAGGATCGGAAGGGATGGCCAGGCGCGGCCGATTCTGCGTAGTTTTATAGCTTGCGAGGCGTGTTCGGGCTTTAAAGTAAATTCTTTTAACGATTTATGGTAAAAAGCGCGTTCATGGAAGCAGGCGGATCAGTAGGGTTTCCGGCGGCCTATCTCCGGCTCGCCAGGCCGAAGCAGTGGACGAAGAACGGGTTTGTCCTGGCTGGGGTGGTCTTTTCGGGGGAGGCGCTAGAGGCGTCAAGCCTGGTAGCAGTGCTATTGGCGTTCGTCGCCTTCTGCGCGCTTTCGGGGGCTGTGTACGCTGCGAACGACGTCCTGGACGTTGCGGAGGACCGCAAGCATCCGACAAAACGCTTGAGGCCGGTGGCGAGCGGCGAGATCTCGATCCGCGTTGCGGTAGTTTATGCGGTCCTGCTCGCCGCCTGTGGGTTGGCGCTCGCGTTCTTCGTAGGTTTTGGAGTAGGCCTGGGCGGGCTCGCCTATCTTCTCTTGCAGGCTTTGTACACGCCGGTTTTGAAGCATGTAGCCGTGCTCGACGTGATGAGCATCTCGGGGGGGTTCGTGATTCGGGCTTTAGCGGGGGTGGAGGCGGTCGGGGCGCACATCTCGCCGTGGCTCGTCGTCTGCACGGGCCTTCTTACGCTCTTCCTCGGTTTCTCCAAGCGCCGCTATGAGCTGTTTGTTCTAGGGGAGGGGGCGGTGACGCACCGGAAAAACCTCAACGACTACTCGGTGGAGATGCTAGATCAGATGATGAACATCATGGTGGCGGCGACGATCATCGCGTACACCATGTACACCTTTTTCGCCTACAACCGCTCGTACATGATGGTGAGCATACCGATCGTGGTCTACGGCGTCTTCCGCTACTTGCTTCTCGCCCACCGT
>DATHAB010000178.1:0-6511 GCA_035296885.1 Rubrobacteraceae bacterium
CACGAACTGCCCCGCCTTCTCTCGTTCCAGCCCGAAACGGTGAAGGCTAGCGATAGAAGCGGCGCAAGGGCGACGGAGCAGTGGGGTCCCTTTGTGCGTATGATCGGCGCCGTCACCGTGCGCTCGTTCGTGCATTTTGGACTCATCACGTTCGTCGCGGAGTACTACGTACGGGTGCTCGGCTCCTCGACGCTTCTCGCGAATACGGCCCTCTCGGTGATGCTCTTCGCCGGGGGAGTAGGGACCCTTATCGGGGGACCTCTCGCCGACCGGTTTGGGCGGCGTACCGTACTGGCGGGCTCGATGCTTGTGCTATCGCCCCTGATCTACGCCTTCACCCTGTCGGGCCCCTTGACGGGGATGTTCTTTCTCGCCCTCGTCGGGGCTGCTATGATAGGCACCTTTGGGGTCACCGTGGTGATGGGCCAGGAGTATTTGCCCGGGAGAATCGGGGTCGCTGCCGGCGTCACCATGGGGCTCTCTATCGGCCTCGGGGGTGTGGGAGCCCCCATTTTCGGCGCCCTCGCCGATGCCCACGGTCTGCCCACGATGATGCTCGTAGCCTGTGCTCTGCCCCTCGTTGGACTTGCCCTCACCTTAAGCCTGCCCCGTACGCCCAAGAGACACTTGTCTTCTGCCTAGAGGGCGTAATTCTGTGATAGAAGTACCTAAAACCATTCTTTGTGTTGGGTAACATAAGCAGGCTTAAGTTAGTCTTTTGAGAAAGGTTTGTAGCACCCTTTGAGGTTTTTCTACGCTCTAGGCCGTCTGGACTATCGCTACCGCTGGTTCTTGGTGCTCGCCTGGGGCACCCTCTTAATGGTAGGTTCCTTCTTCGCCCCGAACCTCTCTGACCGTCTTAAAGGCGGCGGTTTCAACGGCGCGGATTCCGAGGCCGAGAGGGTGCAGGAGATCATGCTCGAAGAGTTCGGTGTCTCGCCCGCGACCCTCAGCGTAGTCTTCGAAGGCGACGGCCTCTCCGCCCAGAGCCAGGAGTTTCAGGAGGCGCAAGACGCAGCCCTCGATGAGGTCCGCGAGCTCGACGTGGTGAGCAACGTAACCAGCTACTCGGAGACGAACGACCCCTTGTTTATCTCCGAGAGCGGCGAGAGAAGCTACGCGCTCGTCGGCTTCGATACTCCTCTAGAACAGGCGCAGGGCCTCGTGGACGAAGTACGAGACAAGGTGCGCACCGACGAGCTCAAGACCTACGTCACCGGGGCCCCGGCTGTGTATCTCGATATTACGGAGGCGAGCAACGAGGACATCCGGCGGGCCGAGGAGTACGCGTTTCCTCTGGCGCTCGTGATCCTGGTCATCGCTTTCGGAAGCCTCGTGGCCGCAGGCGTTCCGGTCCTGATCGGGGGTGCGAGCGTCGCCTTGACCCTTACCTCCCTTTACTTTCTCGCTGGCGTTTACGACCTGTCCGTCTTCGTCCTCACCATCTCTACCATGCTCGGTCTAGGCCTTGGGATAGACTACGCCCTCTTCGCTGTGAGCCGCTTTCGCGAGGAGCTGGAGGATCACCCAGTCTCGGAGGCGATACCCCGTACGGTCGAGACGGCGGGGAGGAGCATCTTTTTCTCCGGCACGGCCGTGCTCATAGGCCTTATGGGCCTCCTTTTCTTCCCGTACATGTTCATGCGCTCGATCGGGGTCGCCGGCGCCCTCGTGGTCTTTGTCTCTGTTGCCGCCGCCCTGACCCTCCTGCCGGCCGTACTCGCCATCCTCGGCCACAAGATCAACGCCTTCCCCGTCCGGCGCCGTCGCGGAGAAGGTGCAGGCAGCGGCTTCTGGGCTAGTAGCGCGGAGCTCGTGATGCGCAGTCCTCTGCTGGTGCTGTTGGTCGTCGGCGCTTTGCTCTTCGCCCTCCTATACCCGGCGACGCACATGAGGGTCGGTGTCCCCGAGGCGAGCGTGCTGCCAAACAAGTACGAGTCGCGCCTCGGCGACGACATCTTGAGGGAAGACTTCGACTACGCCAGTCTGACCCCGATGGAGGTCGTGGCGACCCTCTCCGACGACCCCTTGAGCGCTCAGGGACTCGATAAAATCCGCGAGCTCGACGAGCGCATAGGGGAGGTTGAAGGCGTCGAGCGCGTCGAGAGCATCTACACCGTTGGCGAAGGAGCCGCTCGCGAGTACGCCGAACGCCTCGCCGAAACCGAGGAGCAGCTAGAGGGCTTGCGCGGACGGATTGGTACGGTCCCGCCAGGAGCCGAGGGGCTAGGCTCGCAACTCCCCGAAGGTGTCTCCGCCGACGGTACCGTAACGCCTGAAGGTGTTGCAAACTTTCTCGCGCTCCCGGAGGCCCGGGAATCCGAGGAGCTGGAGAGCGCGTTAAACGCCTACACCGCTGGCGACGACAAGGCGCTCCTGCGGGCGGTCACCGAGAGCAGCCCCTACGTCGAGGAGGCCCGGGATACGGTGGAGGAGGTGCGGGACGTGAACGCTCCTAAAGGGACGAGCTTTCTCGTCGGCGGTCTTTCGGCTGGTCAGAAGGACTTTATCTACAACCTCTACGGGAACGTTCCCTACGCGGTCGCCTTCGTGCTCGGCGTGACTTATCTTGTCCTCTTCTTCACCTTCCGTTCGTTCTTCATCCCGCTCAAAGCCGTCATCGTCAACGTCCTTAGCCTCACCGCCAGCTTCGGGGCGCTGGTCTTTGTCTTTCAGGACGGCAACCTCTCGGGCATCTTGGGCTTTACACCCTTGGGCTTCGTTGACGCGACGCTGCCTATCTTGATGTTCTGCACGATTTTTGGGGTCTCGATGGACTACGAGGTGTTCTTGCTCTCGCGTATCCGCGAGGCCTACGAGAGCGGCGAGTCGAACGCCGCGAGCGTCGCCAAGGGCCTGGTGGCGACCGCCGCCATCATAACCTCGGCCGCGGCTATCATCGTGGTTGTGACGGGCGCGTTCGCCTTTACGGGCATCGTCACGACCAAAGCGGTTGGCTTGGGGCTCGCCGTCGCCGTCCTGGTGGACGCGACGATCATACGCGTCTTGCTCGTCCCGGCCACCATGCGCGTCTTGGGAGACTGGAACTGGTGGCCGGGCGGCAGGAAGAGCGTCTTTAAGCGCGGGCCCTAGCGCCGCCCCTCGCCGGCGAGGCGAAGTAGGCCCCGAAGGCGAGCAGCGCGGTTAGGATGTGCAGGATGAGATCTGGGCCACCGAGCGGTAAAAGTCTGAAGAAGTTGGGTAGGATCAACCCCAGCAAGAAGAGCACCAGGTAGAGCACCCCGACTGCCAGGGCATAGGACCTGGCCCCAACGGGACTCCTGTAAGACGCCAACCCCGCCGCCCCGATCCCTATGTGCGCTATGTTGTGGAGCCAGTTGACGGGGAATATGCCTAGCAACAATCCGTTGAAGGGACCTATTACGTTAGGCAAAACCCCCACGAGAAACGGTGCGACCGGGATGAAGCCTAGTATACCCACCAGTAAGTAGACGACCCCGAAGATCTGGGCGAAGCGTTGCGCTATAGTCATATCTCTCCTTTCGTTGCTGTTCTATTACGCCGTATACGCCTACGACGCCGGGGGATCATCTCGACGACCCGCGTTGCTTCGGATTCCTCCACCGGAACACGGTCTAAGCATTCCCTTCCTCGACGCGTGGGAAACCTTCCTCGGCTTGGATACGACGGCCTAACCCCTTCTCGCTTATCCTGGAGGCCCTTTCGGCCAGCAGAGCGCGAAACCTAGAGTTTCTTACTTGTTTTCGTACCTACGTGTCGCCCGGCGCTTCGGGGTAGGCCCCGATAAGGCTGACGTAAGGGCAGTATTCCTCGAGGGCTTCCAGCGCTCGCGCCACCCGCTCCTCTTCGGGGTGCCCCTGAAAGTCCGCGAAGAACACGTACGTCCACATCCGCCGGCGACTGGGCCGACTCTCGATGCGCGTCAGGTTGATCCCCTCTTGTGCGAAGGCCGAGAGCGCGTCTTTTAAGATGCCGGGCCGGTCCTTGACCGAGAAGACAACGCTCGTCTTGTCCTGGCCCGTGGGACCTGCCCACGAGCGCCCGAGCACGATAAAACGCGTCGTGTTGGCCCGGGCATCCTGGATGTCGCGGGCGAGGACCTCAAGCCCATAAACCTCTGCGGCCAAAGTGCTCCCTACGGCGCCCACCCACGGCTCCTGCGCTGCCCTCCGGGCAGCCTCCCCTGTTGAATCGACCTCCTCATGGGTTGCGCGTGGCAGTTCGTGCCTGAGCCAGGTTGCCACCTGGGCCAGGGCCATCGGATGGGAGTAGACGGTCTTTATGTAGTCTAAGCTCTCCTCTCTAGAGAGCAGGTTCTGGGAGATCGGGAGGTATACCTCGCCACAGATCTTCAAGGGGCTCGCCATCAGCTCGTCCAGAGTATGGGTCACGGCCCCCTCCATCGAGTTCTCCACCGGCACGACCCCGTGCTGGGCCTCGCCACGCTCGACCTGGGCAAAGACCTCCGAGACCGTCGCGTGCGGCTCAAACTCGACGCTCGTCCCGAAGGTCCGCCGCGCCGCCTCGTGCGTGAAGGTGGCCTCGGGCCCAAAGTAGGCGACCTTCAGCGGTGCTTCGAGGGAGATGGAGGAGGAGATTATCTCTCGGAATACCGCCTCTAGGCCGGTTTTGGGGAAGTCCCCCTGACTCAGGAAGGAGATCCGGTCGAGCACCTTGCGCTCCCTGGCCGGGGCGTAGGCCTCCAGGCCTTCCTCGAGCTTTATCTGTCCTACCCGGCGCGCAAGCCGCGCCCGTTCGTCGAGGAGCCGTACTATCTCTTTGTCCACCGCGTCTATGCCCGCCCGCAAGCCTTCTAGCTCCTTGGGGGTACCAGCAGCGCCTTCCTCAGCGAACACGCGCGACCCCCGAAATGCCGAGGGTTTTTACGCAACCGCTAAAAAGGGCAAACATCTGGTGGAGAACCTCCCGTGAGATCTGGCACACATAACCTGGATGGTGGAGAAACGTGGCTGCGCCTTTTGGCGGCACGCTTCTCCTAAATAAATCGCCGGGCGACGAGTCGAAAGTTCGTGTACCCCCCGGTGGGA
Source organism: Rubrobacteraceae bacterium (assembly GCA_035296885.1). GTDB lineage: Bacteria > Actinomycetota > Rubrobacteria > Rubrobacterales > Rubrobacteraceae > Rubrobacter_F. The sequence goes on from DATHAB010000178.1 coordinate 5,031, forward strand.
GCCTCTGTTGCTCGGGTGTACATAGCGTGGATCAAGGTACCAAACTGGTTTGCGTTCGTCAAAAATTGGCTAACCAGCGTCTCAACCGGTTGGCATCTTGAGAAAGAGATCTCGGGAGAAACTACTGCGCGCGGATGCCACGCTCCTACGGGAGGGCCCCCAGCGTGAGGCTACTTTTGTGCGGCACGAAAGTAGCCTCATGTTTGAGGCGGCTGACTGGCTGAAAGCTACAACAAGATAAGCAGGACGGCCACGACCGCGGCTAGGCCGAACCGGTAGTAGGCGAAAGCGCGCAAGGAGTGGTCGGCGAGGTAGTTCAGGAGGAACCTTATGGCGAGGTACCCCACTACGCCGGAGGAGATGCACCCGGCCGCGAAGAGCAGCGCTTCGTAAGCGCTTATCCCCTCGGCGGTGGCCTCGCCGAGGCTCAAGAGCGCGGCGGCGGCGGTGATGGGGACGCTCATCAGGAAAGAGAAGCGGGCCGCCTCGTCCCTGCGCAAGCCCAAGAACAGCCCCAGGGTGATGGTTGCTCCGGAACGGGAGATGCCGGGGACGAGCGCCGCCGCTTGGGCGAGCCCTATCCCGACCGCCTCCCCCATGCTCAACTTTGAGGCCCGCCGTCTCTTGAGCCCCACTGCCTCGCCGACCATAAACAGCGCCCCCACCAGCACCAAATTGACGACGACGACCCACGGCGAGCGTACAACCGTTGCGAAGAAATCCTCGAAAAAGAACCCGATAAGGCCTGCCGGGACGGTTGCGACCAGTATCAGGTAGGCCATGCGTTGTTGGGTGTCCAAAAGGTCTGGTCCTCTAAGAGACCGCAAGAAGGCGCGCAACATTCCCAGGAGGTCCCGCCAGAAAAACGAGACTACGGCAAGCACGGTGCCCGTGTGTACCGCTGCGTCGAAAGAGAGCCCGAATCGATTCTGGTCCAACCCCAAAAAATATTGCCCGAGGAGTAAATGCCCCGAGCTGGAGACCGGCAGAAACTCTGTAAGCCCCTGCACTATGCCTAAAAATATAGCTCCTATAAGCTCCAGCACTACCAGACGCTCCTCGCTTCTTCTGCGGACCCGAGCGCACAGCTTAGCAGCTAGTGAACCCGATGAACGGGTTTTCTAGTTCTACTTTGCCTCAACGTCCTCGCGAAGCCGCCGAAGGTGCCCAAGAATGAGACTCGGCCGCTCAAGAGGAAGCAGGCGGAGGTGCTAGGCGCGGGATGTGCCGACAACTTGTGCTTTTGTGATTTTTTGTAGTGCCTGAGGTGGGACTCGAACTCACCCTTAAGGCGGGGAATCTAATTTTGAGTACTGCTCAGTCCGTTTGTTGCCGGTTTAGTTGCTAGCTGTCGGCTTATTCAAGCGACATTTCCACATGCAGAGTTGCTCGCTGTTTACCGTCGTTTGGTGGGTTGGTGCACCAACTGATGTATTACGCCGACCTCAGATTTCTTGTTGTGCCTCTTCGAGGTCGAGATC
>DATHAB010000179.1:0-11040 GCA_035296885.1 Rubrobacteraceae bacterium
GACCTCTCAGTGTACGATCAAGCCGACCTCAACCTCATCGCGCTCAAGCTCAACGTGAGGCCTCGCAAGACTTTGGGCTACTACACCCCGGCTGCTACACTGGCCCGGAGCGTTGCACTGACCAGTTGAACCCACCCCGGCAAACATCACCACGTCACCCGAGGCCGGCAGACCGAAGTTGTCGAGAGCTGCACCCAGGAAGATGACAAGATAACCGTGGGCGAGGAGCAGTCCCGTGACAAAATCAAACAAGCCCTGGGGCGAGTCCGGTATAGCTCGGATGAAGTCCACGATCCAGTTCATGAGCGAGACGCTTTTATACCACGCTAAGTACCGTGCAAAGCTTTGCCTATTTTTTAGAGTTGTGTTCCGGCCAGGTTCTTGTCGTTGACGCGCCGGACGAGGACGTTTATGCTGCCGAGAGTTGAAAAAGGCGGAGGGGTCCAGGAAGTCGGTGAGAGTCCGGCACGGTCCCGCCACTGTGACCGGGGAGCGAGCCCCAGCAGTAGAGCCACTGCCGATGGAGAAGCCGAAGCTTCGCCAAAGCGGCAGGAAGGCGTGGGGCGAGTGGCGATCCGGGAGTCAGGAGACTGGTTCTTCGCCTAAAACCCGAACGGGGCGCGGACCCCGAGAAGGAGGCTTTTGGTGGAGAAAGGTTCTCTCGAACAGCGCGTCTCGCCGGGCGAGGTATCCTTATGGAGCTGGCTGACGGCAGCGCTCCTGCTGGCGGTGCTTTTTGTCTTGCTCTCGGCTAGCGGGGAGTTGCTCGCACCCTTGCTCGGGCAGGCGGCGGGGGTGGCTGATTACCTGCACGAGTTCGCCCACGATGGGCGTCACCTGCTCGGCGTCCCCTGTCATTAGGGGGGCAAAAGAATGAACGTGTCTTACCTGCGCCGCGGGATGGTGGCCGGGTTGCTGGCGGGCCTTTTGGCGGGGCTCTTCGCCTTTATTCTTGGAGAGCCTTACGTAGATGGGGCCATCGAGCTCGAGGAGGCGGCTGCCGCTGCTCAACAAGAAGGGGAGGAGTTCCAACAAGGCGAGGAGCTCTTTAGCCGCTCTACCCAAAAGGTAGGGCTCTTTTTCGCCACGGGTCTCTTCGGGGTGGCCGTTGGAGGAGTGTTCGGGATCGCGTACTCACACTTGCGTGGCCGTCTGGTGATAGGGAGCGAGTGGTACCGTAGCTTGTCTCTGGCGGGAGTCGTCTTCGCAGGAGCGTTCTTGATCCCTTTCATGAAGTATCCGGCTAATCCTCCTACCGTCGGCGATCCGGAGACCATCGGAGCTCGCACCGCTTCTTATTTAGGTATGGTTGTGCTCTCGCTGCTCGTGGTGCTGGTCGCGTGGTACGCGGCCCGTACGCTCCGGGCGCAAGGAATAGGCGCCCCGACCCGCCAGCTAGCGGTAGGCTTGGGGGTTGTTGCGGTCGTCGGGATACTATTTATGGCCCTCCCGGCTGCCCCGGACCCTGGAGAGTTCCCCTCTGGATTGTTGTGGAACTTCCGACTCTCCTCTTTGGGTACCCAGCTAGTCTTCTGGGCAGGTCTGGGAGTAGTCTTCGGGCTTCTCTGCGAGCGTGCGAACCGTCGCGAGCTTTCGGGAAGCTAAACCGTTTATGACCGAGCAGATCGTGCCGCTCTGCGGGCTAACAATTGCGAGGAGCATGTCATGAAGGGCGCCCTGCTCGTGACCGGTACCCACTCGGACGCAGGTAAGAGCGTGATCGTTGCAGGTATTTGTCGCTGGCTCACCCGCGAGGGTATCAAGGTAGCTCCATTGAAGGCGCAGAATATGGCGCTGAACTCGTTCGTGACGAGGGAGGGGGCAGAGATCGGGCGTGCCCAGGCCGCCCAGGCTGCCGCGGCTCGCGTCGAACCCGAGGTCGCGATGAACCCGGTGCTCTTGAAACCCTCCGCCGAGCGGCAGACGCAGGTGATCCTGCGCGGCAAGCCTTACTCGACGGCCAGCGCACGTGGTTACCAAAGTATGAAGGGCGAGCTTTTGCCGGTGGTCCTCGAATCGCTCGAAGACCTCAGGCGCAGGTTCGAGGTAGTAGTGTGTGAGGGGGCAGGGAGTCCGGCGGAGATTAACCTTAGGGCAGGTGACCTGGCGAACATGGGCCTCGCAAGGGCGGCCGATCTGCCCGTGGTCGTGGTTGGGGACATAGACCGGGGTGGCCTCTTCGCTTCCCTGTACGGGACGCTCGCGCTCCTCGATGAGGAGGATCAGGCGCTCGTGGGGGGCTTTATCGTGAACAAGTTCCGGGGGGATGAGGCCGTCCTTGCGCCGGGGCTCAGGACGTTGAGCGAGCTTACAGGACGGCCTTTTTTGGGGACGTTGCCCTACGTTCGGGGCCTGGGGCTCGATGGGGAGGACTCCCTCGCCCTCGACGCTCCGCAAGACCCTTTGCCGCCGCTCGGGCGAGACGTTGTAAGGGTCGCGGTCGCGCGACTCCCCAGGATCAGCAACTTCACCGACCTCGACGCCTTGTCATACGAGCCTGGTGTCGCAGTCTCTTTCACGGAGTCCACGCGGGAGATCCTCGCCTCTGACCTCGTCGTTATTCCCGGCACCAAAGCAACCGTCGCCGACCTCGCGTGGCTCCATTCCCGCGGCCTCGACCGCGCCCTAGCCGAGCGGGCGGAGCGCGGGCTCCCTACTCTGGGGATCTGCGGTGGCTACCAGATGCTCGGGGAGAAGATAGCAGACGGCGTGGAGAGTGGTGATGGGGAGACCCCGGGGCTTGGCCTTTTGCCCGTCGAGACAGCCTTTGAGGAGGAGAAGATCCTCGCGCGCCCTGAGGGACGCGCTCTGGGGTTCGATGATGCGGAGGTGTCAGGGTACGAGATACGACACGGCCGTATCCGTAGATATGGCGGCAAGCCCCTTTTCACCGCGGACGGCTCCGGGGAGGGTTGCCAGGTCGGGTTGACCTTCGGTACCTCCTGGCACGGCGTCTTCGAGTCCGACAGGTTCCGCCGCGCGTTTCTGCGCCGGGTCGCGGAGACGCGCGGTCTCGACTGGGTGGCAGGGGACGGGTCGTTCGCCTCGCGGCGAGAGGCGCAGCTCGAGAAGCTGGGCGACCTTGTTGCGGAGAACATAGATCGTGACGCACTGTTGCGCCTTATAGAGGATGGCGCTCCTGAAGGGCTACAGTTTTTGCCACCTGGGGGCGCCAGTTTATCAGCCGACTGGCTAGAGCGCGGAAGGCTGACAAATTGATGACTGGTAAGCTCCTTTTCTTGACCACCGCAGACACCGAGATCCTGGCCGCCGCCCACGCCGCCGAACTCCTCCCCGAAGGCTTCCCAGAAATCCTGTGCCTAAACCCCACGAAACTCGAGGACGCTAGCGCCTTTTTCGAGGAGACGTTGCCGGGGGTACGGGTCGTGATGGTCCGGCTCCTTGGGGGGCGACGGGCCTGGCAGGAAGGTTTCGAGGAGCTTAGGCGCCGGTGCGACTCGCTCCGTGTACCCCTGCTCGCCTTCGGCGGGGAGGCCGAACCCGACGCGGAGCTCACTGCCCTCTCGACCGCCCCTTCGGGCGCCGTCGCCGAAGCGTTTGAGTACCTCAGACACGGCGGCGTCCGGAACACAGATAACCTCTTCAGGTTCGTCGCCGATACTCTCCTCATGGAGGGGTACGGCTTCGAACCGCCCCTTCCGCTGCCGGAGATCGGCGTCTATCACCCAAAGCTCCCCGAGGGCTCTTCGCTCGATGACCTGCTCTCATGGCACCACGCAGAGAGGCCGACGGTCGGCGTGATCTTCTACCGCGCCCATTGGATGAGCGGCAATACCTCTTTTATAGATGCTCTCGTGGGGGCGCTCGAAGGGGCCAGGGTTAACGCTCTCCCCATCTACTGCTACTCTCTGCGGGCGGACGAAAAGGAGAGAGTTCCCACGCTCGAGATGCTCGAAGGTAAGGTAGATTGCCTCGTGGCTACAGTGCTCGCCGGCGGTGGTTCAAACGCAGCTGATGCAGCCAGAGCGGGCTCGCCCGAGGGCTGGCTGGAGTGGGAGGTCCCGGCGCTTGAGACTCTAGGTGTGCCCATTGTGCAGGGCATCTGCGCGACATCCTCCCACGAGGCGTGGCTCTCTTCTGATGCCGGCCTCTCGCCGCTTGATACCGCCTGGCAGGTCGCCATCCCAGAGTTCGACGGGCGCATCATTGGCGTTCCCTTCTCCTTTAAAGAGCAGCTTGGTGCCGGTTCGCCCGTGGGCGCCCCACTAACCCTTTATAAGGCCGACCCCGAACGTACGGAGCGACTCGCGGGGCTTGCGGCCCGTTTCGCCCGCCTGGGACGTACCGTGAACGAGGAGAAGAGGGTCGCAATTCTTCTCTCCAACTACCCGACCAAGCACTCACGGGTCGGGAACGCCGTAGGCCTCGATACCCCGGCGAGCGCCGTCAGTTTGCTACGGGCGATGGAGGAGGCGGGCTACAGGGTGGACGGGGTGCCTGACGAGGGGGACGCCCTGATCCACGCCCTCATCGCCGCCGGGGGTCACGACCTCGAGTTTCTGACCGAGGGGCAGCTTGAGGGGGCGGTTGGGCGGCTCGATGCGAGTCGCTACGCCGAATGGTTCTCCCGGTTGCCGGAGGAGTTCAGGGCCGGCGTGGAGGAGCACTGGGGGCCGCCGCCGGGCGAGCTGTACGTGGACGATGGGGAACTCGTGGTAGCGGGCCTAAAGTTTGGGAACGTGTTCATCGGCATCCAGCCCCCGAGGGGGTTCGGGGAGAACCCGATCGCGATCTATCACGACCCCGACCTGCCACCAACGCACCATTATCTGGCGGCGTACTGGTGGGTGATCGAGGAGTTCTGCACCGACGCTGTAATCCACCTTGGCAAGCACGGGACTCTGGAGTGGCTGCCGGGCAAGAGTTTAGGGCTCTCGCCTTTTTGCGCTCCGGACGCGGCCTTGCGCGACGTGCCGCTCTTCTACCCGTTCGTCGTCAACGATCCCGGCGAGGGGACGCAGGCCAAGAGGAGAGCGCATGCTTGTGTTGTGGATCACCTCATCCCGCCGATGACGCGGGCTGAGACCTACGATGATCTCGCCCGCCTGGAGCAACTCCTCGACGAGTACTATCAGGTCGAGACGCTCGACCCATCGAAGCTTCCGGCGATACGGGTGAGGATCTGGGAGACCCTACGCGACGCCGAGTTGCACCGGGACTTAGGAGTAGAGGAGCAACCCGAGCAGTTCGGCGACTTTCTTAACCACGTAGATGGCTACCTCTGCGAGATAAAGGATTTGCCCATAAGGGGTGGCTTGCACGTCCTAGGCGAATCCCCCGCGGGCGAGCCTTTACGCCACCTCCTCGCGGCCATCTTGAGGCTCGGGGCCGGAGAGGTCCCCGGTCTACGTAAGGCCGTTGGGGCTGCTTACGGTCTCGACGAGAGGTTCCTGGCGGAGAACGGCGGCGCACGCGTCGAGGCTCCCGGGGAGCTGGCTGACCGTTTCCCCGGCGTGGCTCCGCCCGTGACCGCCTCCGACCTACTCGATCTGCTTGAGAAAGCTTCGCAGGCCCTACTTTTTACGATGGAGGAGCGTGGCTGGGATGTCTCGGCGGCCCTTTCAGTCTGCGAAGAAGCCCTTGGCGTCGCCAACGAAGGTGTGATGAGTTCACTCTCCTTTGCCGCTGAGGAGGTCGTGCCGCGTCTTGAGCGCACGCCGGAGGAGATGGGGAACCTCTTGCGGGGCCTTGCGGGTGAGTACGTGCCGGCGGGACCGTCCGGGTCGCCAACGCGCGGGCTGGTGAACGTGTTGCCCACGGGGCGCAACTTCTACTCGGTGGACCCGAAGGCGCTGCCGTCCGAGCTCTCCTGGGAGGTCGGGCAGGAGCTGGCGGACAACCTGCTAGGACGTTACCTCGAAGACGAGGGGCGTTACCCTGAGACCATCGGGATCGTGGTCTGGGGCACGGCGGCGATGCGGACCCAAGGGGACGATATCGCGGAGATACTCGCCCTTCTGGGCGTGCGGCCGGTCTGGAACGAGGAGTCCCGGAGAGTGACGGGGTTGGAGGTGATGCCACTCGAAGAGCTGAAACGCCCCCGGGTAGACGTCACCGTGCGCATCAGCGGCTTCTTCAGGGATGCTTTTCCCAACCTGATCTCGCTCGTAGACGAGGCCGTCCGTACCGTTGCTGTCCTCGACGAGCCGGACGAGCTGAACTTCGTTAAAAAGCATGCCCGGGAGGAGAAGAAAAGGGGCGCTGACGAGCGGGGATCGACGACCCGCATCTTCGGCTCCAAGCCTGGCGCCTATGGCACAGGCCTCCTGCCGCTTATGGACGCGCGCAACTGGAGAGACGACGAGGACCTCGCCGAGGTCTACGCCGTCTGGGGCGGTTATGCCTACGGCAAGGGTTTAGACGGCGTCGAAGCGCGGGGGGCGATGGAATCCAACCTCCGGCGCACCGAGGTCGCTGTCAAGAACGTGGACAACCGCGAGCACGACCTCTTTGACTCAGACGACTACTTCCAGTACCACGGCGGTATGATCGCCGCCGTCCGCGCCCTGACCGGCCGTGACCCGAAGGCTTACATAGGAGACTCCGCCGACCCCTCGCGCCCGAAGACCCGCACCCTCTCCGAAGAGGCGCGCCGCGTCTTTCGCTCGCGTGTGGCGAATCCTAAGTGGATCTCCGCAATGCAACGCCACGGTTACAAGGGTGCCTTCGAGCTTTCGGCTACGGTGGATTACCTCTTTGGCTACGACGCAACCGCCAACGTCGTCGAGGATTGGATGTACCGCGACGTAACGAGGAAATATGTGCTGGATGAGGAGGTGCGCGACTTCATGCAAGAGTCTAACCCTTGGGCTTTGCGCGCTATCTCCGAGCGCCTTTTAGAAGCCGCCGAGCGCGGTCTTTGGACAGAGCCGGACCCCGAGGATCTCGACGGGCTCAAGCAGGTCTATCTAGAGAACGAAGGGATGCTGGAGGAGCGGTCGTGAGGGTGTTGATCGGTGGGCTACGCGCAAGCCTTATCGAACTCATTACTCTGCTGTTTGTCGTTCTGTCTGCCCTATCGGGTGTCGCGCTGCTTTACCTAAGCTCCGCCGTATTGGATTGGGAAGACAACTTTGTCGAGTTCATCCCTCTATTTGGCTTAACGTCGGTAGCTGTGGTGCTTTGGTGGGTAGCCGTGACGCTGGTGAGAATCGGTGTAATGTTACGCGTGGGGTGCTTGTGGAAGGTTTGGAGAGGTCTACGGTGACAACAAAACCATACCCCTTCTCCGCCATCGTAGGGCAAGAGGACCTGAAGCTCGCCCTGCTTTTAAACGCCGTCTCGCCCGAGGTCGGCGGGATCCTCGTGCGGGGCGAGAAGGGTACGGCCAAGTCAACCGCCGTGCGGGCGCTTGCGAGGCTTTTACCCCCGATTCGTGTCGTCGCCGGCTGTCCTTACTCCTGCGATCCCGTAGCACCTAACCCCAAATGCCTGGCGGGGCCGCATCCTAAAGACACGCCGGTCGAAGAGCGCCCTGTGCGGCTCGTGGAGCTGCCGGTTGGGGCGAGTACGGATCGCCTGGCTGGGACTTTAGATATCGAGAAGGCGCTCGCCGAGGGCAAAAAGGCGTTCGAGCTGGGGCTCTTGGCGGCGGCGCACCGGGGTATTCTGTATGTAGATGAGGTAAACCTGCTTTCGGATCACCTCGTGGACCTCCTCCTCGACGTAGCCGCGATGGGCGTGAACCACGTCGAGCGCGAGGGTGTAAGCGTCCGGCACCCCTCGAGGTTTATCCTGGTAGGTACCATGAACCCCGAAGAAGGCGAGCTCAGGCCCCAGCTCCTAGACAGGTTCGGGATCACGGTCGAGGTGAAAGGTAGTCCCGACCCTGCCGAAAGGGTAGAGGTAGTTCGTCGACGCCTTCACCACGAGGCCGATCCCGAGGACTTCACGAAGAAGTGGTCCGCCGCCGACGGTAAGCTCGCCCAACTCGTCGAGACCGCACGAGAGAGGTTGAGGGAGACCTACATACCCGAGAGCGCTCTCTATAAGATAGCCGCTCTTTGCGCCGAGTTAGAGGTTGACGGTTTGCGTGGCGACATCGTTACCGCGAAGACCGCCCGCGCTCTGGCCTCCTGGGAAGGTCGGGACGAGGTCGCTACGGAAGACGTGCGCCGGGCCGCCCTTCTGGCGCTCTCGCATCGCCGCCGGCGCAGCCCCTTCGAGCAGCCGGGTATAGACCCTGACGAACTCGAGAACACCCTCTCGGACGAGCCGGACCCTGAACCCCCTGATGGACCGAACGGTGGAAGCCTACCCCCCAAGGATAGCGAAGGGCGCGAGTCGGGGCCGGAGCGCTCTACGGGAGAAGCGTCCGAGGCGCGTTCAGGCACTAGCGAGAGGAACCATGCCGCCGCCGATACGTTCAGGCCGGTCCGCCTGGAGGCGCCGGATAAGGGCCGAGGTGGTCCTTTGGGGCGCCGGAGTCGCACTCTCGGCGACCTCTTCGGCCAGCCCGTTGGAGATCGGGAGAACGTCGCAGCTCCTGTGAGGGACGTGGCTTTCGCGGCTACGGTGCGGGCCGCTGCGCCGCATCAGAGGGAGCGGGGGAGCGATGGACCGGGTATCGTGGTGCATACGGGGGATCTGCGGGAGAAGGTCCGGGAGGCCCGGGAGGGGAACTTGGTCCTCTTCGTCGTCGACTCGAGCGGTTCGATGGCCGCCCGTCGTCGTATGAGCGCTGTGAAGGGTGCAATCCTCTCCCTGCTCGCCGACGCTTACCAGCGCCGGGACAAGGTCGGTCTCGTCTCCTTCCGGGGTGAGGGGGCGCAAGTCCTCCTACCCCCGACCGCCAGCGTAGAGCTCGCCGCACCCCGCCTCGAAGAGCTACCGACCGGAGGCCGCACGCCTTTAACGGCGGGCCTATGTAAGGCGGCAGAAATCCTCGCTCGCGAGCTGCTGCGAGATAGCGCGCGTCGCCCCCTGCTGGTGCTCCTCACCGACGGGCGTGCCACGTTCGGGTATGACCCGCACCGGGCGGTGGCGGAGTTGCGGGCTCTTGAAGCCGCCGCGATCGTGGTGGATACGGAGGAGGGTTACGTGAGGTTGGGCATGGCTGCGGAGATCGCCAACGCTCTTAACGCGCAGTGTTTGCGCCTGGAGGACCTCCGGGCCGATTCCCTGGCAAAACTCGTGGAGAGGAGGCGCGTGGCGTGAGCGAAGTACAGAGCGAGGCGCAAAGAGAGACGCGGAGCGAGACTCGCGAAGAACGACTGCGGCAGAGGTCCAGGCGAGAGCGAGCCCTCCTCATAGTGAACACCGGGCACGGCAAGGGGAAGTCCACGGCCTCGTTTGGCGTCATGCTCCGCGGCTGGGCCCGCGGTTATAAGATAGGCGTCTACCAGTTCGTAAAGAGCGGCAAGTGGAAGGTCGGTGAGCATCAGGCTGCCCTCGCTTTGGGCAACATAGACTGGTTCAAGATGGGCGACGGCTGGACGTGGACCTCGAAGGATCTCGTGGAGAGCGCAGATAAGGCCCGCGAGGGCTGGGAGGAGGTCAAGCGGCGCCTCGCCGACGAGACCTACGACATGCTCCTGCTAGACGAGTTCACCTACCCGATGAAGTTTGGCTGGGTTGACACAAGGGAGGTCGTAGAGGCTTTGAAGAACCGCCCCGGCTTCCAGCACGTCATCATCACCGGCCGCGACGCCCCCGAAGAGCTCGTAGAGCTCGCCGATCTCGTGAGCGAGGTAAACAAGGTCAAGCACCCCTTCGATGAGGGGTACCGGGGCCAGAAGGGAATCGAGTGGTAGTAGTGTCGGCGAAGCGGAAGTTCTTAGTCTTGGACGACTACGGGATGGGAGGGATATAGGCATACCTGCGGGCTGAGTCAGAGGAGCAAATTCGGCGCAAGTTTCCCGAACTGGAGATCGTTACAGATCCTCCCCCTTCAAAAACACCGGAGGCACTTGCTCGCCTAGAAGAGCAAATGACTTTCGCATTGATGAGATGAGTACAGGGGAATTCTCGAAAGCGTCGCTTGAAGTAATACGCTCTCGCGAACAACGTTCTGAATGACAGGTTGGCTCGTGCTCAAAGAAAGAGATGGACGGATTGGGCGTAAAGGAAGATAGTTGTGAGGATTGAGGTAGAAACGCCACGGATCGTAGTCGCGGGCACCCACTCCGGGGTCGGCAAGACCACCGTCGCCTCAGGCCTGATGGCCGCCCTCTCTGCGAAGGGCTTTCGCGTAGCCCCCTTCAAGGTCGGCCCGGACTTTATAGACCCCTCTTACCATGCGCTCGCTACCGGCCGCCCTGGACGCAACCTCGACGCTTTGCTCTCCGGTCCGGAGCTTGTAGGCTCCCTCTTCGCCCATGGCGCTAGAGGGGCTGATATCGTGGTCTTAGAAGGCGTGATGGGCCTCTATGATGGCAAGAGCGGGGGTGGGGAGTTTGCTTCTACCGCGCACGTCGCTAAGCTCTTGAATGCACCGGTCCTCCTGGTCGTGGACGCCGGGGCGATGGCGCGTTCGGTGGCAGCGCTCGTGCACGGGTACGCTACCTTTGACCCCAAGTTAAGAGTTGCTGGCGTGATCCTAAACCGAGTTGGCTCCCCGACCCACGAGACGATGCTCCGCGAGGCTCTAAAACCTCTCGGCATCCCCGTCCTCGGCATCCTCCGTCGCGACGCGAAGATCTCTACCCCCGACCGGCATCTGGGTCTCGTCCCCGCTGCCGAACGTCGCTCCGAGGCCAGAAGGGCGTTGAGCGTAGTGGGGGAGAGGGCCTCCTCTTCCTGCGATCTTGAAGAAATCGTGCGCTTCGCGGCTTCCGCTAGTACGCTCCGTGTGGAGCCCTGGATTCCGGATGCCCCCGAGCCGGAGCCTTCGGCGGTGCGGGTTGCGGTCGCGAGCGGTCCAGCCTTCAGCTTCGTCTACGAGGAGAACCTGGAGCTTTTGCGGGGCGCCGGGGCGGACCTCTCCGTCTTCGACCCCACCTCCGACGAGGCCCTACCAGAAGACACAAACGCCCTCTACCTCGGCGGCGGCTTCCCCGAGACCTACGCCGAAGCCCTCTC
>DATHAB010000180.1:0-6714 GCA_035296885.1 Rubrobacteraceae bacterium
GGACCTCCCCTAAACACAGGCAAATAACTACCAGTCGGCAGCGGTGTAGGATAGTCAAAGAAGTCCGGTACCGAATCGCAGACTGCGCCCCCGACACCTATATTCTCGGCCTGGGCCAGGGCTGGTACAGCGGTAGCCGCCACTGTTGCCGCCATGAACGCAGCTACGGTCATAAGCAAAAGGATGTGTCTCATTGCTTTTCACCCCCTCCCTTTACAATAAATACCCATCCATGCTTGAACTGTGACAAGGTTTTCTAAGAAAACGATAAGAAGGTTGCAGTGTTTGTTTCAAAAGCTTGGGCTTACCCGGTAGGAGAGCAGGTAAGCCACTAAGCAGTTTTCGATAAGCCCTTGTTCTCCTATGGGGTCGTTTGTGAGACACAGGGGAGGAGGCGGCCACGAGGGCATAAGAAGAGCCGGGGCTCTTAGACCCCGGCTAATATCAGTAGGGGCGTAGGTAAGCGGGCTTGATCAGCGAGCTTCCTAGAAGAGTTCTTCTCGGAAACTGGGCTTCCGGTGCCCGGGGTTCTCGGAAACTCAGTGGGCATAAGAAGAGCCGGGGCTGAATTAGACTCTGGCCCTCTCTTAGACTCTGGCCCTCTCTTACGCTTGTTCGTCTTCTAAGCAGCTAGCTGCTTACGGTGGTGAAGGTCCAAGAGTATCCCTGGTTAAGCTTGTTACCCGCTCGGTCCTTCGCCTCCGTTGTGATCTCCGCCTTGTACTTCGTGCTCCCCAGCAGTGCCTCGGACGGGGTCAGCGTCGCCGTCTTGCTCTCCTCGGCGTAGCTGACTGCCGCGGGCACTTGCTTGCCCGTCTTGGTGTCGGACAGCTTCAGGGTGGAGTCGGTGAGCGTGGAGGGGTCCATTCTCTCGGAGAAGGCGACCCTCACCACGGCGTCTAGGGCCACCTCCGTCGCCCCGGAAGCCGGCGTAGTATCGTCCACTATGGTCCAGGGTTCAGGCGGGGAAAGACCTGTCGGAAGCTTAGTAGTTTTGTCTCCGAGCGCCTGGCCAAGTTGTTCTTGAGTAAGTTCCTCGACTTTCGTGAGGTTGACCCCCCTGAGATCGGCTCGCGTGAGGTCAGCTCCACCGAGCTTGGTGCCCCTCAGGTCAGCGTCCTTCAGGTCGGCATCCCTCACGTCAGTATCACCAATCCTGACAGACCTGGCATTGTCAACGTAGGCTCTCTCGAAGAAACCTCTCAGGTCGGTAGTCCTCAGGTCAGCGGGATCGGCGCTGCTCAGGTCGGCGTCCCTTAGGTCGGTACCTGTAAGGTCGGCTCCTCTGAGGCTTGCCCCTCTGAGTATAGCCCCTCTGAAAGAGTCACCGCTCAAGTCAGCGAACGCTAGGTTTGCACCTGCCAGGTTCGCACCACTCAGCTGGATGGGCGGGTGTTCGCGTTCGCTATCGGTGTCTTCCTTTTTGATCAGGTTTGCTTCATGCAAGAATTTAAGAAGGACTCCCTTACGGTTACTGTCCAGTTTTAACAATGCTGATCGAGCTTTCGCACTCGCTGCTGCTGCTTCCACTTCGCTAGAAAGCGTGTCACTTGACGGCTTCGAAAGCTCATCGAGACATTTCTTTAACGCGTCCTCCCGGGCCGTTTCTTTTTCGTGTCTTCGCGTTGACCAAGCTCCATAAGCACTGACAACTTGAGCGATTAGAACGCCAACTAAGGCGAGTATGGCGCTCACCAGCCCACCCGCGACGACTAGTGTTTGGGTTCCGATATTGCCAGGGGCAAAACGATTTAGGAGTATTAAAAGCGCAAAAAGCAGTCCTAATATTGCGATTACGAACAAGCCCAGAAGATATGTGGTCGGGCGCCTCAGTATTGAAAGGATTATTCTTGTCACGAGGATTCACTCCCCGAAGGCTCCTGGGAGAACACAGACATCGAACCGGCACCTCCTCTGGTACCTAGCTTTTCGGTAGCCCGGCTACCTCCCTCTAGTAGAGAGGTCCATAGGCTTTGCGCCCCCGCCTCACGACGGGTTTGCCTTTATCGCAGCGCTCCTGGAGAAGATACGCAAACGTTACTTTGACCATGACCGAAAAAAAGGACCCTGTCAAGAAATTGTGGGGCTAATAGGCTTGCGTCTACAGCCAAACAGAGGGTAGCAGGGGGCAGGTTACCTCTATTCACCCAGCTTCCTAGAAGGCTCACATTCTCGGAAACTCACGGTAGCAAGCCCCGCCACCAACATACCGTTTTATACCGGTCAGAGCACTGTCATCCCGTGATCCTGCTGCCTTCTAGCGGGATATAGACACACCTGCTGCAAAGATTTGTTACGAGGAGCTACAGGTTGTTGCAGCCGAGTTGCCGGAGAATTAGTCCTGTGTAGTCCTGTGCGTACTGCGCGGTCTATAGACTACACAGGACTACACAGGGGGGCAGGGGTTGCCCTTTGTCGGGGGCTCTGGCCTTTCGTAGGAAGATACACCTCCTGTTCAGCTCCATATCCTCTAGCTGCCGAGAGAGATGAGCATGAAGGGCCTCCAAGGCGGCGGTAGTGAGCCTGACGCTGCGGCGGCTCTTCTTGGTCTTTGGCTCGCCAGGGACAAAGATGCCCCTGTGCAGACGAGGGCACGGCTGTACACGAAGCACGCTGCGGTCAGTGTACAGCTTGGATTAGCTGGTCCTTACGAGCTTCTTCCAGGCACCTAGGAGGGCTTGCCGGTACTCCTCTACGCGCTCAGCGTCGGCCTCGGCGTTCTCAAGCGTCTCTTCGTGCTCCTTAATCTCATCCAGAGCGGGCCGCATCCACACTGCCGCCAGCTTCTCTGGCTCTACCTCAAGCTCCTCACGGCAGAAGAGGCCGAAGGCCTCCCAAATTGTCTTAGCCTCTTCACCGAAGTGGCGCTCCAGATCCGCTTCCAGAAGGCCTGAGAACCTTGCGCTCATCCCCTGGATACGATCACTGATCGCGTCGAGAGCCTTCTCCAGCGCGGGGTCTTCTTCCTCTTCGTCCCCGTTCCTCGATCTGGGTGGATCTCCCTCCATCCCGGCCTCTTCCCAAGAAGCTCGCCTCGCGCCCGCCTCGTAACCATCCAAGTAGGCTAGTATGGCCTCCTTCTCGCAGGCGTTGTACGTCAGAGGAAGCGCTTCTCGGAAGGCAATTATCATCCTTAACTTCGACAAGTGCTGCGCTAGGTCGATGCACATAGTAAGGGTAATCACTTCACTGGCTAGCCATCGGTCTGTAAAGGCTATGTCGGTCATCGTGTAGCTCTTGCGGGGGCAGCTATCTACTAGACGCCTGGACTCTTCCTCGTCACCTCGAGTCATCGCCTCTAGGTCCAGCCTGAAACGCTCGTCGGGCGTAAAGCGATCGTAGAGCTTGCCCAACCCCTTCTTCTTCAAGCCGAAGTCCTCTTCTGGCGCCCCTTCAGGACGCCCTCGACAGCCTCTAGGCGGGCCTCCAGCTCCTCTAACTCGCGCTGCTTTCTCTCCTGTTCGACAGCCCTGAGATATACACCCAAAACCTGGGCAGCCACGCTGCCTTTAGCGGTGGTGATCTTCCCCTCTAACACCTCGTCGGCGATGTTCCTAAGCTGGCGTTTGATCTGGTGAAGCTCGGCACTCGGTTTGGTCTTACCGGCCTTCGAGGCTGCTCTGCGGCGCTGCTCTGCGTGTGCAGGGTCGTGAGCCCAGCACATTCCGTTATCAGAGCGGGCGGGCAACGTGCAGGGTGTGCCGTCTCTTTTAGACGCCTGGCATCGCATGCCTACCCCCCACCCCCCTCCGTTGCGGCCTCCTGTGACCTTTTGCCGCTTTCGCTCAATCTTTCACCCTTCTCTTTTCTCGGTTGGCGGTGATTGGTGCTTTTCACGACGCTCCGGGCCCTTCGCTCTGCTGCTGGACGCGCATTAACCAGGCCGCTAGCTCCCTTAAGCGCACCTCTAGACGACGGTCCTCTTCGAGGGCTTGTGCATCACCTCGCATGACTCTCTCCGACAGTTGCAGTCGCCTCTCTTCGATGCACATTAGCTCCTCCCGCGCCCTGCGCACATCATCCCGGTCCCCCGTACTCACACCCGCCCCCGCCCGACCGGAGCGAAGCGCTTTAGGACCGTCTTGGAGGGGGTGGCATTCGCCTGGTCGGCTTTCTTGGGCTGGCGGTGCTCGCGCTTCACGATGCCAACCCTTCCGCCTCTTGTGGTGTCCAGGTGTAGGGCCTTACCGTTAGCCACCAGTCGTTCATCCCCATCTCGTATAGGGCTTCGTGCGCCTGGCGCTTGCACTCACCGCCTACGCCGTCGTAGTGAAAGAACAGCTTTACGGCGTCCTTATCGGTCTTGTGCGTCAAGACAATATCGTCGCTTCTCACTGACTATCTGAGAGCACGCGCACCCGACAAGGCACCTTGAGCGCTGTAAGCGCGGATGGCGGCGTGGATCTCCGCCCGCTGGTTTGTGGTGCGCTCCTCCGGTACCGTTCCGCTTAGCCTCTTCTCTCGCGTACCACTGCTCAAGAATACGCCCCACCCCCCACGACCGGGGTTCGGATTTACCGCGCCGTCGACGTAGGCGGTGACCTCCACCAGGGGCGTCTCCGGGGGCGTCTCCAGGAGCGTCGTAGCTCCGCTAGGGCTCATGAGCCCACCTCGGAGCCTATGCTCGCGAGGAAGGCATCGATCTCGCCCATTTTCGCGGGGTCCCCCTCTGCCGCTTGTCTCTCCCGGTCGATACACGCCCGGAAGGCCGCGTGCACGGCGTCGCGTGCCTTCAGCAGGCGCTCCTCTACGTCCTCAAGCGTCGCCAGCTGAGCGGGCGTGCACCGCGCCTTGAGCGAGTGCCGCTCGTATTTTTCGTAAGACCGTAGGTAACTGATAAGGGCCGCCTCCAGGAGGCTAATCGCCTTCAGGTCTTCCGCGTCACGTGCGAGGTCAAATTCGACCTTCTCTGCGAAGTGGTACAGCCCCGCGATGTTGTGGTCAGCGAAGCCGGATCGGATGGCATCCTTATAGGCCTGCGACTCTCTCAAGGCCCTCATCCGGGCCTCTCGTTCTTCGCTTGGGGCGAAGGACGCTTCACCTAAAGGGGCTACCGGCTCCTCCAGCAGCTCCTCGACCGGCACGTCGTACCCCTGAGCGATCTTTGCCAGCGTGACATCGTGCGGATGGCGGCGGCCGCGTTCGATCTTGCTCAGGGTGTCTTTGTCCACACCGGTCAGCTGCTCCGCGTCCCGTAGTGTCAAACCGCGCTCGACACGAAGAATCCGGAGCTTGGTGGACAGTGATCCATGCATCACGTGCTGTTCCTTTCATGTCGTGCCGTGAGTTCCATCAGGGTGATGGTAGCATCTTGCCTCGCGCCTGTCTACAAAGATAGACGGAATAGACGATAATCTTACTTTGTACGTGCTTGTCTGCTACAATAACACTCGTAGTTGGTGGCAAGCGAAAGGCCCGAGGCCGCCACCGCAAAAGGAAGCCCCGAGCCTGGAAAGGATCTGAACCTATTGTACATCGACCAAAGTAAGACCACACCGGAGGATTTTTCGCTCCTTTGCGAGCACATCTTTGGGGACGCGGGCGGGTGGCTCGTGACGTTTACTGCCACGCAGGCTCGCCTGGTGTTTTCTGACTCCCGCCAAAACGAACTCTGCAACATCGAGCAGCGTTCACACCAGTACCCTGATGCGGCGCACGAGGCCGCGCAGTATCTGCTCGCGCAGGCGCGAGACGGGCGTGACTGTTACTTCGGCGTTCATCTGTTCCGCGAGGCGGGCAACCGCCGCAGGACCAACGCGGTCGGCGCGATGACCTGCTTATGGCTCGATGAGGACGAGGGCCATTATCCCGAGATCGGTCCGGAGCCCACGGCTATCGTCCACTCTAGCGAGGGCCGGAGACACCTTTACTGGCGGCTGACTCGACCGCAGTCGGCGGAGTGGGTCGTTGCGATGAACCGCCGCATCGCGGTATGGGCTGGCGGCGACGTCGGCAAAGGCGGGCTCGCCTCCGTGCTCAGGGTGCCCGGTACCAGGAACTTCAAGCGCCATCCGAAGGTTGACCCGGTGCGTCTCGAGGTTACCGGCGTGCCTGGTGGCGCTTGGGAGCCCGAGACTCTCGAGCAGGCTATCCCACCGTTGCCGGAACCAGAACGCAACCCACTTACGCCTCGCGGCCATTACGAAGGCCCTGAAGTGGAGATCCTCGGCTATCTCGAGGGAGCGGGTGCGGAGATCCTCTTTGACGCTCTCGACGACGGTGGTAGGAAGTTCGCCATCGTCTGCCCGTGGATATTCGAGCACAGCGGGCAGGACCGCAGCGGGACCTATATCGGCCAGTACGCAGACGGCGCTCTCTGGTTCCGCTGCCACCACCAGCACTGCAGCGGGCGCGGCTGGCGCGAGTTCAGGCGAGCGACCCGACCGACCGTCGGTGGCTTCGTCGTTTTGAACCTTCCCAACCGCAGCGACTCTACTCGAAAGGTGGTGATCCCTCTTGACTGAAGGGCTCCCGCGCTACGAGCGCAACGATAACGACGACTCCGTCATCTTCTTTCTCCGGAACGACGTTCGCGCTTCTTTAAGAGGTGACCGCGAGACCCGCGCTTCGGTCACTATGTGGCGAGGGGACGACCCCTCTACCCTAACCGCGCCCGACGTCGGGAACATACTCACCGCCAACTTCCGCGAGCGCCTCACCAGGACTGCCGTGTCGAAGTTCGGCGCGGACTACGATACCGAAACCGAGGCGGGC
>DATHAB010000181.1:0-3321 GCA_035296885.1 Rubrobacteraceae bacterium
GCATCACCGAGCTTATCGGGTAAGTACAAAAAACATCTTTGTTCGGAAGCTTTTTGGTTGTAATGTTTAGCGCTTCTAAGGTAGGGGGTAGTAGGGGTGACACATCATAATTCTTCCGGGCTGGCACCCCCCTCCTACACACATCATCCGGCGGTCCAGCCCGGCTCTTCTTTTATTGTTAATAAGCGCCTAACCAGCCAGGCGATCTACTCATCCTCCTCATCAGGAGACTCCGAGGTGGTATCTACCGAGTCCTGAATGTTGACCTGCTCCGTGGTGGGGGCGTGGTAGCTCACCCCAATAGGCTTGCCGTGCTCGTCCCAGTTGATGACGAACGAGCGTCCATTGTCTGACAAAGCCTGCAACACCCGCAGGGTAATGCCCAAGTAATGCCTAAGCTCCTTGGCCTCCTGCCGCAGGTCCTCGGAAGCCCTGTGGCTGCAGGCGGACTAAACGGCTTTTTAGGATGCCGGTTTGGAGAACCGAGATGGGGACTCTCTGCGTACTATCGACGAGGAGATATATCCCTAGAGAACGGTCTGCGAGGATGCCTGCTAGAGGCCTTGCCCCTATCTATGGCGTTTCCCCCCTCTTCCTCGGACAGATAGAACGGCCTCTTTCAGAATATAAAAGTACAGGCAATAGTGGATTCGTTCCTGACAGCTTCAGATCTTTTCGTCGCGCTAAGGGAAGGGGCTGTGGCGAAATGAAACGTTAGCGTTCTTGAGCGTGAGTAGCGTCCGCCCCTATGGACGCAAGCTCTTATCCGCTACCATTCGAGCTTAACTCAAGCCGGTCAGAGGGCATGTGCTAGACCATGCACGGACGCGCTGAGAGGAGCAGGCCAGCCACCTATTCCCACACGGCTATTCCGCTTGCGTCACTGCCCGATAGCGTTGCCGCAAACGTCTGGGTCCTATGATGTAGTCCATTATCGCATTCGGGACACCGCATACACGCAAAGCGTAAACATACGTGTCTGTGCTCGCCGGTTTTTCTTCTCGAACCCTCTGGGTACATGGAAATCATAAGCTCGGGGAAAGGAGCGGACAAATGAGCATCAAGGAGTACGAGGAGTTTCACCGGCGGTCTTTGGATGACCCAGAGGGGTTCTGGATTGAGCAGGCCAAAGGCATAGAGTGGCGTAAGGAGCCGGAAAAGGCGTTGAACTTCGACAACCCGCCTTTCGCCTACTGGTTCGTCGGGGGCGAGACCAACCTGTGCCACAACGCAGTTGACCGTCACCTCACGGAGCGCGGCGGGCAGGACGCCCTGATCTACATCTCCACCGAGACCGGCGAGCGCGGGCGCTACACCTACGGGGAGCTTCACGAGGAGGTAAACGCCCTGGCGAGCGCTTTGAGGAGCCTCGGAGTGGGCCGTGGAGACCGCGTGATCATTTACATGCCGATGGTGCCGGAAGCAATCTTCGCCATGCTCGCCTGCGTGAGACTCGGGGCCGTACACTCCGTTGTGTTCGGTGGCTTCTCTGCCCCGAACCTAGCCAAGCGTGTAGACGATGCCAGGCCGAAGGTCATGGTGACCGCCGACGCCGGCATGCGCGGCGGCAAAGCCACCGAGTACAAGCCCATCGTCGACGACGCCCTCGACGAGGCCGAATCCCCGCCAGAGCAGGTCGTCATCCTCAACCGGGGGATAGCGGAAGATCTCCCCCTGACCAAGGGCCGGGATCTGGACTACGCTCACCTTCGCGAGCGCCACTGGGGCGAGGAGGTCCCGGTGGAGTGGGTGGAGTCCTCGGAGCCGAGCTATATCCTCTACACCTCGGGCACGACGGGGACGCCAAAGGGCGTGCAGCGCGACACGGGGGGCCACGCGGTCGCCCTGGAGACTTCGATGCGACACGTCTTTATGGCAGAGCCGGGGGAGACGATGTTCACCGGATCCGATATCGGGTGGGTCGTCGGGCACTCCTACATCGTCTACGCACCGCTCTTGCGCGGCATGACGACCGTCCTCTACGAAGGGCTGCCCATCCGGCCGGACCCCGGTATCTGGTGGGACATAGTCGAGGAGCACGATGTCACGACAATGTTCACCGCCCCGACAGCCATCCGGGCTTTGAAAGGCGCCGACCCCAAGTATATAGAGGGACGGAACTTGAGTAGGATGCTCAGAAACCTGTTCCTTGCCGGGGAGCCTCTAGACGCGCCGACGTACGAGTGGGCCACGGAGTCGTTGGGAGTTACGGTGCGGGATCACTACTGGCAGACGGAGACGGGGTGGCCGATCCTGAGCACGCTCTTGCCGGGCTTGGAGGACGTGCCCATAAAACCGGGCTCCGCCGGTTTTGCATGCGCCGGGTACGACTTGAGGCTGGTACACGAGGAGACTGGCGAGGAGGTCGAGCAGGGCGAGCGCGGGGTTCTGACGATAAAACCCCCGCTTCCGCCGGGGTGCATGACCACGATCTGGGAGAACGACGAGCGCTTTATAGAGACCTACTTCACCAGCTTCCCCGACGAGCAGCTCTACTCGACCTTCGACTGGGCCACCCGCGACGAAGAAGGCTACTACTTCATGATGGGCCGCTCGGACGACGTCATCAACGTCGCCGGGCATAGGTTGGGCACCCGCGAGATCGAGGAGTCCATAAGCTCCAACGACGGAGTCGCCGAGGCGGCCGTGATCGGGGTCAAGGACGAGGACAAGGGACAGGTAGTCTATGCCTACGTCGTCCCCAAAGAAGACCTGGAGACCGACGAGGAACGCGACGAGCTAGAGCAGTCGATAAAAGAGACCGTGGCGGTCGGCATCGGGGCCATAGCCCGCCCGGCGGGGATTCACTTCGTAGGAGCGCTCCCCAAGACGAGGAGTGGCAAGATGCTCCGGCGCGCCGTCCAGGATATAGCCGAGCAGCGCGACCCCGGAGATATTCCGACCATCGAGGATCCCTCGGCCCTCGACGACATCCGCGCCGTCAGCGCGAAGAGCTCTTAGAGCTTGTTTTGTAGAGCTTAGGTAGGCTGCCACTCATGGATCCTTACGGCAGCCTATCGGCCGGGCGCGTCCGAAGGAAGATCGAGGAGCAGCTCGGCGAGGTCGTCGGGCCTTGAGAACATGGGCCAGTGTCCCGTGGGTAGCTCGACGAACCGCCACTCGGGTCCGGCGAGTCCGCGAAACAAGGGGTTGTCGCTGGCGATCATCTCTCGCACCTGATCCAGCGAGGAACTGCACAGGATCCCTAACTTGGGTAGCTCTTCTCGGGCAGGGTTCTCCAGCCGCAGCGGCTGGGTGTAGGTGCCGAACGGCTGCGCGACGGCCCGGAAGCGCAGCAGCTTTAGATGATCTTCGTCTACC
>DATHAB010000182.1:0-10046 GCA_035296885.1 Rubrobacteraceae bacterium
TTGACCACTACCGGGGTGCCGCAGCGGCTAGACCGTTCTGCGAATCTCTTGCCGCGAACTTGCGCTCCATATGCCTCCAGAGGGGCGAAGAGCAACGCAAAGACCCCCAACCGAGCGCCAAGAGCCCCAAGCAAGAGCTAGCCAGCGCAGGCCTTGCCCCCAAGCCGGCAGCAAAAGCCGAGTCTGCGCCAAAAGCCGAGCCGGCGCCAAAAGCCGAGCCGGCGCCAAAAGCCGAGCCGGCGCCAAAAGCACAGCCCCCAGAAAAAGGCTTCCAACCGAACTACAAAGGCTCTGAGCAACGTTCCGCCAACCCCAGCGCTATCCCTGAGCCGGCAAGAAAAGTAGAGCCTCCCCAGGAAACCTGGTCCTGGAGGGAAGCCGCGCCAGAGGAACCCAAAACGTACGACTACTACGGAACAGAGACCTATCCGGACGACTCTTACTATGACTACGATGACTACGGGGGTAGCTACGGTTACGGTGATAGCTACGGTAGTGGTTACGGCTACGATAACGGGTACGGCTACGACGATGGTTACGGTAGTAGTTATGGGTACGGGGGTGACTACGGCTAGTGAGGAAAAACGTAGTTACAACCACGCTTATAAGCGTGATCCTTGGCTTGGCCATGATCGGAGGGGCTATATATTGGCAGGTGAGAGGATCGGCCAGCGACGGTAGTGGAGGCGGTGGCGCCGCCAGCGGCGACCGCTCGTTCACGTCCGAAGAGCTGGCCCGTCACGATGGTAAGGACGATAACGATTGCCTCGTGGCGGTCGACGGCGATGTGTACCTTATAGAGGGCTTCTTACTGTGGAAGATGGGCGAGCACGTACCGTCCGGGGGCAAGGCCCGTTGTGGCCTCGACCTCACAGAGGTGATAGACGAGTCGCCCCACGGGCGGAGCAAGCTTCAGCTGCTTGAAAAAGTCGGCACTCTCGAGTAGAGAGGCATTCTCTCGCTGAGCGCGCCCCGAGAGGCTGCTCCTCGCCAAGAAGGTGTCAAGGAATTTTAGGTTGGGATGCCACCGATTACCTGAAAGAGTACGTTCGCTCCGGCATGTCGTAGAGGGTGGTGCGGCGGCGGGGAGTGCGGCCGGTCTCCCGGATTTTTTTTTCCAGCTCCTCCGGGAGCATCTCCTGGCCGTGGTTTGCGCCGGCGGCCCGCGAGATGTTCTCGTTCATGAGCGTGCCGCCTAAGTCGTTGCAACCAGCATCAAGGCAGATCTTGGCCCCCTCGATCCCCATCTTTACCCAGGAGACCTGGACGTTGTTTATGTAGCCCTGAAGCGCTATGCGCCCGATCGCGTGCATCTTGACCGCTTCCGCAAAGGTTGGGCCCTTACGAGAGCGGCCCTGAAGAAAGAGAGGCGCACCCATGTGGACGAACGGCAGCGGGACGAACTCAGTGAACCCGCCAGTCTCGGCCTGGATATCTCTCAGGACGAGCAGGTGACGCGCCCAGTTAGTGGCACCTTCGACGTGGCCGAACATGATCGTGGTCGTGGAGCGTAAGCCTAAAGAGTGAGCCGCGCGCATGACCTCGGCCCACTCGGCGGTCGTAACCTTGTCGGGGCAGATTATCGCCCGGATCTCGTCGTCCAATACCTCTGCCGCCGTCCCCGGCAAAGTCCCTAAACCCGCAGCTTGCAGCTCCCGCAAAAACTCCTCGATAGAGACTCCCAGAGTACGCGCCCCCTGCGAGACCTCCAAAGGTGTAAAGGCGTGGACGTGCATCTCGGGGACTTCTTCTTTTACGGCCCGGAGGTAGTCCAGGTAGCTCTTGCCGGTGAAATGCGTGTGGATGCCGCCTTGCATACAGACTTCGGTTGCGCCCTTCTCCCACGCCTCCCGCGCGCGGCGGGCAACCTCGGCGGTATCCAGGAGGTAAGGTTCGCCGCGCAGGTTCAAGGACTTCGGGCCCTTGGAGAACGCGCAGAAGCGGCACCGGAAGTAGCACTGGTTGGTGTAGTTGATGTTTCGATTGACGACGTAGGTGACCTCGTCGCCGTTCGCTGCTCGCCTGAGCTCGTCCGCCACTTTGCATAGCTCGGCGAGCTCTGTACCGCGCGCCGTAAAGAGCAAAGCTATCTCCTCTTGGTTCAAGTCATTCTCTCCGGCCTTGGCGAGCGCCCGGACGAACTCGGGCCGTATCTTCGAGGGCCGCTCCCCGCGCATCTCCCGGACCGTTTCGGACGGGATGTACTCCATCGTCCCCGGCGCCCAGCTTTCGACGCGGGCGAACCCTTCGGCGTCCATCGCGGCCCACACAAGGGAGCGAAGCTCCGCTGTCACCCACTTCTCAGCCTCGAGAGCGTAGGAGGGGTGTAGGGCGAGCCGTTCGAGGAGCAGGTACCCCTTCGCCTCTGTTGCCTGCTCTAGCTCGGCGAGGTGTGGCCAGGGGGCTTCGGGATTCACGTGGTCCGGGGTGATCGGGGAGACACCGCCCCAGTCGTCGATCCCGGCGTCTATGTAGCGCGCGTAAGAAGGCGTCCCGTTTTTCTCCCATCCAGCGAGGTTCGGCGGCGCCTGCACGGCCATCCCTCTCGGCAAAAGGAGCCGGGCGAGCGCGATGGTCGCCAGCATCTCGTTTTCGAGAGGCTCCGGAGAATTTGCCATCCGCGTCCCCGGCTTGGCCCGGAAATTCTGGACTATGCACTCCTGGAGGTGGCCGTACCTCTCGTGCTGTTCCCGGATGTTTAATAGGGTATCGACCCTTTCTTCGACCGTCTCTCCGATCCCGATAAGCGTGCCGGTCGTGAACGGCACGCTCAGGCGCCCCGCCGCATCGAGCGTTTCGAGGCGCCGCTCGGGCACCTTGTCCGGCGAGGCCCAGTGGGCCATCTCACGCCCGAGCAACCGCTCAGAGGTCTGCTCGAGCATCATCCCCTGCGAGACCGAGACCTCCCGCAAGCTGCACACCTCGTCCTCAGAGAGCACCCCGGGGTTGGCGTGCGGCAGGAGTTTTGTCTCCTTTAGAACCAGCTCGCAAGCATAGATCAGGTACTCGATGGTGCTCTCGAACCCAATCTCTTTGAGCTCTTGCCGCGCTTCCGGATACCGCTTCTCCGGCTTATCCCCCAGCGTAAAGAGCGCCTCTTTGCACCCGGCATCTGCTCCGGCACGGGCGATCTTTAGCACCTCTTCCGGAGCCAGGTACGCCCGCTCCTCTTTGCTTGGCGCCCGCGCGAAGGTACAGTAGCCGCAGTTGTCCCGGCACAGCTTGGTAAGCGGGATAAAGACTTTGCGCGAATAAGAGACGCGCGGCCCGAAGCGTTGGTCCCGCACTTCCGCTGCCGCCCGCATCGCGGGCTCCGGGTCCGAATAGGCAAACCACGCTAAAGCGTAGGCTTCCTCACCCTTCAGGCTTCCTTCTACGGCTTCCTCGATAAGCTTCTCATAATCTCGGATCTCTCTCATAACCGATCAGTATACTCAGAAGTAGCCCACCGCTCAGCGAAAGTGCGCTTCGCTATTCCCGATAAATTTTGTCGGAGATGGTTTAAAATGTGCGCCCGTATCGCTGATATGTTAGGAGAGGAGAGGGCGATGGAGCAAGAGATAACAGCCAAGGGCTACGCACATCCGGAGGCGCTGGTCACTACCCAATGGGTCGCTGAACATCTCGAGGACACTGAGAACTTCCGCATCGTCGAATCGGACGAGGACGTGCTCCTCTATGACATAGGCCACATACCCAACGCCGTCAAGATAGACTGGGTCGAAGACCTGAACGACCCTATTCTGCGTGACTACCTAGATCCCGAGCATTTCGCCGAGCTCATGAGCGAGAAGGGTATAACCCCTGAGACTAAGGTCGTCTTCTATGGGGACAAGAACAACTGGTGGGCGACGTACGCCCTTTGGGTCTTCCAGCTCTTTGGACACGAGAACGTTGTGGTGATGGACGGTGGCAGGAAGAAGTGGGAGGCCGAGGGCCGGCCGATGACCCAGGAGGTGCCTTCGTTCCCGCGTGCCGACTATCCTATACCGGAGCGTGACGACGCGAAGATAAGGGCCTTTAAGCAGAATGTCGAGGAGCACCTGGAGAAGCGGGGTCCGTTGGTAGACGTGAGGAGCCCGGGCGAGTACTCGGGGGAGCTATTACACATGCCGGATTACCCGCAGGAGGGAGCATTGCGGGGCGGGCACATCCCCGGGGCTGCGAACGTGCCATGGGCCAGAGCGGTCAGGGAGGACGACGGAACTTTCAAGAGCGCCGGCGAGCTAAGGGAGATCTACGAGGGGGAGGCGGGTCTCTCTGAGGGAGAAGACGTGATAGCTTACTGCCGGATAGGGGAGCGCTCCTCTCACACGTGGTTCGTCCTGAAGTATCTGTTGGGTTACGAGAATGTGAGGAACTACGACGGCTCGTGGACGGAGTGGGGTAACGCCGTAAGGGCTCCTATAGAGAGGTAAGGGCATACTACTTTGAGCCGCCAGCGACAGATAGCGGTGCTCGTGGAGCATTACCAGAACCCTCGACATCAGGGGGTACTGGAGGGCGCGGACGTGGCGATGCCTGGTGGCAATGCCGATTGCGGGGGTTCGGTCGTGATATACCTCAAGGCTGGGGAGGAGGGGGGGATAAGGAGCCTCTCCTTCACCGGCCAGGGAGACATCATTAGCCAAGCGGCGACGAGCTTGATCCTGGAGCAGGTGCTAAACGATGGGCTTACGATGGATGAGGTCCTCGCCCTCGATTACGACGCCTTCGTGGATAACGTAGGGCGAGAGGCCGTTGGTAGCCGAACGAGAAACGCTACCCTGGGCTTAAGCACCCTAAAATCTGCCGTCAGGAAGTACCGGAAAGAAATGCTTTTAGCCGATCCCGTGGGTGAGCCCTCCCCAAACGGTGGATAACTGGTGCCCCGGACAAAACTACCAGATAGATAAGCATCGTCAGCCTCGGCGTTGCTAGAATAGCCAGCATGGTGCCGAGAAGAAAGGAGCCGGGTGATTCTTCTGCGGGTAGTGTTTGGGAGAACGTAGCGCGAGCCATATTCGGAGAGCAGGCGAAGAGGTCGGGCAAGCGCCAGCTGGTTGTTGGGTGCTTCGTGCTTGTCCTGCAGTTTCTTCTGAGTGGTTTCTTCTGGCATCTTGACCTCGGGAGTTATCTCAACTTGACCTTGGGGTTGATGTTCGTCTTGGCGGGAGGGGGTACTCTCCTGTACCCGACCCGGAGAACGCTAGCTAACGTCCTACGTCTGGCCGCTACCCTGACTTTCGCCGCTATGCTGTTCTTGTTAGCGGCGATAGTTATAGGCTGGACCGTGTAGCCTGGCTCCCTCCGCAACAATTTGATTTGGGAGCTGGTCATACCTCTATTAAGCTAAACTGCGGGGCTATGAGCGAGACGGAAAATGGTCCCTTATGGGGCGGCAGGTTCGGGTCGTCCCCGGCGGAGGCCTTCGAGCGGCTCAACGCCTCCATCCCGTTCGACGTACGGCTTGCCCCCTACGACGTGCGCGGTTCGATCGCCCACGCCCTGATGCTCGGCGCGAAGGGGATTGTGAAAAGAGAAGAAGCCGAGGAGCTGGTGCGGGGGCTCGAGACTGTGCTGGAGGAGGTCGAGTCGGGGCGGTTCTCGTGGACCCTCTCGGACGAGGACGTGCACACAGCCGTCGAGCGGCGGCTGCGCGAGATCGTGGGTGACGTAGCGCTCAAGTTGCACACAGGGCGTAGCCGCAACGACCAGGTCGCCCTGGACCTACACCTCTTTGTCTGGGATGCTTCAGAGCATATAAGGAAAGGTTTGCTCGAGGCGATGCGTGCGCTCGTTGAGGTTGGCGAGGCGCACCGGAACGTGGTCCTGCCCGGATATACGCACCTCCAACGGGCGCAGCCGATCCTGCTCTCCCACCACCTCCTCGCCCACTTCTGGGCGTTCAGGCGCGACCTCGTACGCTTCGACGCGGCCCGCGAGGCGGCGGACGTCTCGCCCCTGGGCGCTGCGGCTCTAGGCGGGACGCCACACCCGGTAGACACGGCGCTCACGGCCGAGACTTTAGACATGAAGCCACTTCAAAACTCGCTCGACGCCGTCTCCGAGAGGGATTTTGCCCTGGATCTGCTCTACGCCTGTGCCGTGCTCGGGGTGCATTTGTCAAGGCTCGGCGAGGAGTGGGTCTTGTGGACGAGCGCCGAGTTCGGGTTTGCCCAGCTCGATGACGCCTATTCGTCCGGCTCCAGCATTATGCCCCAGAAAAAGAACCCAGACGCCTACGAGCTGATGCGGGGTAAGGCCGGACGACTCGTCGGCA
Source organism: Rubrobacteraceae bacterium (assembly GCA_035296885.1). Lineage (GTDB taxonomy): Bacteria > Actinomycetota > Rubrobacteria > Rubrobacterales > Rubrobacteraceae > Rubrobacter_F. The sequence goes on from DATHAB010000182.1 coordinate 6,263, forward strand.
ACCTGAACGCCCTCCTCATAACCCTCAAGAGCCTGCCGCTCGGGTACTCGAAGGATCTTCAGGAGGACAAAGACCCCCTCTTCGACTCTGTTGACTCGATTCTCTCTATGCTCGTGGTGCTGCCGGAGATGCTGCGTACCGCGTCCTTCGACCGCATCCGCATGAGGGAAGCGGCTGGTGGTTTTGCGCTGGCGACGGAGCTAGCGGATTTCTTGGCGGCGCGGGGAGTGCCGTTCCGGGAGGCGCATCGGGCGGTTGGACAGCTCGTGAAAAGGTGTGAGGAGAAGGAGATCTCGCTCGAAGAGGTCTCTACTGAGGAGCTCGTCGGTGCTCACCCAGCTCTCGCCGACCTACCCCAGGACCTCCTCACGCCCGAAGGCAGCGTCGCCAACAAGCGCTCCCCAGGCTCGACCGCCCCCGACTCGGTTGAGAAGCAGCTCCGGCGGGCTCGGGAGTTCCTGAATACCGTACTCGGCTAATAAGAGGGCTTGCCAAGATTTACCTAGATCGCTTCCCTAAATACCGTTTCAAAAATCTAAAACAGCCAGAGCTGCGCCTCCACGCCCTGCTCAACGAATAACCCCCCAACGTAGAGCTGACGTTAGTCTAGAAGAGAGAAACCCTTTTTGCCACCCGGTTCCTCGTAGGTTGCCTCAGGGCGATTCTCGTGCCTCTAAGGAGGGTTCCTCTGGGCCGGGCTCACGACGCTCTCGGGGAGTCGTTCGGCGAAAGCCGTCAGGACAGGAGGTGTGATTCTTTTACGCCTGCCTCGTTTTGCCACCCACGACCTGCCCACGAAGGTAGACGACCTAGTCCACCGGGCTGGCGAAGAGTGCAACGAGCCTTCTGCGAAACCGGTCTTCCGGAAAGACCTCTTCTAGGCATTCTGGTAAATAGAGGCGACTCGCCCCTTAGATAGGTTACAAGCCTACTTACAGGTTTTACCTGGCACCCTCATAGTCTTTTCTTTGTTTCTTAACCTTTACACGGCTGTTATTTGGCGTTGTTTTAGTGCAGGTACCATTAATCCCGTTGTGTGAAGGCGTATACCGCTACAAGGCAAGGCGTATATCGCTACAAAACGAGAAGCGCAGAGCAGAAGCCTGTGCGAGAGCAGATAAGGGAGGCATGCATGGAGCGTGACGACGAGCGAGCAGGCCGAAGGGAAACCGGTAGTAAGGACCTTCACGGTAAGGAGGGCCTTCACGGTAGTAGTAACGAAAACCTCCGCGACGAGGACGAGCTTAGGGTACAGAGGAGCGAGGAAGAGCTTGTAGCCGGTACCCGCGAGCGCGAAGCCGGTCAGGTTAAGGTCAGCAAGCAGGTGCACACCGAGCGCGAGCAGCTAAGGGTGCCTAAGCGGCGCGAGGAGGTCTCCGTCGAGCGGGTGCCGGTGAACGAGGAGGGCACCGGGGCCGAGATTGGCGAGGACGAGATCTCGATGCCGGTGGTCGAGGAAGAGGTCGTGGTCGACAAGCGCCCCGTGGTCAAAGAGGAGATAAGGGTGCGCAAGGATGTCGTCCAGGACGAGGAGCTAGTCGAGGAGGATGTCCGCCGCGAGGAGGTAGACATAGAGGACCAAACCCACAGGCTAGAAGAAGGCCGGAGCACCGAGGGTCGTCGAGAAGGGGAAACGGCCGAGACTCCTGAGCAGCCGGGAAGGCAAGCTGGAACAGAGCAAACGGGCAAAGAAGACTTTATAGACAAAGCAAAGAGGAAAATGCAGGGCCGATAACAGCGCTGTAACTCTTACAGCTACTTCGAACAAACAGCGGCTTGCATCGTTATTGAACCATGGCGACCATACGCACATGAAAGCCTATTCTGAAGACTTGCGTAGAAAAATTGTCGAAGCCGTCCAGCGAGGAATGGGTCAAAGTGAGGCCGCCTGCTCCTTCGGCGTGAGCGTCTCGTCGGTCAAACGCTACATTGGGGCGCTACGCAAGGGTGGGTCGCTTCGTCCGAAGAAGCATCCCGGTTCGAGACCGAAGATCGACGAACCAGGTAGGCGGTTGTTGGAATACCATGTCGAGGAAAAGCCAGCGCTCTCGCTCCTGGAGAGGTGCCGCTTTTTGGAGCAGACTACGGGCGTGCGAGTGAGCGAGTCTACTATGAGTAGGCTGCTGCGTCGTTTGGGCTTCAGCCGAAAAAAAGGAGTGTGGGTGCCAGTGAGCGTGACGAATGGCTTAGAGCAGCCTGGCGGGTAATAGTCACCGAAGAGATCGACGCGAGACGGCTGGTGTTCGTCGACGAGATGGGCGCAAATATCTCGCTGACGAGCCTTTACGCCTGGGCCCGGCGTGGGAAACGAGCGTGGACGAAGGTGCCGCGCAACCGTGGACGCAACATCACGCTTTTGGCAAGCATAACGTACGAGGGGATGGGACCGTGCGTGGCGGTGATGGGTAGCACCACTCGCGAGGTCTTCAAGGCTTACATCGAGCAGGTGCTTTCGAGGGCGCTCAAGCCTGGCCAGGTCGTGGTGATGGACAACTTGTCGGTGCACAAGGGAAGCAAAATACGTGAGCTAATCGAGGCACAGGGCTGCCAAGTACTGTTCTTACCACCCTACTCACCGGACCTGAACCCAATCGAGGAAGCATTCGCCAAAGTGAAGGCTCTGCTGCGACGAGCGGGGGCGCGTACGCGTGAGACCTTGATGGAGGCGATGGGACGGGCGTTAGAGGCGGTAACAGTCCTAGACGCCCGTGGGTTCTTCGAGCACTGCGGCTACCACCCGGCGGCTCCTTGGTAGACATGTCAACCTGTTGGCTGGAGTAGACTTGTTCTTCTCGAACGTCGCAGCCTGTCCTGTGGATTCGAAGACGTATTCGACTGCTTTGAAGGGTGTCGTTCGATCTCCTTCTCACGCGCCGATGATGTCGTCCGCGTCCTCGTAATTGGTGCTGTACGGAGTGATAGTGGTGTCATCACTGCTGATCTCAGCCGTATAGTAAACGGTTGTATCTGAGTAGTTTCTAACCGCTACTTTTCCCTTAAACCCTAGGCCTTGGAGGAAGGACACGAGCTTGTCCATAGCGGCTTGAGTACTATCGGCTTCAAAAAATACTCGACGGCTTCAACGTTGGGGAATTCCTCGGGTAGTGCGAAGGCTACGATAGTCCATCCGTCCAAAATAGCAGTGCTTGGCTCATAGCCGTTGGGGCCTTCAACCCAACGCCAATCGTGATCTTCCTCGATGCCCCGAGCGAGCTTGGCATCTATTCCGCTCTGTTTAGGTACTAGCTCCTCGAATGTGGGCACTCTAGTCCTCCTCTTGTCTTTAGTGGAAGTGTACGCGAGCGCATGCCAAGTTAAAGTCCGAGCCTCTTGCCGATATATTGCTGTATCGGTTTCCTCACCTTTCATATCTTGTACTCTACGGTCTACATAACTTTCTCTTCGCCTTGCCCCATATTGCTATGGGTAAACATATGCGAGAACACAGCTCTTGAGCATAGGTGTTTATGAACTATGATCCTCAACGGTTCATCTACGTTGCAAGACGCTGTAGGAGATTCGAGCTGTAACCAGTGCACGTTTTCTTTGCGTCTTAGCCAGCCGTGTTTATCTGCTTCTCGGCTATGTTGATTTGCACCGCCGGGCCCAGCTTCCGTATCTGGGCGAGCGTCTTGATCGAGGACAAGTAACGCTTGTGTAGTCGGTCGAGGCGGCGCTGGTGATACTCGCTCTGCTTCATGTTCAGGTCGCCCAGATTCTGGACGTAAATAGCCTCCGCGTACTGGAGCTGAAGCCAGCAGGCGACAATCCTCTCAGCCAGCAG
>DATHAB010000183.1:0-8001 GCA_035296885.1 Rubrobacteraceae bacterium
CCTTGCGCAAGGTGCATAGAGACGAGATCTTTGACGCCCTCTTCGAGGAGGTAGAGGAGGACGGCTGGAAGTAGATCTGATTGAGCTGCTGCTAACAACCGTTCTTGTGAAAAAGAGGGGGCCGAGCAGTTTCGTCAACCCCTCCTTTTAATTCCCAAAAGCGCAAGGTTCTTGCGCTTCGATTCGAAGCTTGCTACTCTGCTGTAAGCTTACGGTACAAAAACGTGAGAGGATAGAGCTGTGCGTAGCATGCCTTGCTCTTGCCCATCTTCTGCGGATTGGGGCCCGGCACATCCTTATAAATCGTCACCGCGGTACTGATCAGCTCCTAGTCACTGACGGCCTTCGGCGAATCTATCTTCCATCCCTCTGACGTCTTCTTTGCGAACGCTGAGAGGGAAAACAACATCGCTAAGACAATGCCCTCAGGGACTTCCTTTATATTACCAATCTCGTATTACATGAAAAGTGGGGGAAGTACCCTGAAATCAGAGGCAGCGGGCTAAGGTTTATACATCGCGTCGTAGGCTTTTGGGGCAATGTCGAAGTAAAATTTGTATAACTCCCTGTACCTGTTGTTTTTCGGTTTCTCGCCCTCAGCCTTATTGAACACACGCCCTGGAAGTCTTTCAGGCACTTAGCTGCAGCCGAGTAGGTGTCGGTCTTGTCGAGGTTGCTTGGCTCCTCTGTCTTAAACCACAACGACTCTGGGGTGAGCGCGGTCATGACCTGTATTAAGCGCTCAGTAACGATGTAGTAATCCGACAGCTGCGTGTCCGACTGACGAAGCTTGTAATGTGGATAACACCTCCTGCACCGGCTGGGCCTACTAGAAGGGAGCTACAGCCTTGTAACCTAGATACTCTACGGTATAATCATTGTGCTGGAGCAAGGGGTCTCTAGGGACCCGTTGCTTTTTTAACGCCTCGAAGCAGTAAGGAGCGGCAAAACGGCAAGGTTGGACAGACTGGCTGAGGCTGTGGAGAACTCCCTCCCGGAGGGGGCGGAGCTCGTCGAGGCCCGCTTCTCCGGCGGGCCTCTTCTTACGCTCCTCGTGGATCGGGAGGATGGTCCCGTTGACCACGAGTTCTGCGCGCAAGTGATCTCCAGGGTCTCTCCAGCGCTCGACGGCGAGGGCTTTGGTGGTCTCGTCGAGGTCTCTTCGCCGGGGATAGAGCGTCCTTTAACCAAGCCTGTGCACTTCGAGCGCTTTATCGGGCACGAAGCGAAGGTGCGGGTTACCGAGCCTGTGGATGGGCGGCGGAACTTTACCGGCGCCATCGAGCAGACTAACGAGACGGGTTTTGTATTAAAACTCTCGGAGGGCGCAGAGAAGGTGGAGTTGCCGTTCGGCTCCGTTGCACGGGCGCACCTCAAGGAGGACATATAAAAAAATGAATACGGCATTATTATCTGCGCTGCACGAGATCGAGGTGGACAAGGGCATCCCCTTCGAGACGGTGAAGAGCGTCTTGGAGGAGTCCTTGCTTGCCGCCTACGAGAACCGCGAGGGGGCGGTCGAGGGGGCCGAGGTGGTCCTCGACCGGGAGACCGGCGACCTGAGGGTGATGAAGGACAGCGAGGATATAACGCCCTACGACTTTACCCGCATCGCAGCGCAGGTCATGCGTCAAACCTTCTACCAGCGCCTCAACGAGATACATAACGAGCAGCTCCTCGAAGAGTATGGGGGGCGTATGGGCGACGTCGTAACCGGCATCGTCCAGCAGTCACACCGGCGGATGACGCTCGTGGACCTGGGGCGGGTCGAGGCACTGTTGCCGGCGAGCGAGCAGGTCCCAAACGAGCGCTACGAGAACGGCCAGCGCCTGAAGTGTTACCTCCTGGAGATTCGGGAGCCGGGCAGGGGGCCGGGCCTTACGGTGAGCAGGCGGCATGAAGGGCTCTTGAAGGGTCTCTTCGAGCTCGAGGTGCCGGAGATCTACGATGCTTTGGTGGAGGTAAAGGCTGTCGCGAGGGAGGCGGGCCTACGCTCGAAGGTAGCAGTGTGGTCGAATGAGCAGGGGATAGACCCGGTGGGCGCCTGCGTGGGCCCGCGGGGAAGCCGGGTGCGCGCGGTAGTCTCCGAACTGAGAAACGAGAAAATTGACATTATCCAGTGGGACCCGGACCCGGCGCGCTTTATCGCTAAAGCTCTCTCGCCGGCACGCGTCAGGGAGGTCTACCTGGACGAGGACGAGAAGCAAGCCGAGGTCATCGTGCCGGACGACCAGCTTAGTCTGGCGATAGGCCGGGAGGGACAGAACGCTCGGCTCGCCGTGAAGCTTACCGATTGGAAAATAGATATAAAGCCCGAGAGCCAGGCTACGGAGTTCGACGAGGACCTCGAAGAGGACTGGGAACTCGCTGAGGACTCGGCGATGAACCGCTGCCGGGCGGTGCTCGCTAACGGCCGGAGGTGCCCGAACACGGCGCTGCAGGGGTCTTTGTTCTGCGGCATCCCGTCGCATCAAGCCCAGGCTGCAGAGTTCGAGGGCTTGATAGAGGGTTAGGGGATTAGATGGCTAAACGCGTATATGAGATAGCTCGCGAGCTAGAGCTGGGAACGAAGGAAGTAATGGGACGCTTGAAGGACGCGGGCGTCGAGGTAAAAAACCACTTCGCCGTCGTCGAGGATCCTGTCTACGAACGGGTCTTTGGCGACGGCCGGGAGACCGTGGTTCCGGTCGAGGCCGACGGCGTGCAAGATGCACAGGCCGAGGCTGCTTCTTCGACGGCGTCTTCTACCCCCCATCCCGCTCCCGAGCGGCGGGAGGCCCGCGAGAAGAGCGGCCGCAAGCGACGCCGGGTGGTAATAGATGCGAGCGCTACGAACAAGGGGCCGCGCCAGGCCGCCGTTGCCGAGACAACGCGCAAGGAGCCGCGCCGGGCGCCGGAGGAAGAGGTGGCCAAAGAGGAAGAGGTGGCCAAAGAGGAAGAGAAGACCGCGGTCAAAGTTGAACCAGGAGCAACGGTCAAGGACCTTGCGGATGCACTCTCGGTAGCGCCGACTGCGGTTATTAAGGTCTTGATGTCTTTGGGCGAGATGAAGACCGTTACGCAAACGCTCTCGGCGGAAGAGATAGAGCTCATCACCGAAGAGATGGGGGTCGAGATCGAGATTGGGGCTGTCGAGAAGCCCGCCCCGGAGGAGCTCGTTGAAGATGCACCCGAAGACCTCGTCGAAAAGCCGCCGGTAGTTACGGTGATGGGCCACGTGGACCACGGAAAGACCTCTCTTCTGGACCGCATCCGTAGGGCCAACGTTCAGTCCGGCGAGGCCGGCGGCATTACTCAGCACATCGGTGCCTATCAGGTGCAGAGCGGGGATAAGAAGCTCACCTTTGTAGATACCCCGGGTCACGAGGCGTTCACCGAGATGCGCGCCCGCGGCGCTAGGGTTACGGACGTCGTAGTTCTCGTGGTGGCCGCCGATGACGGCGTCATGCCCCAGACCGAAGAAGCCATAGAGCACGCGAGAGCCGCTAACGTGCCGTTGGTCGTCGCGCTGAACAAGACCGACGTGCCAAACGCCAACCCGGACAGGGTCCTGGGCCAGCTCTCCGAGAGGGAGCTCGTGCCGGAGGCGTACGGCGGCGAAACGGTGACCGTACCGGTCTCGGCCAAGACCGGCGAAGGGATAGACGAGCTTCTGGAAAACATTAGCGTAGTCGCGGAGCTTGAGGATCTTAAGTCAAACCCGAACGCCCAGGCGAGCGGTTACGTTATCGAGAGCGAGCGTGACCCGGGACGTGGCCCGGTGGCGACGCTGCTCCTTAACCGTGGAACGCTTCACAAGGGAGACGTCATTCTCGCGGGAACGGCCTACGGCCGCGTACGCGCGATGTTCGACTATAAGGGCAAGCGGATCAAGGACGCGGGTCCCGGAACGCCGGTAGAGATCCTGGGTCTCTCCGGCGTTCCCGAGGCCGGCACCCGGTTCGAAGTTATAGACCACGAGCGGGCCGCTCGCGACAAGGCCGAGCAGGCCGAGGCCGCCCTGAGGCGTCAGGAACTTGCCGAGGTAGGTCCCAGGCGCACCCTCGAGCAGCTCCTTGGAGAGGGCGGGATCCAGGACCTGAACCTCGTCGTCAAAGCGGACGTCGCCGGGAGTGTAGAGGCCCTTAAGGAGGCTTTAGCCAGACTCTCGACCGACGAGGTGCGGGTCAACATCGTGCGTAGCGGGGTAGGGGCCGTAACAGACTCAGACGTGATGCTTGGTTCTGCGAGCGGTGGCATCGTATTGGGTTTTAACGTGCGGCCCACGAATACGGCCAAGCAGGTTGCCGAGAAGGAAAGCGTCGAGATACGAATCTACGACGTGATCTACAAGGCCCTCGAGGAGATACAGGCCGCGATGCGTGGCCTGCTCGCCCCCGAAAAAGAAGAGAGGGAGACGGCAACGGCCGAGGTGCGCGCGACCTTCCGGGTCCCAAACGTGGGCGTGGTCGCGGGCTGCTACGTGACTAGCGGTGAGATCTTCCGCAGCAACCGCGTCCGCGTGGTCCGAGACGGCACCGTAGTTTACGAGGGAAACATCGCTTCTTTAAGACGCTTCAAGGACGACGTCCGCTCGGTCAGGTCAGGATTCGAGTGTGGTGTGGGCGTCGAGAACTTCAATGATGTCAAGGAGGGTGACGTTCTGGAGTTCTTCGAGGTCGTCGAGGTTCCGAGGTAAACAGAACCTTTGTTTAAGGACCTATGTTCTGCGCCGTAAGGCTGGAGCTGGAGTTGCCCCACGCCGTGAGTCTCAAGGACAAGCGCCAAACCTTGAGGTCTATAAAGGACCGCTTGAGGCGTAAAAACGTCTCTATCATCGAAACCGACCACCAGGACCTCTGGCAGCGAGCCACGGTCGAGTTCGCACTAGCCGCAACTGGCAGTCGGGAGGCGGAGGAGAAACGCGAGGAGGTTCGGCGAACCCTCTTGAACTATGAGGAACTGGCGATACTTGAGTGGCGGGAGGAGTTCGTCAAGCTGTGAAGGAGCAGTTGTCGCCGTGAGCGGGCGCATCCGCAAGGTCGAGTCCCAGCTGAAGGAGATCGTCAGCGAGGAGGTCACCTCACTTTCTGACCCGCGCATCAAGGGCCTCGTCACGGTCACCGGTGTGAAGGTAAGCCCGGACTTAGCACAAGCCACGGTCTTTTACAGCGTGCTCTCGCGCGAGGACCAAGAGAACGCAAGAGAAGGTCTACAGAGCGCGGCCGGGCGCATACAGTCTCAGGTTGGCGCACAGACACGCCTGAAGCGCACCCCGCGGCTTCGTTTTGAGCCGGACCCGGTGGTGGAGAACGTAGGAAAGATCGAAGCAGCTTTGAGGAACCTTAGAGAAACGGGAGAGAATGAAAACCAGAGCTACGAATAACACCACGCGCGAGGTTGTGAATTTTCTGAAGGGACCCATACGGGTTGCCATCACCACCCACGTCGGGGCCGACGGGGACGCCATAGGCTCCGCAGCCGCACTTATATACCTCGTGCGCTCTTTGGGAGGGGAGGCCGTCTTCTGCCACGCGGAAGAGGTGCCGAACTACCTAAGGTGGCTCTTGCCCGACAAGCCTTTGAAAGAGTGTCCGCTAGGACACGACCTCCTGGTGGTTGATACCTCCCGGGCTGACCGCATCGGGGCGCCGGGCGATCATCCGGTGCGCCTGAACCTCGACCATCACGAGGACAACCCGCTTTACGGGGAGATGAATCTCGTTGACAAGGGAGCTGCGGCGAGCGCTCAGATCGTTGCCGCTCTTTATGCTGAAGCAGGCGTGCCCCTTCATAGGAAGGCTGCCGAGGCGATCTATACTGGTGTCTCTACCGACACTGGCGGCTTCCGTTTCAGGAACGTCTCACCTACGGCCCACGAGCTGGTCGCCGACCTTCTTCGCGCAGGGGTGGTGCCTGCCGAGGTCGACTACCAGATAAACCGCACCGGTACCGTCGAGCAGCTAAACATCGTTGGCGTCTCTTTAGCAAACGCCGAACGGTATGGGGAAGCCTTGATCTCGACCGTAGGCAAGGGAGATTACGATCGCACCGGTGCTACCGAGCTCGATTCCAAGGAGTCCATCGACCGTTTAAGGACCGTCTCGGGCGTGGAGGTCGTTGGTCACCTTCGCGAGATCGAAGGCGGCACAAAGGCGTCTTTGCGCTCCGAGAGCGTAGATGTCGGTGAGATCGCCCGGCGTTTTGGCGGCGGCGGGCACAGGCTAGCGGCCGGCTACACTACGCCCAAAACCCCGCAAGAGGCTAAGGAAGAGTTGCTCAAGGCCCTAGAAGGCGCCTTGAACCTCAAGGACACGTCTTTTGGGGGCGCCTGACATAGTCCCCCCCGCCCTCTCCGGCGCCCTGCTTTTGGACAAACCGTCCGGCATCACTAGCGCCCGGGCAGTCGCCCAGGTAAAGCGTCTCTTGCCCAAGGGCGTCAAGATCGGCCACACCGGTACCCTCGATCCTCTAGCCTCCGGGCTTCTCGTCTTACTCATCGACAGAGCCACCCGCCTCTCCCGCTACGTGATGAGCCTCGACAAGACCTACGCCGCCACCGCTCGTTTCGGCGCTGTCTCAGACACTTTGGACGCAGACGGAGAGATAACGCCCTTGAAAGATGCCTCGATGCCTGACGAAACCGCCCTGCACGCCGCCACGAAACGCTTTACAGGTCTCCTCTACCAGACCCCCCCGATGGCCTCTGCCGTGAAGGTGGGAGGAGAGCGCCTCTATAAGGCCCACCGGCGCGGCGAAATCGTCGAGCGAAAAAGCCGACCAGTAAAGGTCCACTCCCTCGAACTCATCACCCTCGACCCTCAGGAAAAAACCGCGACGTTTACCGTCTCGTGCGGCAGCGGCACCTACGTCCGCACCCTTATCTCCGACCTCGCACGCTCTGTGGACACCAGCGCGTACCTCACCGCACTCCGCCGTACGCGGATAGGTCACTTGAAGATAGAAGACGCTGAAAACCTCGAAGGACTCACCCTCCGCAGCTTATTAAAATGCATAATACCACCGAGAGACGTCGTGATGTTTTTACCGGTAATTGAGGTAGCAGATGAGAAGCGGTCTTTGGTGTGCAACGGGCATCCTTTTAGTAGTGCCTTTGGGGTAGAGGGCAGCTACCGGGTCGAGGCCGGTGGGGAGTTGTTGGCGATATATGTAGATCAGGAGGGCGGGGGCGCAAGGGCGGAGGTCGTGCTGTGTGCGGGGTAGTCCCGGCCGTGGTAGCTTTAGGAAACTTCGATGGGGTGCACCTCGGGCACCAAGTCGTAATCCGGCGTGCGGTCGAAGAGGCACGTGAGAGGGGCTTGCGCTCCGTCGCGGCAACTTTTGACCCTCATCCGCAGGCCGTTTTGAGGCCAGGTAGCGAGCCAAAACTCTTGACGACGTCGGAGGTACGCAAAGAGTTGTTGCTCGGGCGCGGGGTCGACGAGGTGCGTGAGATCCGCTTTGACGAAAAGCTTTCGAAAAAGAGCGCCGAGGAGTTCGTGTGGGAGACGCTAATTGGGGAACTCGCGGCCGTGGTAGTCGTTGTAGGCGAAAACTTCCGCTTTGGTTATAGGGCGTCGGGGAACGTAGAGGACTTACGGCGATGCATGCGGCGGGCGGGTGGGGAGGCGTACGCCGTCCCAATTTACGCCTTTTTGGGCGAAAGCATCAACTCGACGAACATCCGTGCCCTCCTAGCCGGCGGCGAGGTACGCGAAGCCGCCAGGCTCTTGGGGAGACCCTACTCCTTGCGCGGCGAGGTCGTAGTTGGAGACAGAAGGGGCCGCCGCTTAGGCTTCCCTACCGCGAACGTGCTCCCCGATTCACGCTCTTTAGTGCCTGGGTGCGGGGTATACGCGGGCTACACGCGAATCCTCCTGAGGGGCGAGCGTTATGGGGCGTGCACGAACGTAGGCACGGCGCCTACCTTCGAACGGCGAGAGAGCAAGGTCGAAGCGCACCTGTTAGGCTACCAAGGGGACCTGTACGGAAAAGTAGTCGACGTTACCTTTGTTGAGCGCT
>DATHAB010000184.1:0-11033 GCA_035296885.1 Rubrobacteraceae bacterium
TCCTCTTCAGGGTTCACCTCAGAGAGAGCCCTCTCCACCGCATAGCGGGTTCTCTGCTGCCGCTCGGAGTTCATCTGATTTAGGAGCGACGCTATTCGCAAAGCCTCGCGGCGGTCGTTCGTGAGGAGCAGCTTCAGAGCAGGCTTGGGATTTTTGATCCTACCTATAGAGTTCAGGCGCGGGCCGATCTTCCACCCCAAGTCCCCCTCGTCCAAGTCACCCCTCACCCCTGCCACCTTCACGAGTGCCTCGACGCCAGCTCGGGCGTTCCTGGCGCAGAGTGTGCGGTTCATGTGCTTGAGACCCATCGAGGCCAAAGCCCGGTTGTCCCCAACGAGTGGCGCTATATCTACGATCGTACCGATGGAGACTAGGTCCAAGAGCCTGCCAAGGTGATTTTTTCCGTCCGGGTCTCCAAGCTCTTTGGCGACCGCCCAAGCAAACTTCCAGGCAACGCCTACGCCCGCTAAAGGATCATCGGAGTCCCAGAGCTTCGGGTCGAGTACGGAGACGGCCGCGTCAGGTGGATCCTCGGGCGGTATGTGATGGTCTGTCACGATCACCTCCATCCCTAACGAGTTCGCTAGCGCAACCTCCGCCTTGTTCGAGATACCGCAGTCGGCCGTGACGAGCAGGTCCACCCCTTCGGCGAAAAGATCCCGCACGTAAGGCTCCAGGAGACTGTAGCCCGTCTGGCGTGTGGGGAGCTTGACCATCAAGTTATTGGTGTAACGGGAGAGCGCAAGTAAAAGAACAGCCGCCGAGGTAATACCATCAGTATCGTAATCGCCGAAGATGCCGATCCGCTCACCGTTCTTTATGGCCTGTGCGACCCGCAGGGCCGCCGCGCGCCAAGCCTCCTCCTGCGGCGCCCCGATAGTCTTTAGCGAGGGCGAGAGAAACCTGGACGCGCCCTCGGGCAAGACCCCGCGGTTCGCCAGCACGCGGGCGCAGAGGGTATTTACCCCCGCCTTTTGCTCAAGCTCCGAGACCACATCCACCTCGGGCTCGAGGAGCCGCCAACTCGCCAAATCGTTCCTCCCTGCGAACGACCTCACTTTTATTACCTCGCTATTGTACAAGGCGCCGCAAGCACCTTTCGGCCGTTGTACGAGTGAATCAAAAGCAACGGCGTCTGCTCGACGACCCCGGCCGAAAGCGGCACACCTTCCAAGCATCCAGTTTGGCTCTTTAGCGGTCGTTTCGTCGGCCTCGAATATGAGCGGGGCAGCGATACTATGCAAGTATCTGCAGGTTAAACTCGCAACTACCGCCGACGTATGCGCTTGAGAAAGGTTTTGGCCTCCTCACGCGCCTGACCCATCGCCTTGGGTCTCTCGTCCGTGCGTCGCTCCTGTAGGCGTGCGATAAAGGCCTCAGCCTCCTCACGTACCCAGTGCATTATCTCGGATCTTTCGCTTACGCCCGGCTCCTTCTTGCCGCGCTCGAAGTACAGGATAGCGGCCCGGCCCATCGCTAGAGTGCCTGTGTAACCAACAACCCCGGCGGCCGCCCAACCTCCGACCGGGACGAGCTTCGAGAGCTGGCGGGCAAGCGTCCGGAACCCAAAACCCGCGGCCAGCACCCCGAGCAGTTCCCGCGCGCGCTCTAGTGTGATCGCCTCTCCGTAGACCGCAGCTATACCGAGGACCATCCGGCCCTGGTTGGCGGTGATAGCGGGCATGTCAGCACCCGGGATAGGGAGTGCCCCTATAACGGCGTTTTGGCGGGAGTTTTTGCAGATAATCTCCTCACACGCCGCAGCCCTAAAAATGGGATAGCCGCGCCCAAAGGAGATCAGATAGTCTTCCTCAAGAGAGCCCGCGATGCGGGGTGCAAGCTCCCGGAGGACGGCCTCCTCGGTTACGGCCGATAGAAAGAGCGTCTTCTCGGCGTCCTCAAGTGCCTCGCCCGAGAGAGAGATCTCGACGCCGCCGTCCTCTCGGACGCCGGCGACGGTGAGAAGGATTTCCACTCCCACGGCAGCAGCTCTGTCGGCGCCAAGCAGGGCCGCAAGCTCCGCTGCTTCAGGGTAATTACCCACCACGGCTAGGGTGGCGTGTTTGCGAGCGCTCGCTCGAGATTCGTTAAAGACGCGGTACAAGTTTCGCAGTCCCAGCAAGGAGCACCCCTTTTCCACTACATGCCTACATCGTTGATCTTTGCCCCGTTTCCGATATATTACGCATAAGCGAGGTGAGAGTTTCAAGAGTGGATCCAGAAGAGAAGCTACAACCCCAGCGCGACCTGCGGGACATAGAAGAGGTCCAGGAACTCTTTGAGGCCGGCCAGGAGTCTGGTACCCTCGAGTCCAGCGAGGTTCTCGACCTTCTCCAGGAAGTAGACCTCTCGACCGAGGAGATCCAGCAAGTCTACGGCCTCTTGCGCGAGCACGGCGTCGAGGTCGTGGACACGGAGTTCTTGAACGACACGCTCCACCACGAAGAAGAGGACGCTCAGCTCGTCGAGGAGGTTCTCGAAGGAGATCTCAAGAGCCGCTACACCGGGGACGCCGTCCAGATGTACCTGGATGAGATCGGCAAGACCCCCCTCCTTACCAAGGGCCAGGAGGTCTACCTTGCAAAGCGCGTCGAGAACGGCGATAAGAGGGCCAGGGCCCACCTGACACGCGCCAACCTGAGGCTCGTCGTCTCGATAGCCAAAAAGTACGCCGGCCGCGGCGTCTCGCTCTTGGACCTGATCCAGGAGGGCAACATCGGTCTTATGCGAGCGGTTGAGAAATTCGACTACCGCAAGGGCTACAAGTTCTCGACTTATGCCACCTGGTGGATCCGGCAGGCCGTTACCCGGGCCATCGCCGACAAGGGCCGCACCATCCGCGTCCCCGTCCATATGGTCGAGAAGATCAACAAATACTACCGGGTACAGCGTACCTTAGCCGCCGAGCTGAACCGCGACCCCGACGACGAAGAGGTCGCCTACGCTATGGAGGTAGAGGTACAGGAGATCGCACGCATCCGCCGGGTGAGTCGGCGTTCGATCTCCCTGGAGATTCCGGTGGGCGAGGACAACTCCTCTGAGCTCGGCGACTTTATCGCCGACGACGAATCCGAAACTCCTCACGACCTCGCCAAAACCTCCCTCCTCAAAAGCCGCATGCAAGAAGCCCTGGACAGCCTCCCCGAGCGCGAACGTATGGTCCTCGAATACCGCTTCGGTCTTACCGGTGGCCAACCCAAAACCCTCGAAGAGGTCGGCGAGCGCTTCGACGTCACCCGCGAGCGCATCCGCCAGATACAGCTCACCGCTCTAGCCAAGATAAAAAGCAGCCCCCACGCCGCAAGCTTGCGCGACCTGCTGGACTAACCCTTTCCATAGGATAATTTATCTCTTCAATACAAGTAGCCAATATTTTCGGTGTAGCGCGCTGAAATCGTGTGAGGTGAACTTCAGTCTACTCACTATTAGGTGTCGTGTGGTAACTTAACAGCGTCTACCCAAATCCCACGCTAGGTCAGATATACTCTGTTGCAGAGCAGGCTGTGCGCTCGTTATCGACCGCAGGTGAATCTCCCTCTACCGATGTAACAACCACTTTGATACCTACGAGGAGATCGGCGCCACGTCCGTCGAGGAGATCTTATCCAACCCAGCTAGCTGGTACCGGTAGCGGCAAGACCTAGCTTCTCAAACAACTGATTCGCCAGTTTATTGCCCGTGACACACCCTTTTGCCTGATCGATCCCCCATTCTTACTTGGCAGAAAGTGTGCTTTTCTACCTGATAGATATCGGCTAATACCGGCTACTTTGCGCACCCCAACGTTGTCAAAACCCACTTAAAGTCACGATCAGCATGGAATACGCGATGTATGTCAGGGATACAATTGACGAGTGAAAACGGCCCGATTACTTCCTAATTATTGACGAGTTCAAGATGTTTATTAACACCTCAGAAGATGCGGTTGACACCCTTCTCTCAGAGGCTCGAAAGTGCCCCATCGAAGATTGTGGTCTGCAAAATAAGTGAGAAGAATCTTCTCTCCTGAAACATCAGGAAGCGAAACTGTTTTACGTTTCTCATCGGAGATATTTCCCAAATGTTGTGCATTTCGCCAACCATCAAAGCTATAAGCGTGTGTCTCCATACCCGGAACACCGGGGAATACCTATAGTCCTAACCGCAACTGAGGATGGGGAGCGTCCGTATACGGCTAGTACGCTGTAAGCAGTTAAGCTAACTGCCCAAGGTGTAACAGCTTTTTACAAGCTTTTTATCTTCTCGATCAGAGCACTAGTCGAGTATCCGGGCTCGAAGGGCATGATCTTGATCTCGGCCCCGATCTCTGCGGCGACCTTTGCCTCCGGCAGTTCTTCGATGCGGTAGTCGCCGCCCTTGACGTACACGTCGGGCTCTAGCTCGCGCATGAGACGTACTGGGGTGTCCTCGTTGAAAACAACAACCGCGTCGACGAATTCGAGGGCGGCGAGTACCGCCATGCGATCTCCCTCGGGTACTACGGGGCGCGAAGGCCCTTTGAGTCTGACGATCGAGGCATCGGAATTCAGGCCTACTACAAGCGCGTCTCCTATGGAGCGTGCCGACCGGAGGTAGGAGACGTGCCCGGGGTGGATGATGTCGAAGCAACCGTTGGTAAAGACCACGCACCCCCCCGTCTCGCGAGCCTCTACTATCCGGGACGGTACCGTGTAGGCAGACAGTGCAGGCTCCTCAGGGGTTAGT
This sequence comes from Rubrobacteraceae bacterium, assembly GCA_035296885.1. Taxonomy (GTDB): domain Bacteria; phylum Actinomycetota; class Rubrobacteria; order Rubrobacterales; family Rubrobacteraceae; genus Rubrobacter_F. The sequence continues at coordinate 4,705 of DATHAB010000184.1, forward strand.
ACAACACGTCTCCCCAAGAAAAAAGAACCTTCAGTACCGGTTCTGCTCTCCGCTTTCGCGCTCCTGGCGAACCCGGTCTTCCTCATTATCGGCACGATTCGGGTTCCTCGCCCCGGCGCGGCCGAAGACGCTGATCAAAACCGGGATAGCGACGATAGCTACCACGAGCAGCAAGAACAACGCCGCAAACCCAATGCTCAAAAGTCTAAGCCCTCCTCTTACGCTTACAGGGGCTACCGGGCCGTGCCCGGCAGCCCCTATGCTACTAGAAGACGCGGCGTGCGGACGGGCCGCGTCAGACTCTTACCTTCCCGGCTGCGCCTGGCTGCCCGGCCCACCCAAATTTAGTTCGCCCCGCTCTACCTGTCTGGCGAAGTTCTCGAGATCCTCGCGCATCTGTTTATCGGGATTCTGGACAACTTCGGCCGCGAGCTCTCCAGCTTTTCCTCCGGGTGGATCGGCGTAGTCCATCGTGACATCTACGCGCGTGCGCCCCTGGGCGACCTCCTCGAAGCGTACCTGCCCGGAGTTATCTACTTCGCCCTCGCTCCTCCAGCCGATGCCGCGTTCCGGGCTCATCTCGGTGGTCTTGGCGTCGAACTCGACGGTCGCGTTGAGAGGACCCTTGAGCTGCCAGTGGCTCGTGTCCTGATCTATTACCCGGACCTCCTCGACGTTGCTAAAAATCTGGGGAAAATTTTCGAGGTTTGACCAGTAATCGAAGACATCTCGCAGGGGAGCCTGAACTTCTATGCTCTCTTGAACGTGTTGAGCCATAGCCTCTTTTCCTCTCGCTTAGGTGCCTCTGTTTGCTAGACAGAGCATACCCAAAAAGAGGGACCGGCTAAACCCGATCCGGCTTCATAGACCTGTAAAGAAGCCCCCAGACGGCGCCAAAAACGACATGGTCGAGGATCGGCAAGAGCACCTTAGGGGTTTGCTGCTTCCACGGCGGCAGATGAACTCCAGCGAGTGGCAACCAGCTTCCCCATCCAGCTCCCCAAGCCAAGACCCCCAGAGCTGAACCCACGGACGCTTCTTCCGCTGCCCCACCCCGTTCCCGGCGCAAAAGGCCCATGACCGTACCAGTCCCGACACCATAGGCTAGATGCGCGACCGCAGTCAGGACCCGCCGGGCCTCGGGCGACCATCCATCCACCAAGCCAAGCTCCTCCAGCCTCTCGACGACCTGCTCCGGGGCACTCGTCCCTACCAGCCCAAACCTGGCTAAGACCTTGCGAAACGCGGTTAGCACCAGCGTACCCCCGAACCCCCCAAGCGCCCCATGAAAAACTCGATGCGCAGAACCCATAACCCTCCTATCCCGTACAACCAGGTAAGCTAATCTTTATCTGTTAGAACCTCAAAGGCGCGCTCGAGCTGGGCGTCCTCCGCGAAAATCTCCTCCCTGGAGAGACCTTTGGTCTCGTCCGGGGTGCGTGGCTCCTGGCCTTCTTCTAGCTCGGCTTCCACGTCCGGCTCAATACCGGACTCTCGAATAAAGTCCCCGTTCGGGGTAAGCCACTCGGCGATGGCGAGCATAATTGCCGATCCGTCGCTCAAGCGATACTCGGAGAGCACGGTCCCGGTGCCGACCGTAGTATCGCCGATCACCGTCGCCCGGTCGTTGTCCCTTAAAGCCCCGGCCACGATCTCGGAGCTTGAGGCGGATCCCTCGTTTACTAGGACGACCAGGGGAGCGTCAAGAGGCTCGTTCTTCTCAGGGACCGTCGTCTCCTCCTCAGTGCCGTCGGCGTTTTTTCGGGTGTAGATCTCGCTCCCCGCCGGGAGGAACTGCGCGGCTATCTTCTCGGCCTCTCCCAACACCCCTCCCGAGTTGTTCCTAAGGTCCAGCACAAAGCGCTCTGCCCCCGCCTCCCGGGCCTCAAAGATCGCCCTCTCAAGCGCCTCGGCGCTGTTCTCCGAAAAGGTCACCAGCCTGAGGTGGGCTGCGTCCGCGCCTGGGATAAGGTACCAGGAGGCGACGGGCACCGCGAGCTCGGCGCGTTCCATTGAGAACTTGTGCTCCTCCTCGTCCCTAAGCACGGTAATCTCCACCTGACTCCCTTCGGTTCCCCTAACCTTCTCGGCGACCCACTCGACCTCTTCCCCCCGTACACTCTCGCCATCCACCGCGACCAGAATATCTCCAGGCTTGATCCCCGCCTCCTCCGCCGGAGAGCCATCCAGGGGAGACGAGACGACAGCCTCGTCGTCCTTGCTATCGAGTTGAACTCCGACCCCGACGTACTTGCCGGAGATTACTTCCTCCGTCTTCCCGACCTCCTCGGGGGTCAGAAACCGCGTGTGTCCTTCGTCACTCAAAGAGTCGATCATCCCTTCTATAGCGCCGTAGGTCTGCTCGTTAGGGTCCACGGTCTCCCGGTCGACGTACTCGTCCTTGACTACGTCCAGAGCCTCCGCGAACAGAGCCGCGCTCTCCCTGTCCTCGGTAGAGATGCCTGCCAGGCTCTGGGAGCGCCCGAACAGGTACGCTGCGAGAACGAGCATGCAAACCGTGAGCAGGAGGGCTACCCGCCGTATATTGGCGCGGCGCCGATCCAACTTCGTTGCAGTATCTTTCCACACGCGCGTGATTCTACTCTATTCGTCCTTCAGATCGTGTTCAGGGACGGAGAGGTTGTAGGGGCGGGCTGGTCTCTCGGCCAGCACGCGCACCTTGTAGACGAAATCCGGCACGAACTCTCCCCGGCGAACTTGGAGTATCTCGACTGGCTGGCCCGTAGCCTTCAGCGCTGCCCTATCCCCCACCTCGTAGCGGGCCGGGCGGTTGCGATCCACCATCTTCTTGCCTTCCTTTACAGCGACTAGTAGTTCGCTTATTGGGTAGCGACGCGTGGGGCAGCAGTATAATGTGCCGCGGTCTGCCCAGCCTAAGGTGGGGTGGCATCGAAACTCGACGCAGCGAAGACAAGGAGAGGCGGTAGAGGGATGGCCGAACGCGTAGATTTGATCGTAGTGGGGGCGGGTCCGGGTGGGTCGGCGACAGCATACCACGCAGCGAGGACCGGTCTTGAGGTTTTGCTCCTCGACAGGCAGAACTTTCCGCGCGACAAGCCCTGTGGCGACGGTCTAATGCCCCACGCGGCCGAGGAGATCACGCTAATGGGCCTGGGCGACTGGCTGGGCGAGCCACACCACGGCAGGTTCTCGGGCTTCTCCATATACACCCAGAGCGCCTTCTTACACCAGAAGGTCCCTCCTACCCTACACGGCCCCCACGGCTACGTGGTCGCCCGCGAAGAGACCGACGCCCGCCTCCTGGAGCGAGCAACAGAGGCAGGCGCGGACTTCCAGGGCGGCGTCCGCGCTACCAAGCTACTCCGGTCACCCGCGGGGAACGTAACCGGCGTCGAGGCTACCGCCGATGGGGAGGCCCTGGTTTACCAGGCGCCCCTGGTGGTGGCCGCCGACGGGGTAGGGTGGTTCGCCGGCGAGGAAGTAAAGGCTCACCAGAACGCCGTGGCGAGGAGGCAATACTTCAGGGACGTCTCCGGGCCGGAGAGGGAACACCTGCACATCTTCATCACAAAGGACATGAACGAGTCCGGGGCCGGCTACGGCTGGGTCTTCTACTTCGGGGACGGCCGGGCGAACGTGGGGGCCGGGGTTTCAACGAAGACGCTCGCCCGCACCGGCCGGAACCTCAAGGACTTCTATGACCGTTTTCTCGAGGAGCCCGAGCTGGCCAGCTGGCTCGAGAGAGCCGAGCCTGAAGGACCGGCGAAGAGCTGGTCGCTGAAGATGGGGATGTGGGGCGCCAGGCGATACACCCAGGGGCTCATGACCGTTGGGGACGCGGCGAGCATGATCCACCCAATAAGCGGCGAAGGCGTCGGCTACGCTATAGAGTCGGGGCGCCTGGCGGCGTCTTTCGCCCACGAGGCTCGCTCCAAAAACGACTACTCAACCTCGCTCCTCTCCGGATACGGGCGCCAGATCCGGCGCAAGCGGGCCAGAGAGCACCTCTCCGGGTACGCACTTACCAACCTCGTCCCGAACCTCGAGATGATGGAACCCCTGTTCAAGGCCTGCGAGAAAGACCCTCACGCCCAGCGCACCCTCGTCGAAGGCTTCACCGGTGACGTCCCGGTTTACAGCCTCTTGAAGCATCCAAAGGCCCTGGGCCGTGCCGTTATATCGGCCGTCAGTAAGGGGCAAAGGTAAGTACCGGCCATACCCAAGCACGCCTTAGGGAGTCTCGGAGACCTTAGCTATTTGAGCGGCGGCGCTCGCAGAGCCTGGGAAGTGAACGCTCGGCAAAGAGCAAAAGCCGATAGCCGAGCAGCTATCTTATCGCTAGTCATCCACATAGAGGATTGTAGATCGCTATTCGTTCGTCTTGGTTAGAAAGCCGAGCGTTGCGGCTTGGCCGCGAAGCCCGAGAGGCATACACCGCCCTCTAACCAACCGGCTCGCTGGACTATTTTGCATACAGGAGGTAGAAGCAAGGGCCGTAGCCGCTAGAATAGCCTTAGCAGGCTTTATAAACCGAAAGGCTGGATCGGTTCGGAGGAGAGGTATGGCCAAGAGTTTTTTTGAGGTAGGTAGCGCGAAGGTTCACGTGGTCGGTGACGGCATCTTTGCCACCGACGCCGGCAACCTTTTCGGAGAGAACGCCAAGAACGCCAAGATCCGGGGCGCCATGCACGCGGTCCTGGTCGCCACCGACGACGCCCTCGTCCTCCTCGACGCCGGCTTCGGCCCCGAGCTGCCCGAGTACCTGGAGGAACGCTACGAGCTCGAGCGCGAGAAGAATCTCATGGACCGCATCGCAGAGGCGGGGTACGACCCCGAGGACATCACCCACGTCGTGCTATCGCACCTGGATCCGGACCACATTGGTTGGGCTTTGAGCCCGCCTAGCTTTCCGAACGCCACCGTCTACGTGCAGGAGGCAGCGCTCGAGGAGGCCCGCGAGATGCCCGAGGGGGAGGGCCGTCGGGAGGCGGTACCCGCGGTTGAGAAGGGTGTCGAGGAGGGATGGTGCGAGCTCCTTGAGGGGAATGCCGAGATCGCTACGGGCTTACGCGTCGAGGTCAGGCGTGGGCACGCGGAGGGGCATCAGATCTCCTGGATAGAGTCTGAAGGCGAGGCAGCGCTCTTCACGGCGGACCTGGCGCCGGGCAAGATCTGGCTGAACCCCGACCTTATTGGTGGCACGGATACTAACCCCGAGGCGGCCGGCAAAAACCGCAGGGAGGTGCTGACCGAGGCCGAAGAGCGAAACGCGCCCGTCATCCTGTACCACGAACCTAACGACTTCCTCGTCAAGATTCGAAAGACCGACGAAGGCTTCGAAGGAGAGCCCTGGGAAGAGGGGTAAGGAGTGGCTAGCGGTGCCGGCCCCGTTGGCGGCGCTCCCTGATCTTGCGCCAGACGATCGGGGCGGCAAATATTATCAGGCTTCTCAACAACCTCTTCATCGTCTCCTCCTAGGGGTAGCCTCGGCTCCTTGTTACCTCGTTAGGGTACCCCCAGAAGGCTATCGCGAACCCACCGCTATCCCTCGTGCCAGACGGTCTTGGCCGAGGCGGGCCCGCGCCTGCGGGGACGTTCGATGATGTCGGAGTAGCCCAGGTAGAGGTAGGCCACGATCTTGTCGTTGTCCTTCAGATCGAAGAAACCGCGCATGTATGGTTGGTAGGCGACGGGACCGGTGCGCCAGATGGTAGCGAGCCCCAGAGCGTGGGCGGTCAGCTGCATGTTCTGCACGGCGGCGGCGCAGGCTGCGTAGTTCTCGAGCGTCTCCACCTCGTCACGGCCGCCCTTTGATATCACGGCTATTACCACCGGAGCTCGAAAGGCTTTTTTGCGCTCGCGGCTTACGCGCCCAGCTATGTACTCCTCTTCCTCACCCTCGGCCTCAGCCTGGAGGCGGGCGAGTTCGGCGCGGGCTCGAGCAAGCTCGCCGCGACCCTTACCGGTAAAGACGTGGAAGCGCCATGGTTCGGTGATCTTGTGGTTCGGTGCATGAACGGCGCTCTCCAGGATCTCCTCGACGATCTCTTTTGGCACCGGGTCCGACTTGACTCGTCCGATGCTCCGACGCAACACTATCGCCTCTCTAACCTCCAAAAACGCTCCTCTCCGTTCGTGCGAGCACATTTTAGTTCAGGTGTACAAAGACAGAGCTTGGGGAACTTACTTAGCGTTCGCGACAAAAAGAAAGAGAAGGAGGCTCGATATGGCAGGGAAGGCAAAGGTAACGGTCGTAGGGGCAGGAAACATAGGTGGGACCACCGCCCTGCACCTGGCCCACCGTAACTACGCCGACGTAGTACTGCTAGACATAGTAGAAGGACTGC
>DATHAB010000185.1:0-6975 GCA_035296885.1 Rubrobacteraceae bacterium
CGAGCACGCCGAGGGTAACAGCGACTCGCACCTTTTGACGAGCCTCTTCGGGCAGTCGCAGCAGCTCTTGGTGCGCGAGGGTGAGCCGGACCTCGGGCGCTGGCAGGGCGTCTTCCTCGCCGAATTCGACGGCCCTCGCACTAGGACCGTTCGAATCGCCGTTTACCCTACCTCTTGAGCGCCTGGTGCGGCGTCCGCTCCTTGTTCGATCGCTATGCTGTTCAGCTGTTTTGTCCTTTTGGTAATATGGGTGTTGAGCTCGGTGTTACGGGCCGTATCTGGGGAAAGCTGGACCTTAGGAGGCCATTGTGGGTAAGTTGCTAAAAGGAAGCCTAGTAGGGGGTCTCGCGCTCGGTGGGGGTGTTATAGCTTTAGGAGCGCTCAAGCGGGTGCTCAACCCGGAGCCGCGGTACGCTTCGTGGGAGAAGCCCAGCTACGAAGACTTCGAGAAAAAGGTTCTCATCGTAGGCGCCGGCTTCGGTGGCTTCACAACCGCCAAGAAGCTCGCCGAGCAGTTAAACGAGCAGCAGCGCGAAGATGTTGGCATCATGGTAATAGCGCGCAACAACTTCTTTACCTTCTGGCCGATGGTGGCGTCGATCGTTAGCAGCGACGTCGAGGCCCAAAACGTTGCCCAGCCGTTGAGGCGCTCCCTGATCACGGCCGGGGCGAGCTACAGGCGGGCGGAGATCACGGGAGTAGACCAAGAGAACAAGGTCTTGAGGGCCGAGGGCCGGCCGCGCGGCGATTTGGAGCTGCCCTACGACCAGCTCGTGCTAGCTTTAGGTGGCGAGCCGAACTTCTTTGGCATTCCCGGCACCGAAGAGCACGCCATGACTATGCGGGGCGTCCAGGATGCCGAGCGCGTCCGCAACCGGATGATCGAGCGCTTCGAAGAGGTCACCTTTTTGGACAGCGAGGAGATTCCCGATTCCACGCTGACCTTTGTGGTCATCGGCGGGGGCGCAACCGGTGTCGAAACCGCCTCGGAGCTCTGGACCCTGGTCCACGAGGTTTTGGCACCCGACTACCCAAACATAGACCCGCATCGGGTCAGGATCTTCCTCCTCGAGGCTATGGACCACATCCTGCCCGAGCTGGATGCCGCCCCGAGACGGGCTGCCCGTGCCCGGTTGGCAAACCAGCGCATCGAAGTGAGGACCGAGGCTCTCGCCGAGGAGATAACCGAGGATTGCGTCAGGCTCAAGGGCGGGGACGAGATAATGTCGGAGAACGTGATCTGGACCGCAGGCAACCGCCCGAACGCCGCGATCTACGATCTAGACTTGCCGGCCGACGAGCAGGACGGCATAAAGGTCGACAAGTACCTGCGCGTGGAGGGCTACTCCGACATCTGGGCCCTTGGGGACTGCGCCGCCATCCCGGATATTAGGGAAGAGAACGGTGCAGTGATACCGCCCAACGCCCAGGCCGCGGTCCAGGAAGGAAAGACGCTCGCCAAGAATATTCTAGCCGCCCTGGATGGCGATGCGCTGGAGGAGTTCGTCTTCAAGCCGCAAGGGCAGCTCGTCGAGCTCGGGAGCGACTTCGCGGTGAACGAGGTGATGGGGATACACTTCACCGGGCGCCTGGCGTCGATGTTCTGGCGCCTGGCTTACCTGGCGAGGCTCGATAGCCCCCAGGCCGGAGCCCGGATAGTGACCGACTGGGTCGTCAACTACTTCCTGTCGCCCGCCGTCACCCAGTTTCGCGACGAAGAGGCGTAGCTTTAGGCTTTGTCTGAAGCCACTTGAGCCCGGACGAGAAAGGTGCTAGGTTAGCCGGGCTCTGAAGTAGGTACGACCACGGTAGGAAGAGCGGAGTTCCAGGTGGTGATTGAACAGTACACTTTCATAACCGTCCGCCGTGGCCTCCGTCGTCATCCGGTCGGTTCCGCCCCCGATAAACTCTCTCTGCTCGGCACCTACCAGAGTTCCGGTTCTGTTCAGAGGGTCCTCTCGGGTCTAGTAGAGCTTTTTACAAGATTTCTGCCGAGGCTAGAGGGTTATGCTTATAGGAGGAGGGTGGGATGACCTTCGCCAACCAGCTCACCCTAGCTCGCCTCGTGGCCGTCGTGCCAATAATGGCGGCGCTGTACATACCCTTCCCTGGTCATCGCGCTGTGGCGACGGTGATCTACGTAGCGGCGCTCCTGACCGACTACCTGGATGGTATCCTGGCTCGCAGAAGTAAAGAGGTGACGAACTTCGGGAAGCTTATTGACTCGATTGCCGACAAGGCGTTGATAGTTACCTTGTTCTTCGCTCTGGTCGCCGAGGGCTCGATGCTGTCGTGGGTGGCGGCGGCCATGGTGGTGCGCGAGTTTGCCGTTACGGGTTTACGCATGGTGGCCCTTGAGGCCGGCGAGGTGATAGCGGCGAATAACTGGGGCAAGGCTAAGATGGTTTCCCAAAGCTTCGCTGTACTTATACTACTTTTGTTTGGCTATACGTTGGTAGGCTACTGGGCTATGCTCGTTGCTATGATACTCACGCTTCTCTCGGGCTGGTCGTACCTCAAAGACACCCCGAAAATCCTCGCTGCTGGTGCCGGGCAGAGCCGGAGAAAATGGTAGGCGCCTTCTGACTATACCTCCAAAGACCGAGAACCGGCTTACCCCTGCCGAGGTGGAGGTGGTCCTCCGCCGAGCCGCCGAGTTCAGCGCCCGGCGCCGGGGCTCTGTTTCCGACGCGCGATCCATCTCCCCCGAGGTCCTCATACAGGCGGCAAGCACTCTGGGCATCGCCGAGCGTGACATCCGGCGGGCACTCTTCGACCTGTTCTCCGACAAGAGTACCGAGCCTCGCACTTTAGCGTGGAGGCTCTTCGGCTTCTCTCGCTTTCGGGCCGTAAGGGAGATCGCGAGGCCCGCGGAGGCCACCCGTGATCACCTCGAGGGCTTGCTTAGAGCAGAACAGGGTCTCAAGCTCCGGCGTAAGACCGCGGCGAGCTCCCTCTGGGACGCGGGAGACCTTCTGGGTGCTATGCGCCGCGCCCTGGACTTTTCGGGGCGTCACTCGCTGTTAAAGGCCCGCTCTGTGGAGCTCAAAGTCGAGGACGCGCGTTACGGGCGCTCGGAGGCCAACCTCACTGCCGATATCTCCAACCAGCGCGGGGAGTACCTCTCATTAGGCGGCGTCTTAGGTGCTACGCTCGCCCTCCCTTTAGCGATAGCCGGGGTCTACGAGCCCTTTTACCTTCTCTGGGTACTACCCGCCCTCGCCGCCCCCGGCGTCGGCTTCCGGCTCGCCTACAAGCGCGCTTGCGCCGACGCGCGCCGGATCATGGACGAACTGCTCGACGCCGCTGAAGGTCAGCCCGGAGAAGCGCTCTCCGAGCAGCTCGATAAGCAGCCCTCAGGCCAGATCCAGCCCCTCGAACCCATCCCCAAGTTTACGTCCGAGTCCGAAGACGAATAACACAGGGGCGTTACAAACTCGCCTGCCTCTACGTTATATTTACTTTCGTGCCGCACACCATCTTAAAGGAGATCTTCGGCTTCGATTCGTTTCGGCCTGGGCAGGAAGAGGTGATCGGAGCCGTCCTCGATAGGCAAGACGCTTTGGCCGTTATGCCGACTGGCGGCGGTAAGAGCCTTTGCTACCAGGTGCCGGCCTTAATGCGCGAGGGCCTGACGGTGATCGTCTCGCCGCTCATCTCGCTTATGAAGGACCAGGTGGACTCGCTTCTCCAGAGCTCGGTCGAGGGGGCGGCGGCGCTTCACTCGGGGCTCTCGCCTGAGGAGCGGTGGGAGGTCGAGAAGAGGGTTCGTACCGGCGAGGTCCGGATGCTCTACGTCGCCCCCGAACGCCTCCGATCTTTGGAGTTTGTCTTGACTCTGCGCAGGGCCGGCGTGAGCCTCTTTGTAGTAGACGAGGCCCACTGCATCTCCGAGTGGGGCCACGACTTCAGGCCCGACTACCTCTTTTTGCCCCGCGCCGTGCGGGATCTTGGGCACCCACCGATCCTCGCTCTTACGGCGACCGCAACCCCACGCGTCCGTCAGGACATCTTAAGATCCTTGAGGATGCGCGAGCCCAAAGTCGTGGTTACGAGCTTTAACCGGCCGAATCTCACCTACCGCGTCCTGCCTGCTAAGGAGAAGAAAGATAAGCTCCCCCTGATCCTGAGCGTCATCCGGAGCTCTCCGCCGCCGGGCATAATCTATGGCGCCACGCGCAAGGAGTGCGAGGAGCTGGCGGCGAGCCTCGAGCGTACAGGAGTCAACGCCGCTTATTACCACGCTGGAATGGAGGCCTCAGAGCGCTCGAACGTACAAGAACGCTTTATGACCGACGAACTCGACGTGGTGGTCGCGACTGTAGCTTTTGGGATGGGCGTGGACAAACCGAACGTGCGTTTCGTGGTCCACGCGAGCATCCCCGGAAGCCTCCCAGCCTACATCCAGGAGGCCGGCCGCGCGGGGCGCGACGGAGATAAGAGCGAATGCGTAGTTGTGTACCGGGGTGCCGATCTCGGACGGCGCAAACGCCTCGTCACCTTGAACGCCGCGGGCGTCGACGAGGTCGAATCTTTCTTGCAGGCTCTCTTTATGGTGGCAAACGAAGGGCGGGTAAACGTGCCGCCGGCTACTTTAGGTTCCTTAGGTGGAGTCGAGCCAGATCTGGCGGGGGTGCTCCTCGGAGGCTTAGAGGAGGCGGGCTTGCTTTCGCGGGGCTACGATCTATGGGGCGAGGTCGAGGTGCGCCGGGTAGACGAGGAGCCCCATAGCTTGCGCGAGGAGGTCGCCCGCGTTCATGCTAGCATGCCCGGGGACGGCATGATCTCCCTGCCGGAGCTCGCCCGCCGAGCGGGCGTGCGCCCCGTCGTTGCCCAGACGGCCCTCTACAAGCTCATGGTGGATGGGGTCGTGGAAGTTTTACCCGGTGGCTCCCTCGTCGACATCCGGCTCAAAAGGGAGACCCTCGACGAGGGTAGCCGCGGGTCTATTGCCGCCCGACTCAAAGGTCGTACGCGGGCAGGCTACGACCAGATCCGGACTGTCGAAACCTACGCCACCCTCGAAACCTGCCGCCGGGAATACCTGCTCAGGCACTTCGGTGATAAGCAAGAGGTCTCCCCTTGCGGTGGCTGCGACGTGTGCCTAGGAGAAGCCGACGGAGCCTTTGCCCTCTCCGAGCGCGCTCCCGCGATTGTGCCCGCGAATGGAGAGGCGGGCATCCCCACGATAGACGACACCCTTGACCAGTTCAAAGAATCAGGCAGAGCCGTCGGTGCTCCCTTCGCTGATACGGAGCTTTTCGAACGTTTGCGGGCGTGGCGTGGGGACCAGGCGCGACACCAGCAGGTACCCGCATACGTAGTCCTGCACAACTCTCACCTCGAAGAGATAGCCCGTCGCAAACCCCAAAGCGTCTATGAGCTCGGCTCTATAAAAGGTATAGGCTTACGCCGCGCCGCTCGCTACGGTGATGAGATCCTGGCCCTGGTGCGTGGCAACGAAGCCGCTTCTCAGGAGGAGCATCATAGCCCCGCGCCTAACTACCGTCGGCACCTCGAAGCCGCCGAACGTCTCCTTCAGTCCGGGCAAGGTGCTGCCGCCGTTCCGGAGCTTGCCCGTGCTCTGGAGTTAGGTGGTGAAGAGGCGAAAAAGACCGTAGACACTCTGCTCACTCCTCTGCCATCCTCCAGCCTGAGGACCTGAAAGTCGACAGCAGATAGCTAAAAGAAAGGAGCCTGCATGAAGTTGAAAGGCAAAAAGATCGTAGTCCTCGTCGCCGAGGGTTTCGAGGACCTTGAGTATTGGGTGACGGTGATGCGTCTCAGAGAGGAGGGGGCTGAGGTGATCTCCACTGGACCGAGCATGGAGCCAATCTCCGGGAAAAATTTCCTCGAAGCTAGAGCGGACGTTACGCCAGACGAGGTCGATGCCTCAGAGCTCGACGGGCTCGTAATCCCCGGTGGCTGGGCGCCCGACAAGCTCCGGCGGTACCCTGCAGTTACCAGCCTAGTCAAGGCGGTCTACGAAAGGGACAAAACGGTAGGCATCATCTGCCACGGCGGGCTCGTTGCGATCTCCGCTGGCATCGTGAAGGGCGTGAGGGCCACGGGCTCGTTAGGGATCAAGGACGACCTCGAAAACGCCGGAGCCACCTGGGTAGACAAACCCGCCTTCCGGGAGGGCAACCTAGTCTGGGGCCGCGTCGTCCCGGACATCCCGTCCTTCTGCCGGGAGCTGGTGGTGGCCCTGGCTGAAGAATAGAGGGGCTTAAACACACCAGCTCGCACACCAATCCTCCTACGCCTCGTCGTCCTCGTCGCTTAGGGTGACCTCTACGGCTGATGCTGCAATACCACCCAGGCCCGGGAGCACGTAACTATAGGTGCCGAGCGTGATGGTCGAGTGCCCGAGAAGCTCCTGGACGATTTTTGAATGCACTCCCTTACATAGCAAGAGGAAAACGCAGGTTCGCCCAGGCCGTGGAAGGACAACCGAGCGAGGGAGCCCGGTGTACTTCCAGCAGTGACTTCCAGAACCCAGCGTGGAGCTTGGTTCGCCTGAGTGGGGACCGAGCTTCGTGGTGAACACGAAGCCGTGCTCGCGCTACAGTGTGCCCGCTGCCGCCTGCTCAGCCTTCTGCCACCCCTGGTTATAAGGCTAACGCTTTATGAACTCTACTTCGCTTACCGGTGGGAGTAGCCGCGGTGCCAGCTGGTAGCATCCTATAAGCTGTACTGACAGCCTCAAGGCCCTCTCAAGGGAGCACATCCACGAGGCGGGAAAAGCCTTCGCGTTCTATCTTTTCGAGGGCTTTGAGATGTTTGAGAGTAGGGCTTACCGCTTTACCTACCTCTACTAGAAGCGGCTATCTCAGCCCTTCACTTCGCCCTAGGGCAGACGATAGGTGTTTTAGGGTTGGTTCCCCGCCCTAGAGGCTTGCCTAAGCCACTGGACGTAGGCGTGTTGCATCTGGGCCCACGCCTCTATGCCTTGGACCATCGGTTCACCCGCCG
>DATHAB010000186.1:0-4782 GCA_035296885.1 Rubrobacteraceae bacterium
CACGCCGCTTTCTACTCGCTCGAGGCGGAGGAGGAAGCGCGCACCAAGGCCGCCCGGAACGTGGTCTCATGGGTCGAGGAAGGGCGCCCGCTCTACCCGGTCGTCGAAGGGAGGGAAGGGTAGCGTGGTCCCCGAGTCCACCGTCGCGCCGAATACTAACCCACCGGACGCGAGAGTTGACGGGAGGAGAACAAGTGGAAGACAGAATCGATTACTTCGAGCGGATGCTCGCGGACAACCCGGACAACCCGACCGGACTCCTGGCTCTGGCCAACGAGTACGGCAAGGCCGGGCGCCACGAGGACGAGGCGGTGGTGCTGGAGCGCTACGTCGTGACGTACGAGCGTGAGCGTACCGTGAGGCAACACACCTCGCAGATAAGATTCACCGCCCCGCTAACCGAGGGAGCCTTGGAGGTTGAGTCGGTCTAGGCGGTGGTGCGCGGCTACCCACTGCGCGGCAAACGAAAGAAAGCCAAGTAGTTGATTATTCAACAACGTTATTGCCAAGAGGCACTGCGTAGGCCGCCCAGAATCCGGGTGCGAGAGGCTAGTATCCTCTGCAGGTTTCCTATCGCCATCGCCAACCCACTGTCGGTTGCTCAGCTGCGCGTGGCCGGACGGCTAACAAGCGGCTGCATCTAACGGCGGCTTTGTGACAATGCCCTAGTCTTGCTCGCCCAGCTGTATGATCGCGACCCGCAGGTCCTCGGCCATTCCACTGTGGCCGTGCTTCTCTGCTTGCTGGACGCCCTTCTCGTAGACGGCCCGCGCTTCGTCTTTACGCCCGAGACGAGAGAGTACGTCCCCCAGCCGCGCATAAGCGTTGCCCTCATCTTCACTATTGGGGAGCGACACGTAGCGCTCCAAGATCGCCGCCTCGTCCTCGTAACGTTCCACCTTCTGGTACTCGTTGGCCAGCGCCAAGAGCCCGGTCGGGTTGTCCGGATTATCCGCGAGCATCCGCTCGAAGTAGTCGATCCTATCTTCCACTTGTTCTCCTCCCGTCAACCATCGAAGATTAGTATAGGGTACCGCCCACCCGTGCCGGGCAGGTTTGATGGCCACGATTACCGTGGCCGCGCTTATAGCCCGAAGGGGGATAGGGGACTACCTAGTCCTACCCACGCCGTCTCAGAGGTGTGAGGATCGCCGCTGCGGGTCGTGGTGTCTGGGTCACGCAGAAAATATTACGAGGCAAATCTGCTTTCGCACTTCGATACGAAGGCTTCGAGCCTACCTACATGCTCTTTTGCTCGTCGAGCGCGACCACGTCCTTCTCATCGACGACTGGTGGCAAATCTTCGAAGTACCATTGCCACTCTATTGTGGGTTCAGTATCTGTCCGTTCAGGAGCAGAACGTGGTCCGGGGGCGTTCGTTTCTACTCTTTCCCTGGCGCCGTCCGCGCGGATAACAACCGCTTCGTGACTAGGTCTGACAGTGACCCGTGCGGTCATTTCCACGCCTACTTGAACGCGGGGCCGAACGCTGCGCTAGTGAATTGTTATGTTGCGCTTTTCATCAAAAAAGACGTTGGCGGCTCGGACCGGGTCGGTTATATTGCTTAGTTTCTGGCCGTTTTTTAGCCTGGCCTACTCTCCCTTCGATTTCCACCACTGCTTAAAGTTAGGGCTATTTTCGTGCTCTTTGTACAGAAACACTCGCACGCTGCGAGCAGCAGATAAAAACGCGCTGAGGTTGTATTTGAAGGTATCTCGGTCGGAACTATTCCCGCGCATGCGTTGCACGAAGTATTGGGCTTCAATCAGTTTCTCTCTAGCAGAGCTCATTAGTGGTGCATTCTAGGTGTTCTAGCCGCCCTTATTCACCGGACGTCCTAGAAGGAGTGTGCTCGGAAGTTCGGACAGTTGCCCCTACACAAAATGCACCGACACGCTCCCTAGCGTGTCGAACTCCGCCTCGACCCTGTCACCTGTACCCACGGGGTAGATCGGCGTCATCGACCCAGGCAACACAATCTCGCCTGTCTTAAGGCTCTGGTGATGTTCGGCGAGTTTATTGGCCAACCATGCCACTGCTCTTGCCGGGTCTCCAAGAACAGCTGCACCTGTTGCCGACCCGACCTCCTCGCCGTTCTTCTTAAGCACCACCGTCGTGTTGGGTAGATCGAGATCTGCTATCGGCAGCCGCTGTTCGCCCAGCACAAACCTAGCGGCGACGCCATTGTCGGCTATCGCTTCGCGGCTTCCTATCTTCCATTCTCGGGTGCGAGGGTCGTTGATCTCCAATGAGGCCATTACAGCTTGAGTGGCTGCCAAAACGTCAGTGACACCTATGCCTGGACCAACTAGGTCCTCACCTAGCACGAATGCGATCTCGCACTCGATACGCGGATGGATGAGTCGGGATAACGAGATCGTCTCATCGTTAGCGACTCGGTTGCTTTCGAGCAGGGTTCCATATATCGGCTCATCGATGTGCAGAAGTTGTTGGATAGTCTGGCTTGTCGCACCGACTTTCCTGCCGATAGCCTTGTCTCCACGTTCCACCTTGGTTGCTACTACTATCATCTGAACGCGATAGGCATCGGCTTCTGTCAGGTCCGGGTAAAGCGACATGATCGGTTCTATAGGGGCGCATCGTTGTTCGGCAGCGATGAGCCTATGCGCCAACTTAGCGATGACTTCCTCTGTTACAGGCATGAGGTCAGCCCTTTCACACGCCACCATGATGCTACCGGGCGAAGCTCAGCGCATCTGGCGATGACTTATTCACCCGAGTGCCTGGAAGGTAGGGGTTCTACGAAGGTCGCCCTGAGGAGCTTCTAGGAAGTCAATGCTGGGTGCCCCAAGAGTAACCCTAGGGTACCCTGGCTAGTAAAAATATTCGGACCAGCGAAGCCGCTCCTGTTAAGAGTGGCGATCGCCGGCCCGTGCGACAAACCCCGGTCGCGCCATTACGCCGGTGCTTGCTGCTAGTTGTCGATCTTCCTGTACAGCTTCTCTACCTCCTACTAGAGGTACAACGGCTTGCCTCCGTATTGTAGCACATATTACTAAACCCGATCCGCGCTCTCCTTTCGATGCGGGCATATCCTCGTATGTTATCTACCCGGCTGCCTAGAAAAGGGGAGTTATCGGAAGTTCGCCAAAAAAGTTGCGATAAATGTCCCTTGAGCCTTTGAGGGATACCTTTAGGAATGCGCTCTGTTTATCGGCCTGCTACCGTGACGCCGAGCCTGGTATTCGCTGTGTGAAGGTGTTAGCGTCAAGGATGACCAGCGTTCCCGGAGGGGGGAAGTGAGAACGCTGGCGAATTGGGGGCGTCTTGGAAAAGACGCTCCTTTTATTAGTGTACGCGGGCATCATGGGAAAGTCTCTAGCTTTTACCTCTACTTATGGTCGAGGGTTGTGTGGGGTGGTTCGGCGCAGGGGTGCGGGCCGGGACAACTTAGCTCTGGTCCTTCCTCTTCTCACCCTTATTCACGAACGTCCTAGAAGATGAATTCCCGGAAGTTTGTATGCAGCATCCTGCATAACTTCACCCGTAAGGCAGTGGTAAGGGACGATAACCTGCCCCAATACTGGCCACACTACACAGCATGTTGCGGCGCCGGATAGAGATTCTTTTTCCTGCATATCTGCATATCGGGTACACCTAAAAACGACAACATGACGGTAATGTCGTCCGCACCAATATACCCTTGCTCCCCGTCGTGCCTGCCCCTTCCAACGGCCCAACGCCGCGTAGAAGGACTCCTGAGCCCCGACGAACTGCGCGCTATGCTCGCCGTACTTGAAGGGACCCGCGAGACCGCCAGGTGCGAGCTGGAGATCCTGAAGAGCCGCAAAGTAGAGGTGGAGGAGCTGGAGCGTGGCCGCGTAGCTCTCCTGGAGAGCTACACGGGGATGATCCCCGAGGGGCTCGACGCCTTCGGCCTAGAGGAGCGCCGCTGGGTCTACAAGCTCCTGCGCCTCAACGTCTTCGCCGATGCCCTTGGTAACCTGACCGCTAAGTGGATGTTCACGCGGGCGAGCGCTAGGCTATCCAGGCGTTGCCCTCGTCCTGACGAGGGCAACGCCTGGGGCCAGCTGGACGAGGTCTTGGCGCGCTTGGGGCGCGAGGACGAAGCGCGTAAAGCGTACGAGGCGGGCATCCGGCACGCCAAGAAGTACGGCCACGGCGGGACGGCCGATGACCTGATGGCCGCGCTCGTGGGCCTGGGCGAGTAGGCTTGCCGGGAGGGCTAATCGGGTAAGACCCAAGCTGGCATGTGGGGTATCATAAAGAGGATCAAAATGTTTGAACCGCCCCCAAGAAGGACGCCTCCGGGAGGTGCGAGCGAAGGGTTGCGCTTCCCCTTGCGCTGCTTGGGCAAGAAACCGTGACGTGAGGGTGTGATCCTTTTGCAGAGAGAGACCGAGAGCCAGTTCTACGGGCCGAACCTCGGCTATGTGCTCGAGCTTTACGAGAGGTACAGTGAAGATCCGGGTTCCGTAGACGAGCGTACCCGGGAGTTCTTCGAGACCTGGAGCCCGCCGCCGGTAAGCGCCAACGGGCGCGCGGCCTCCGGCCCGGCGGGCGCGGCGGCGGACGTGGAGAAGGACGTTGGGGCGTCGAAGTTCATCCGACATATCCGGGACTTCGGGCACATGGCGGCCCGCCTCGATCCGCTCGGAAGCGAGCCGCCGGGGGACCCCACGCTCGACCCCTCCTTCTACCGCATCAGCGAGGAAGACCTGGAGGACCTCCCTACCCTGATCATAGGGGGACCGGTGGCGGAGCGCACTTCCAATGCGAAGGAGGCGGCGGACGAGCTG
>DATHAB010000187.1:0-5490 GCA_035296885.1 Rubrobacteraceae bacterium
TTCCTGGATTCTATCATTCGGTTTGGACCCACTACCGAGGTCGGAAATAACCACCGCGTCTCAGCGGCGCACGGGATGGTCGCGGGCGTACTTGTAAGCGGTGTAGGCCGAGATGATGTGGAAGATCCACCCGAGCGTGCCTCCGGTACCGATCCAGAAGCCTGGCGTGAGGATAAGCCACAGAACACCGGCCAGAATGCGACCGTTATAAAATTGCCCGACTCCGGGGACTATCAAACTGAAAACCGCTGCCAGACCGGGATCACGCATGGTTACGCTCTACCTCCGTGATAGCCGCATGCGGAAGCAGATACTACCAGTCGTCAGAGATGTCGTACGGCGCCAGCGCCCAGACGCGAGCAGCCTTGAGCTCCGAGAGAGCCTCGCGCGCGGCGTCTATTGTCTCTCGTACGGGCTCACCGGGCGTCGGGCGGGCGCCCTTGGGGGGCGGTACTTTAACGAGCACGTCGGCCGAGCCGTCGGGTATACCGGCGAGCTCCCGCGCCCTTTCGAGGGCCAGGCGGAAGCCCCCGATCTCGTCCACGAGGCCCCGTTCGAGAGCCTCGGCGCCGGTCCAGACCCTGCCGGCCGCTATCTCTTCAAGGGCGTCCGGCCCGATCTTTCTGCCCTGCTCGACGCGATTCTTGAACTCCTCGTAGAAGTTGTAGAGCTGCCCCTGAAGTACGGCCAATTCGTCGGGGGCGGGGCGTTTGCGCGGGTCGAGGAGGTTTGAGTGAGCGCCGCGCTCGACCGAAACCGGGTTAACCCTGAGCTTGTCAAAGAGGCCAGAGGCCACGGGGCGGGCGAGGATCACCCCGATCGAACCCGTAATGGAGCTTTTGCGGGCGACGATAGGGGTGGCCGCCGCGGAGACGTAGTAGCCTCCCGAGGCAGCCGCGTTCCCCATAAGGACGACCACGGGCTTCTTCGGCTGGATGCGCTCGACCTCGCGCCAGATGAGATCAGAGGCTAGAGCCTCGCCGCCGGGGGAGTCGACGTGGAGCAGGATCGAGCCTATACGGCGGCTCTTCTCGGCGACGCGGAGCGAAGCGACGACCGAGTCGCTCCCGGACTGCTCGCGCCCTAGCAGGGGCAACGGTACCGGGAGCTTACGGCTCCTCCCCCGCGTGATCGTCCCCGTGATGTTTACGAGCCCTACCGACTTCTTGCGCGCCCTTCTGCGGTACGGCAAGCGCAGCGCCTTTTTTGCTGCCCCCCACTCCGCCAGCTTCGCCGGTTTTACTCCATCGCCGAGCCTTTCGGCCAGCTCGTCCTCGTAGACAGCTCCGTCGAGCAAACCCTTCTCTACGGCTTCAGCAGCAAAGTACGGAGCGTGGTCTATGAGGAATCGTGTTTTGCCGGGCGGTATATCGCGCCCGGTAGAGATGGCGGCGATAAGCTCCTCGTACCTCCTATCGAAGAGCCTCTCGACCTGCTCGCGTGCTTCAGGGGAGAAGTTGGAGCGGGAGAGGGGGTCGTAAGCACTTTTGTAGGGCGAGACCGCGAGGACCTCGGCCTCTAGTCCTAGACTGTTCAGGGTGTCCTTGAGGAAGTTGACGCGGGCCCGCAGGCCCACGACGTTAAGGGTCGAGAGTGGGGAGGCGAAGATCTCGTCCGCAGCCGAGGCGAGGTAGTAGGAGCGAGTATCCGAGGCTACGAGGTACGCCACAACCTTGTTGCCTTTAGACCGAAACCGGTCCAGCTCGGCGCGCAGCTCCTCGAGGGCGGCCCAGCCGGCGTCAAGGTTCTCGACACGCAGGATTACGCCACGAGGGCTACCGTCGGTGAGGAGGCGGTCGAGGCGTGCCCGAAGAATTTCGAGGCTCGGGGTATATGGTCCGGGGGCAAGACGCCGGCGGAGAAAGCCCAGTCTCGGCGGCTCAAACTCGGGCAGGGCGCCAGTGACGGGTATCGAGACAAAGTCCGGGGGACGTCGGAGAGCACGAACGAGGGTGTTGCGTAAGAGGCGGAAGATATTCACCAGGACATTCGTGAGGGCTCTCATCCAGCTTATCCTACATCGTGCCCTTGCGAAGGGGTGTGATAGAATTTTTAGGAATGGTTATTGATTGGACAGGGGAAGAGAGATGGTAGGCGCCCTCGAACGCGACGTCAGGGAAACGTTTAGGCGTTCAGGCTACACCCTGACCTCCCAGCGCCGGGCCGTGCTCGAGGCACTAAAGGAATTTGATGGGCATCCTTCGGCCGAGGAGGTCTACCTCGTCGTCAAAAAGAAGAATCCTAAAGTCGCTTTGGGCACGGTCTATCAGGCGCTCTCGGTCTTGGAGGAGATCGGTCTGATCGGGGCCAAGCGCTGGTCGGATTCGCCGGTCCGCTACGACCTGAACACGAATCCCCATTACGATATACGATGCACGAGGTGCGGCGAGGTCGAGGAAGTACCGGGCCTTGAGTTCGAGGACTTCGCGGCGCGCGTCCGGCAGAGCACCCCTTACGAGGTCACAAACGCGACGCTAGTCATCGAGGGTGTCTGTCCCGATTGTCTGACGGAAGGCTAAGAGCCACCCTCGGGTAAGCTCGGGCTCTCTCCATCACCTGTCTTCTCGTTAGCGTCCGCTTCGCGGACTTAGGCACAAACCTCAAACTCATAGTCGCCAGTGATGCGCACGTAGAATAGGTCATCGAACCCTTCCGAGAATGAGGGGCGTGTCAGCTTCTTGGCCGTAGCGTATATGGCAACATCAGGCACCCGGGCCTTCCCCTCACGACTCCGGTTGCGTTCGAGGCACTCGCTAACCCCCGAGTCGAAGTAATACCCCAAGATCTTCGCCCCGTACTCGCGGCCCAAAGCGACGAGCGTACGGCGTTCCTCGACGGTCGGGTTAGTGTTGTCCACGACTACCGGGTTACCCTCCTGTAGGGCGGCTTCGATCAGCTGCGCCTGCCTCCTGTTCCGGTTCTTGTTGTGGCGAAACAGATCCTTGCTAACGTGCGTGTGGGTTGCCTCGAAGTGGGTGCGAAAAAACGTGCTCTTCCCCGAGGCTTGCAGGCCGACGAAGATGACTAGCTCCATGGTTCAAAAGCAGGTCTAGCTCTCGGGTGATGCGATACGGAGCTGGTGACGGGGAGTGAAAAAGGAGCGGTACGAGAGCAGACCGACCAGGATGGCGGCCACGGAGACGCTACCCAAGAGCATGTAGAGGACCACTATCTGTAGCCGGACGGCCTCCAGGGGGTCAGCCCCGCCTATGATCATGCCGGCCATCGCCCCCGGCAGAAAGATTATGCCCGTTGTCTTTGTGGCGTCTATAAGGGGGGTCATGGCGTTCTGTAGGGCGGCCTTGAGCACGGGTGAGATAGCTTGGCGGCTGGTGGCTCCCAACGCGAGGGACGCTTCTATCTCCAGCCAGCGGGCTTTTACGTCGTCCCTGATCCTGGCTAAGGTGAGGCTCGCGGCGTTCATGGAGTTCCCCACAACCATTCCTCCCAACGGTATAAGATATTGCGCGGTTGGGGGTATGATCTGCAGGGCGAGCAAGATACCTAGGGTGCTCGCCGCCGCCACCCCGATGGCTATGGCCGAGACGGGAAACGCTCTCAAGACCCCCTCTCCCCTACCGGCAGAGGTCCAGGAAGCGAACGCCACCATCCCAGCCAAGAGCAGGACCACATAGAGGAGGTTCTCCAGTCCGAAGATGAGATCGATGACGTAGCCAACCGCCGCTAGCTGGACAAAAGAACGGACGACGGCTACCGCTATGTCCCGCTCCAGATCCAGCCTCTGATAGCGGCTTATGGCGACGGCTCCAGCGACAAGGCTCAAGGCGAGGAGGGCCGAGGTTACGGTCCCGAAGTCCTGCACCGCTAAAGCTCTCCTGCGATGAACCGCCGGGCTCGTTCCCCAGTCTTGTCCGAGAAGAACTCCTCCTTGCTCCACGCGCCCTCCGAACGACCCTCTAAGAGGAGTAGAACCCGGTTCGCTATCCGCTCTACCTGGTCTAAAACGTGGCTCACGAGCACGATGGTCAGGTTCAGCCGGGTGCTCAGGTCCCCGATCAGGTCCTCTATCCGCTGTCGGGCGGCCAGATCCAGGGCGCTCGTCGGCTCGTCCATCAACAAAACCTCCGGCTCCAAAGCTAATGAGCGCGCTATGGCGACCCGCTGCTGTTGGCCTACCGAGAGGCTCTGGGGGTTCCTACCGGCAAGGGCTGCGTCCAGCCCGACAGACTCGAGTAGCGGGCCCGTATCGGCGCTCCGGTTCATTAGACGCAGCCCGTAGAGGACAGCATCCGCGACCGTCTCCCCGAAGAGCGCCGGTAGCTGGAAGACCATCCCCACCCGCCGCCGCAACTCGAGGGGGTTCATCTCGCCCGTTGGGGCTCCGTCGAGAAAGATCTCGCCCGACGTCGGCTCTACCAGACGGTTTATAGTGCGGAGCAGGGTGCTCTTACCCGCCCCCGAAGGCCCCACGATAGAGAACACCTCACCCTCACCGACCGTGGCGCTCACGCCCTTGAGTATCTCCACCCCTTCCACCGCATAACAGACGTCCGATATCCTCACCTTGATAGGCCCCATGTCGGCCAGGGTAGCACAGAGAGTGCGCCGGACTCTCGCTCCGGTCTGTTACAGACCTTTTGCCTACGACGCCTGTTGCAAGTAGCAGAGGATCTCGCGCGTGCCCGTGGTCTCCGTCTCGCTCACCACGTAGCCGCTGGCCTCGTCCCGGTCTTCTAGGCGAAAGACCTTGCCCCGCAGGTCCTCTGTAAGGATCCTCTCGCCTTTCTCGGTTACGACCATGAGGCCGAGCTCCTTTATCTCCTCGTAGGTCAGGTGCTCGTCGTCGTAGTGCTCACCCAGAATCTCCCTGCCGTGGCTCGCCATCGTTGCTCCTTTTTTACTTATAGAGACCCCGCAAACTCTACCATTCTGAGCGCTCAAAACTCGCGACAATTCTTTGACGAGCTTCTTGATCCAACGGAGCGGTTCTGGTAGCCCGGACGCTTGCCTGAGCGCGCCCGGAGCTCGCCAGGTTTACAAAGACACGTGATATGTAGCGAGCAGTACGTAAGGTACTTTGCCCTCCCACCACGAAGGATAAGCGACGAAAACACAGTGCCCCATCGGGGCCCCGTCGCGAAGAGTCAAAGGTTCCCAAGGCTCCCCGGTTTGGTTCTGTCTTGGGGCCAGCAGGGCTGCTTGAAACTTTATTGTAGTTGAATTAGCCTGCATGAACCCAAACGGTGTAGTGTGGAGGAGGATCTGTACGGTCTCGAACTTCACACAAACCACCCGAAAGGCGAGTAGGCTCGCCCAGAAGCAGATCGACACGCAAGCGGGAGGTAAACGATAGAGGCTTCCTAGCTCTCTTAGGCTCTCTTAGAAACCCTAAAGCGGTTTGCAGTAAGGTTGGCCCAAGCAACCTTTCTCTTAGGAATGCTACCGCTTTTCGGCCTCTGCTGGCGCCCCGCACGGGTCTCCTAGACAAGCATCATGCACCTACGCGGTGTGGCCTAGCTCAATATCACT
>DATHAB010000188.1:0-4801 GCA_035296885.1 Rubrobacteraceae bacterium
CTCTGGTTCTTCTTCTAAGCAGCCAAAAAGCCAGCGAAATTATTACGAGTACTAGCAGAACGCCAAACCCCAGCCGCCCAGCATTGCCGTAAACTACTTCTTCGCGCCTGGCGCTCGTGCTTGTTCTAAATCGTCCGAGTACCTTTTGCAGAGCACCAATGTTTTGCTCTTTTGTGCTGAATCGCCCCCACATGCTTATCACCGCCTCCTTGATTTGCTCCTCCTACTACTTTAATCATACTAGCAGGGCAGTAAGGTTAGTCACGAGTTTTTGTGGCGCAACAACCCCGGCTCTCTTTTTATGCCCTCAGAGCCTCTGAGTTTCCGAGATTGGTAGATACCGGAAGCCTAGTTTCCGAGAACACTCCTTCTTCTAGGCTACTCGGTGAATAGACAAGCGAATGACGCTTGCCTCTGATCTTTTCCGCCAAGGGATATAATCCTCGCCGTGCTAGACAGTAGAGATGATCGCTTCGAACAGATACTCGCCAACCTTGAGCACGAACGCCTTCTTGTTGACCGAGACCTTAGAAGGCTTGCGGCGGCAGCTGCCTACCTAGGCAAGCAGCTCTCTAAGTTGACTACTAAGCGCTGTCCTCCGGTCAGGCACCTTAAGCAGGGCTCTGAGAAGACAAAGAACTGCCACAGAAGATCAGCTTCTTCTTCTAAGCGCCGAAGGCGGCGCTGAGCAAAGTCCGGTCCCGGTCGCGCCCAACTGTGAGGGTGTAGTGGGGCAGGTTGCCCCTACTACGGATCCTTTCAAGGACACCGAGGGCAATGACATACAGCTCTACGAGCCCCCGCGTAGCTAGAACTCCACCTTGAAGCTCGACAGCGCGAACGAGCACTATCTGCGGCAACGTCCGAGCCGGCGCGGATAATCCTTCCTACCAGCAAGTTTCCTGTGCGAAGAAGAACCCGCCCGGAGCCTACCCGTACGTTCATTAAGTTAAGAGGCGCGAGAGGAGACCGCGCGGCTTGACGGTAGAGGTCTCGATCGCGGTCGAGGTCGCGATGACGCCCGCTAGGAGGGCCAAGGAGGAGGTGCCGGTTAGCCCGACCAGGCGCTGCGCCCAGGCCGCCTCCTCAGGGGTCTCTGGTGCGGGCTGCGTCCCCGACTCGACCGGCGTAGCAGCTTCGCGGGCCTGGCTCGCGATCGCGGCTCCGAGAACTGCGGAGGCGATTCCGTTGACTGCCGCCCCGCCGAGCAGGAAGTCCTTCGCGCGCGCCAGAGCGGGTGCCCTCAGCTCGCTGTCGGCCTTCAAGCCTCTCGCCCTCCAGGTAAGGAGCGACGTCGCGATCGCGATCAGGTTCACCGCGTTGTAGCGTCCCCAGGCCTCGTTCAAGACCCGTCCGCGCTCGTTCTTGTCGCTAATGCGGCTCACGGTCGGGTTCAGGGCGATCTGGCCGAACAAAGATCCGCCGAACCACGTGGCGAGACCGAGGTTGTGGGCGATCTTGGCGGAGTTGAATGGTTCCGACACGACGGTGCCTCCTTTCGTTCCTCGTGGGCTACCTACGTTCCCCCCATCAACTCGGATCAAACAGGCACACACATAGCACGAGACCGGGCTGAGGCAGTTTCAGCTTTTCAGCGGTTGCTTCGTGTCTAAGCCGTTTGAGAGTCAATGGCTTACGGTGATAGCTTACCGTCTCTACGCTGCAGAGGTGCGTGTCATAGCCTGGGGCGAGGAGGCTGACCAAAGAAGCAGAGGTTGGAGGAACTGGTAGCCGACAAAGCCTACCGCGGCAAGACCTTGCGGGACCGGCGGCGCCGCCCCAGGATCAAGCCGACCGTCCCTTCTTATGTGCGGGGCACAAATGAAACAATTCAGGCGTGTTATGTTCGGCGAAAATGGGCTCGGGATTCGCGGAGCGTTGAAAGCTATTCAGGGTTAACGCGGTCATCTTTTTTGGGGTTAACATCGGGCGTGCGCCGTTGGGTCTCGTCCCAGTATCGAGTTCTCTTTTGGTTTACAACCGAATTCCGACGCAAAATCAGTATTACTTCTGATTCTCCAACCGCACGCCGCCAGCGAAATCATCCATCCAGCGGTGAACCTGCCAGGAACGCCATACCATGGGTATGTTATAGATTTCGGCGAACCGTTCGATCATCTTGCGCGCCTTTGTACGCCGTACTGTTGAGAGTGAAGGCCCGACCAGCGCCTCGATACGCATATGTTCAGAGCGGAAACCGCTTTCGTGCTCTTCTATGTTGCCCCAACCACTGACTACGGCGAAAATCCTGACGAGATCTTTGCGGGATATCACACGCCAAGCGCGCCAATAGCTATAATAGGCGTATAAACCACACTTACACCCCTCATACGGGCTGGAATGCTCAGCCGCTTTCGCGTCAGTAAAGACTTGCGCCCTACGACAGAGGCATTCGGCCTGCTCATCCTTGCCAGGAGCCCACGTATGGTCGTAATAGAGGCTGTAGAGCCGGTCGTCCCTATGTCTGGAAGGGGTCCACGGGTGGTGCGGGATAAAGAAGCGCACACCGAGAAGCCTCCCAACGCAGTCTGGAGCGCTCTCTTCGCTCAGCGCGATATCATCGTCGCTCTCTGACGAGTAGCTCCATATAGCTTAGCGTAGCTCCCTACCGCCGTCTTCGCCCCAGACGGAGCTAGTTGTCCGATTGCTCATGCAGGCGTATCTACTTTACGCTCAGGCGTCTTCTCCCGGGATGGACGCTTCTCCTCGCGCTGAGGCTCTTTTCTTTGTGGGGCTGGCGCAGGAGCATCGGGAATCGGCTCCCAACGCCTTTTGCGCACACGCTCTCCAATCTTCGTTACGTCAGTCCTCCTAAAAAGTTTCAGGCCAAGTGCCTTTCACAAGGTTTACTTCCCCAAATCTTACGACAGTTAAAATCGCGCTGCCCCGCGGACGAGAGCTCCTCCTCGGATCCACTCACTGGGGCGGACTTTGTAGCCGGGACCGACGATGCAGTCCTCCAAGTATGCCCCGCTTCCCACCGACGAGCCGGGCAAGAGGACGCTCCGTCTAACGGTAGCCCCGTCGCTCACCTGGCAGTCATCACAGATCGCCGCGGTTTCAGAGAGGCTTGCTCCCCGACCGATCATGGCCTCGTTGCCGACAAAGGCGTAACCCTCCATAAGCCCGTAAGCGGACGGGTGAATCCGGGCGCTTTCCGCGATCCACAAGCCCCCGCCGCACCACTCTGCGGGCACCTCGACCGCCACCCGGTTCGAGAGCGCATCGTGCTGGGCTGCCCGGTAGGAATCGAGCGTGCCGATGTCCGACCAGTAGAAGTCTCCCTCGTCATACCCTACGACCTTCTCTCCGGACTCTAGGAGCCGCGGGAAGACGTCCCTGGCGACGTCGAAGAACGTCTCGTCCGGGATGTAGTCGAGGGCCTCCGGCTCCAGGACGTAGATGCCGGTGTTGGCCAGGTTGCTCGTAGCCTCCTCGGGCTTGGGCTTCTCCTGGAACCTCAAGACGTTCTTTTCGGTGTCCAGCTCGGACACCCCGTACTCGGAGGTATCTTCGATGCGCTTTAGCACCAGTGTGGCGAGCGCCCCGTGCTCCTTGTGAAAGGCAACGGCCTCGCGCACGTCCACGTCGATCAGGGCGTCGCCCATGATCACCACGAACGTCTCGTCGAAACGGTCGGCGACCCGTTTGACCCCCCCGGCTGTCCCCATCAGCTCCTCCTCGCGGGTGAAGTGGATCTGTACACCGTCCACCTGGGTATTCCTCCCGTAGAATCCGAGGATGACGTCGGCTAGGTAGTGCACGTTGACGTGTACCTCGTCGATACCCGTTCTCGCCAGGAGCTCAAAGATGTGTTGCAGCACCGGCTTGCCCGCAACCGGGGCTATCGGTTTCGGGATTACGCCTGTAAGCGGGAAGAGCCTCGTGCCCTTCCCGGCCGCCAGAACCATCGCTTTCATGTCAACCTACCTCCCTCGCGGCGTGCTCGCCCTGTTCTCTGCATTTTGGAGAGTTGCCTCCGGCTTACCCCGCTGCGCTCTCCTGCATCTCGAGTTCAACCAACCCTGCCGCGCCGGCAGGATCCCGGACAAAGAACTTCACGGGACTATCGCGTGCACGACCCAAGCGCAGGCGCTGGGGTAGTAGGCCTTTACGGTACACACGGCTCGCCAGATACTCTCTGTCCAAGCCGCCCCCCGAAACGGGCGGTGCCGTTGCTTACCTCGATCATGCAACGTGCTCCTCTACCTCTCGCCTGACTTGCGAGCCTCGACGGTCGCGGGAGCCCCGGCTATAAGCCGCAAAGGCCGAGCACGACGAGTGGCATCCAGGGTATCGCGAGACCGCCGGCTTTCCAGATGGCGTCGCAGGCGCTGTGCTCGCACCCGCAAGAGCCCCTTCACGTCCTTTATGGCAGTGGAGGCTATGTCCACCCGAGTGTCGAGATCCTCGATCCAGTCGACCGGTATCTCAGAGATGCGATACCCTCGCTCCTCGGCTAGCAACAGCAGCTCTGTATCAAAGAACCACTCGCTGTCCTCGACCTGCAGCAGCAGCTTCTGAGCTACGCTGTGCTTGGCTGCCTTGAAGCCGCATTGAGCGTCGGAGAAGCCGTTGCCGAACATAGCCTTGATAAGCAGGTTGTAGCACCGCGAAATCAGCTCGCGCTTCCACTGGCGCGTAACCGTCGCCCCCTTTAACAGGCGCGAGCCTATTGTCAGGTCGCTGTGCCCTGTCGCCAAAGGCGCTACCAGCGGCAAGAACGACCACAGGTTGGTCGAGAGGTCCACGTCCATGTAGGCCACGATGTCGGCCTCGGAGGCGAGCCAGGCGGCCTTGA
>DATHAB010000189.1:0-4742 GCA_035296885.1 Rubrobacteraceae bacterium
GCGCCTCGCTGATCGTCTAGGGAGTGCTCCCATCCCACTGATTCTTGCTCTGTAGTTTCCATAGCTTTCCTACACTTTCCAAAGAGGGATCCGGTGTGAAGGAGTCTCTTAGAGACACTCCCGGCAGTATGCTGCTCTCTCTCCTAAGACGACGATGAAAAGAGAGCTTGTGGCTAGAGTAGAGGGCTGCCTTTACCTCTATTCACCCAGCTTCCTAGAAGAGAAATTCTCGGAAACTGGATGGGCACACGGAACAAGTGCAGCGAAACCGGGGGTAACCTTGCTAATATTCCGGAATTAGACATACGTCGGCAGAGGTGTGTGGGATGGGGAACCAGCGGGATAGCGACGGCGGCGGGCAGCAACTTCAGCGAGAGGCCGGCACCGTAAGCCTCTTTGCTCCGGCTTACGGTAACTTGGGCAGCAACATATACTTCGCTCTTGGCCTGGTCGCCGCCTACGCGCTGGGCCTGACGCCGCTGGCTTTTGTGGTGGCCGGAACCCTGTTCGTGCTTACGGTCTTAACCTATACCGAGGGGGCGACGATGTTCCCCGAAGCCGGAGGTGCATCTAACTTCGCTCGCCACGCCTTCAACGAGTTCGCCAGCTTCTTCGGCGGCTGGGCGCTGAGCCTGGACTACGTCATCACCATAGCGATCAGCGTGTTCTTCGCGCCTCACTACTTAGGGGTCTTCTGGGCGCCCTTGCGCCACAACCCCTGGGACATCGTCGCAGGCATAGCCATAATCGTCGTCTTGTGCACGCTAAACATCTTAGGCATCCGGCTGGCATCGGCGGTAAACGTCTTCATGGCCTTCGCGGACCTGGTGATACAGGTTTTGCTGGTGGTTTTAGGCGTAGTGCTGCTTTTCAACCTGGACGTGTTCGTCTCGAACCTCGAATGGAGCGCTTTGCCAACGTGGGACAACGTCATCTACGGCTTCACGCTGGCCATGGTCGCCTACGCCGGGATCGAGACGATCTCCAACATGGCCGAAGAGGCGAGTGAGCCGGGACGCGTTATTCCCAGGGCAGCCGGTGGCCTCGTGGTCGCACTCCTGGTCGTATACCTAGGTATCACGGTCATCTCTATGGAGGCGATGCCGGTCTACCAGGACGCGAGCGGGACTTACACCACGGAGCTAGCCGGCGAGTATGCTGGGGACCCGGTTTTGGGGATCGTGGATAATCTGCCTATAGGGTTTCTGGTAGAGCCTCTAAGGATAGTCGTGGGGCTCCTAGCCGCAACCATACTCATCATCGCCGCGAACGCCGGGATCATCGGGATCAGCCGCATGCAGTACTCTTTAGCCAACAACCGCCAAGTGCCACAGATCCTCGGACGCCTAAGCTCGCGTACCCTGATGCCGGTGGTCGCTATCGTGGTGTTTGGAGCGCTCGCCGCGCTGATCGTGATCCCGGGCAACGGGACGCTTCTGGCAGACATG
This sequence comes from Rubrobacteraceae bacterium, assembly GCA_035296885.1. GTDB lineage: Bacteria > Actinomycetota > Rubrobacteria > Rubrobacterales > Rubrobacteraceae > Rubrobacter_F. Next base: position 1,449 of record DATHAB010000189.1, read on the forward strand.
TACGCCTTTGGGGTACTGCTCGCTTTCACAGTAGCGCACCTCTCTATCATAGCCCTTCGCTGGCGACGTCCGGACCTAGAGCGCCCTTTTAAGATGCCCCTCGCGCTGCGTATAGGGGACCGCGAAGTGCCGATCCTGGCGGTCTTGGGTGTTCTGGGGACGTTGTTCGCCTGGGTGATGATCCTCATCTACCACCCCGAAGCCCGGTGGGTGGGGACGGGGTGGATGCTCGTTGGCATCGCCGGGTACGCGATTTACCGGTGGCGCCAGGGCCTCTCGCTAACGGAGGCGGCGGAAGAGGTAGAGGCCGCCCCGGCCAGAGGCGAGGTTCCGGAGGTCGAGTACGCCGACATACTGGTCCCGGTGACCGGTAGTCGAATCTCAGAAGAGATGATAGCTACCGCAGCCAAGCTCGTCCCTGACTCACAAAGGGGAGAGAAGCCCGTCATCCACGCTTTAGACGTCGTAGAGGTTCCGCAGAACCTCCCCCCGCAGGACATCAACTTGAAGGAGGCCATGCCAGAAAAGTGTCAGGAAGCCCAGGAGGCCTTGGAGGAAGCCCGCCAGATAGGCGAGGAGTATGGGGTGGAGGTGGATGGCTACACCACCGCGGCCCGCAACGCCGGGCGGGCGATCGTTGAGGAAGCTCAGAGGCTAGGAGTGGAAGTGGTAATGATGGGGGTTCCGCGCAAACGCGGCTTTAGAGACCGAGTCTTCGGTAGCGACGTAGACTACGTGCTCAAGCACTGCCCCTGTAAGGTACACATAACCTTAGAAGAGCCCGAGTCTTAAAAGAACCAAGGCTAGCTGAGAGAGAAACACACACTAACCTGCGATTAAAGCGATGCTCCGGAGAAGAGGGTCGACGCGGCCGACGGGCGGTCGGGAACCTGCACGCCACGGTGCTGAGACGATGTCTGAGCGTCAAGCAGAACGAGCCAAACGCTAGGGGGCGAGTTACCTCTATTCACCGAGCTGCCTAGAAGAAGACGTGTTCTCGGAAACTCAATACGAGAAGGTAACGTTGACAACTCCTCACGGCAGGCGTATACCTCTGAGTTAGTAGCAACCAGAGCCTTTAGACGCCGAACCCCATATATTATATATGGCTCCGGGGGCGGGGGACCCAACAGGATCGCGCAGATCCTTGGGGTGAATCGCTCAAAAGCAGAGCGTAGGGCTTTTCCTCTTTCGGCCCGAACCCGACAGCTAACCTCGTAGGCGCCGAAGAAGGGGGTTCTTTGGTGTTCGCCTATCTATTCTATCGAGCCTTCAGTTCGGGCTGCTCGCCCCGCTATGCCGGGGTGGCGTGATGGGGTGGCCAACGGTTCCTCCAGACCGGTTGGTCACCCGCTTCAAACAGTGGTTGCTCCAAGGTCGTCTCGTAGAGCCGGAAGGCCCGGAAGAGAAGGAGGGCCGGTCAGAGGAGCACTCTTGGTGGCAGGTCGTGTGCCTTACCGGTGTGGACTACTTCTCGACGCTGGGCTACATCCCCGGTATCGCCGCTTTAGCGGCCGGGGCGCTCTCGCCCATAGCCACCCTGCTCATCGTGCTCCTGACCCTCTTCGGGGCCCTACCGATGTATCGCCGCGTCGCCGCCGAGAGCCCGCATGGACAGGGCTCGATCTCGATGCTCGAGAACCTGCTCTCGTTTTGGAAGGGCAAGCTGTTCGTGCTCGTCCTTTTGGGGTTCGTGGCAACTGGGTGGTTGGTTACTATCACCCTCTCGGCGGCGGACGCTACAGCTCACATAGTCGAGAATCCGTTGGTGCCGGAGTTCCTCGAGGGCCGGGAGGTCCTCATAACCCTCGCGTTACTAGCGGTGCTGGGAGTGGTCTTCCTCAAGGGCTTCAGGGAAGCCATCGGGATCGCGATCGTCGTGGTCGGGGTCTACCTGCTGCTAAACCTCGTAGTCGTGACCGTCGGCCTCTACGAGATGATGACGCAACCCCAGAGCCTTGCTAGCTGGCAAAGCATTCTATTGGTTGACTACGGCAACCCGCTGGTGATAATCGGGGTGTCGCTGTTGGTGTTCCCGCAACTGGCCTTGGGGCTCTCGGGCTTCGAGACCGGCGTGAGCATGATGCCGCTCGTGGCCGGCGGCGAGGGCGACGATCCGGACCGTCCCGTAGGTCGCATCCACAACACGCACAAGATGCTGACCACGGCAGCCATCATCATGAGCTTTTTCCTGCTCACGACCAGCGTGGTGACTTCCGTACTTATTCCCCCTGAGGAATTCCAGGCGGGTGGCGAAGCCAAGGGGCGGGCGCTCGCCTACGTAGCATACGAGTACCTGGGTCCCGTGTTCGCCACGGCCTACGACCTGAGCACGATCACGATCTTGTGGTTCGCGGGCGCCTCGGCTATGGCTGGGCTTCTGAACATCGTGCCCCGCTACCTACCCCGCTACGGCATGGCGCCGGACTGGGCGCGGGCGGTCAGGCCGCTGGTGCTCGTCTACACTGCCATAGCCTTCGCGATCACGATCGTCTTCGAGGCCGACGTAGAAGACCAAGCTGGGGCCTACGCGACCGGGGTCCTGGCAATGATGACCTCGGGCGCCATAGCCGTGATGCTGCTCGCCTGGCGCAGGAGATCGAAGCGAGTGACGTTCACGTTCGGGTTGGTCACCCTCGTGTTCGTGTACGCTCTCATGGCGAACGAAATACAGCGACCCGACGGTCTTGTGATCTCCCTGTTCTTCATTGGCGCTATCATCCTCACCTCACTCATTTCGCGAGTGTTGCGTACAACCGAGCTGCGAGCGGAGAGGATAGAGATAGACCAAACGGCCCGGATGTTCATCGACGAAGCGGCTGCTTACCCGAGTGAGCTGCACGTCGTTGCCAACCGGCGCCAGGCTGGTGACGAGCGCGAGTATCTCTTAAAGGAGAGAGAGCAGCGCGAGGACAACCATATACCGGCCAATGAACCAATCGTCTTTTTGGAGGTGGATGTGCGCGACGCTTCGGAGTTCGCGGGCGTGCTCCGGGTAAGAGGCGCAGAGGTCGATGGCTACCGGGTGCTACGCGCCGAGAGCACAACCGTGCCGAATACCATTGCCGCTTTCCTGCTCTATCTGCGCGACACGACTGGCAAGAGACCGCATTGCTACTTTGGCTGGACGGAAGGCAATCCTATCGTCTATGTAATTCGCTATATCCTGTTCGGAGAAGGGGATACCGCCCCAGTCACTCGCGAGGTGCTCCGGGAGGCTGAGCCGGACCCTGCGCGTCGTCCCGCCATTCACGTAGGAGGCTGACACTAAAAACGGCCGAGTGGAACTGTAGG
>DATHAB010000190.1:0-11881 GCA_035296885.1 Rubrobacteraceae bacterium
GAGAGGACCAAGCCGCACCTGAACGTGGGCACCATAGGGCACGTCGACCACGGCAAAACTACCCTTACCGCCGCCATAACCAGGGTCTTGGCCAAAAAGGTGCCAGATGATCCGGCTAACGGCGAGGTCGCCTTCGAGCAGATAGACAACGCCCCAGAAGAAAGGCAGCGCGGCATAACTATAGCTACTTCTCACCAGGAGTACGCTACGGAGAATCGCCACTACGCGCATGTTGACTGCCCTGGGCATGCCGACTACGTAAAGAACATGATAACAGGGGCGGCCCAGATGGATGGGGCTATTCTAGTTGTCTCTGCTGCTGATGGGCCTATGCCTCAGACAAGAGAGCACATTCTCTTGGCCAGGCAGGTAGGGGTGCCTTACATAGTAGTGTTCTTGAACAAGGCTGACATGGTCGATGACCCGGAGCTTTTGGAGCTGGTTGAGATGGAAGTTCGGGAGCTCTTATCAGAGTACGACTTCCCAGGTGATGATGTGCCTGTAGTGGTAGGAAGCGCTTTGAGGGCTTTGGAGGGAGACGAGGGGGAGTACGGCGAGGAGGCGATCATGCGCCTTATGGAGGCCGTAGACGAGTATGTGCCAGAGCCAGAGCGGGCTGTAGATAGGCCCTTCCTTTTGGCGGTAGAGGACGTCTTTACGATCATGGGACGAGGAACGGTAGCTACCGGACGGGTTGAGGCTGGGCAGATCGGCTTGAACCAGGAGGTAGAGGTCGTTGGGATCAGGCCTACCCGTAGGACCGTGGTTACGGGCGTGGAGATGTTCAACAAGTCGATGGACAGCGCCCAGGCCGGCGACAACATAGGAGCCTTGCTAAGGGGGGTAAAGCGCGACGATATAGAGCGTGGACAGGTTTTAGCGCAGCCTGGGTCTATAACACCTCACACGAAGTTCAAGGCAGAAGTTTACGTACTCTCTAAAGAGGAGGGAGGAAGGCACACGCCGTTTTTCTCTAATTACAGGCCGCAGTTCTACTTTAGAACTACGGACGTAACGGGGGAGATAAGGTTAGAAGAGGGCGTAGAGATGGTGATGCCGGGGGACAACACGGTGATGAACGTGGAGCTCATCTCTCCAATAGCTATGGACGAGGGGTTAAACTTCGCTATACGCGAGGGGGGTAGGACTGTAGGGGCAGGCGTCGTCACCGAGATCGTAGAGTAGGTTCTCGTGGCTGTATCCAAGATCAGGATAAAGCTTAAAGCCTACGACCACGAGGTCATAGACAAGACGGCCAAGTCTATCGTCGAAACGGCGGAGCGGACCGGGGCCTTTGTGTTTGGCCCCATCCCGCTGCCGACGAAGAAGAGCGTGTATACGGTGATCCGGGGTCCCTTCAAGGACAAAGACTCCCGCGAGCACTTCAAGCTGCACACGCATAAGCGCCTCATAGATATCCAGCAACCCACACCTCGCACGGTCGACTCGCTGCAGCGTCTCGACCTGCCGGCCGGTGTGAACGTCGAAATAAAGGCGACCTGAGACCATGGCGACGGCAGTTTACGGGCGCAAGAATCATATGACCCAGGCCTTTCAGGATGACGGCACCTTCGTGGGTGTGACGGTGATCGAGGTCGAGCCAAACTTCATCACGGCGGTACGCACCGACAACGAGGACGGCTACGAGGCCGTTCAGGTGGGTTTCGGGACGACGTCCACGCGAAAGGTAAACAGGCCCCACGCGGGCCAGTTCGAGAAGCACGAGACCCCGCCGCGCAAGTACCTCAAGGAGTTGCGTGACGTCTCGGGCGAGGCTGGCGAAACGATAGGGGCGGATGCGTTTGAAAAGGGGGACAAGGTGCACGTCACTGCCGTCTCAAAGGGCAAAGGCTTTCAGGGGACCATAAAGCGCCACGGCTTCGCTCGGGGCCCGAAGTCCCACGGATCGCACAATATCCGGGAGCCCGGTTCGGTCGGGGCATCGGCGGACCCGGCCCGGATCTTCCCTGGGAAGCGGATGCCGGGGCAGATGGGTAACAAGAACGTTACGGTGCGAAACCTTGAAGTTGTGGCCGTCGATTCCGAGAGAAACGAGCTGTGGGTGCGCGGTGGGGTACCAGGTACCAAGGGCTCGGTGGTAAAGATCCGGAAGGCGGGTAAGTAGGTTGACGGAGACAACGCCACGGGCACACCTTTTCGACGCTAAAAGCGGAGAGCAGAGTGATCTAGACCTCGAGGGCCCGCACTTTACAACCGAGCCGAAGGAGCACGTTATACACCGGGCCGTAGTCGCCGAGCTCGACGCCAAAAGGCGCTATACGGCGTCTACCAAGGGCCGGAGCGAGGTCGTTGGCTCGGGGCGGAAGCTGTACCGTCAGAAGGGTACTGGACGGGCTCGGGCGGGTGACATAAAGCCGCCCAACCGCGTAGGCGGCGGTGTCTGGGGAGGTCCCAAGCCGAAGTCCGAGCGGGCTCGTAAACATATAAACAGCAAGGAGGCGCGCGCGGCGTTCTACGGAGCGCTCTCAGCCAAGGCTGCGGACGGCGAGCTATACGTGCTCGACTCCTTGGACTTCGAGGCGCCCTCGACCAAGCAGGCCAAAGAGTTGCTTGAGAGGATGGAGGTTACGGGGCCTATTCTCCTAGTCGTAACCGAGAAAGACGAGCATACGGTGTTGAGCTTTCGGAATCTGCCGGAGGTAACGGTTGTGGAGCCTTTTGAGTACGGGGTCTACGAGCTCTTGCGGGCGCGGGAGGTCGTGTTTTCGCGGGCGGCTTACGAGAAGCTCGTGGGGAATCGGGAGGAGAGGTAGTTAGATGGATCCGCACCAGGTGATAATTCGTCCGGTCATCTCCGAGAAAAGCTACAACCTGATCGAGACGGAGAACCAGTACACGTTCCAGGTGGACCAGCGGGCGAACAAGAACCAGATAAAGCGCGCCGTCGAGGAAGCCTTTGACGTAAGAGTTTACAAGGTGAACACGTCGACGGTGAAGAGTAAGCCGAAGCGCCAAGGCTTTTACCGGGGCCGGACGGCGACGTGGAAAAAGGCTGTCGTGAGGCTCGCCGAGGGCGAGCGCATAGAGTTATTCGAGGGGGTCTAGGGTGCCTGTAAGACGCTACAAACCGACGACCAACGCCCGGAGGAACTCCTCCGTGCTTACGCGCGACTCGGTTACGCGGGAGAAGCCAGAGAAGAACCTTGTGCAGAAGCATTCGAAGACCGGCGGGCGCAACCACAACGGGCGCATTACTACCCGGCACATTGGTGGTGGCCATAAGCGCCGCTACCGGCCCATCGACTTCAAACGCAACAAGGATGGGGTCCCGGCGACGGTCGCCACGATCGAGTACGACCCGAACCGCACGGCGAACATCGCCCTCTTGCACTACCACGACGGCGAGAAGCGCTATATCCTGGCGCCGCGTAACCTGACGGTGGGTTCTATCGTCGCGAATGGTCCCGAGGCCGAGATCGAGGTGGGCAACGCGTTGCCCTTAAACAGGATTCCGGTCGGTACAGTGGTCCACGCCGTCGAGCTTGAACCGGGCAAGGGGGCTCAGATGGCTCGGAGCGCGGGCACGAGTGCCCAGATTACCGCGCGCGAAGGCGACTACGTAACGCTCCGGCTTCCTTCCGGAGAGCGTCGCAGGGTCCGGAGCGAGTGTCGGGCTACCGTGGGGGTTGTCGGCAACCAGTCGCACCAGAACGTGCGCTTGGGTAAGGCGGGACGAAAGCGGCACCTGGGCGTAAGGCCGACGGTGCGCGGGACGGTAATGAACCCCGTGGATCACCCGCATGGCGGCGGCGAGGGCAAGAGCACGCCGGGCCGGGCGCCGGTCACGCCTTGGGGCAAACCGACTTTAGGGTCGCCGACGCGTAAGAAGCATAAGCGGTCGGATGCCTTGATCGTCCGGCGGCGCAAAAAGGGAAGGAGGCGCTAGGTGGCGCGGTCATCCAAAAAGCCACCGTACGTCGAGGAGCGTCTAATGGAGCGCATCCTCCGTATGAACGAAAACAACGAGAAGAGGATGCTCAAGACGTGGAGTAGAGCCTCTATCATCTACCCTGAGTTCGTCGGTCACACCATCGCCGTGCATGACGGGCGCAAGCACGTACCCGTGTATTGCACGGAGAGCATGGTTGGACATAAACTTGGAGAGTTCGCACCGACGCGGACGTTCAGGACGCACATAAAGAGTGACAAGATGGCGAGGCGCCGCCGATGAAGGCCGTGGCCAAGTACGTACGTATAGCCCCCCGGAAGGCGCGTCTCGTGGCGGACGAGGTCCGGGGTAAGAGCTATCCGGAGGCCCAGTCTCTTGTTGCGTTCACCAACAAACGGGCTGCCAAGGCCGTCGGCGAAGTTCTAAAGAGCGCCGCTGCTAACGCCGAGCACAACATGGATGCGGACGCCGACGAACTGAAGGTAAAGACCATCAAGGTCGACGAAGGGCCGACGATAAAGCGCTACCGGGCGCGGGCGATGGGACGGGCGACCATGATTCGCAAGCGGACCAGCCACATAACGGTGGAGTTGGAGGGCCCGGTGGGGGTTAGTGCCACCACAGATATGGGCACGCCCGAGAGCGAGGAGGAGCAGTAAATGGGCCAAAAAGTACACCCGGAGGGTTTCCGACTCGGGGTCAAACGCAAGGGCGACAAGGTGGATTTCAAGAGCAACTGGTACTCCGATAGGGACTTTGCGGATCTCTTAGGTGAGGACCTAAAGATCCGGGAGCACATCGGGGAAAAGCTCAGGCGGGCGGGTATCGCGGGTATCGACATCCGCAAGGCCGCTGAGCAGGGTGAGGTCGCGGTGGATATACACACTGCCCGCCCCGGCATCGTCATTGGTAAGGGCGGGAGCGAGGTCGATGCTCTTAGGGGCGAGCTTGAGCGCCTTACCAACAAAAAAGTGCAGGTCAACGTACGCGAGGTCTCGCGTCCGGAGCTAAACGCCGCGCTCGTAGCGGAGTCCATTGCCGAGCAGCTCGAGGGTAGAGCAGCCTTCAGGCGGACCATGAAGCGGGCGCTCACGAGCGCGATACGCAGCGGGGCTGAGGGTGTGAGGATACAGTGCAGCGGCCGCCTCGGCGGCATCGAGATGAGCCGGTCGGAGAAGATCTCCGAGGGACGGGTGCCGTTGCACACGCTCGATGCGGACATAGATTACGGGTTCAAAGAGGCCAAAACCCAGATGGGCCAGATCGGGGTGAAGGTCTGGATCAACAGTGGGATCCACGAGGTCGAGAGGGGGCGGTAAAAGGTGCTGGTACCCAAGAAGCTTAAGTACAGGAAGCCCCATCGGGGCCGGATGCGGGGCCAGGCAAAGGGCGGCACCGAGGTGCAATACGGCGAGTACGGGCTGCAAGCTTTGGAGCCGGCCTGGATCACCAACCGTCAGATAGAAGCCGCCCGTATCGCGATGACGCGTAAGATCAAGCGCGGGGGAAAGGTTTGGATCAACATCTTCCCCCATAAGCCTATAACCAAGAAGCCGGCCGAGACGCGCATGGGTAGCGGCAAGGGCTCCCCTGAGAACTACGTAGCGGTCGTCAAACCCGGTCGCGTGATGTTCGAAATGAGCGGGGTCAACGAGCAGCTCGCGCGCGACGCCATGATGCTTGCTGCCCAGAAGCTTCCTATAAAGAGCCGCTTTTTGGTGCGTGGGGGTGCGAGCTCGTGAACATAGCAGAGGTGCGCGAGTTGGACGTCGATGAGCTCCAGAGACGCGTCTCCGAGACGCGGCGGGAGCTTTTCAACCTGCGTTTTCAGCATGCTACAGGACAGTTGGAGGACACAGGACAGCTCAAGGAGGTTCGGAAGAACATCGCCCGGCTCCTGACCGTCCTGAACCAGAAACACCAGGAGAACGCGTAGAGTGACCGAAGACAGAGAAAGCAGAAGAGAGGCCACAGAGGGCCTCGAAGCCGAAGATCTCGGGGACAGCAGCGCAGGCAGCAAAGGCCCGGTGCTGGATCGGGACCCAGGTCCGGTACAACAAGCGGAGCCGGTACAAAGAGAGAAGACCGGCCGCGGTACCCGCAAGGAGCGGGTCGGCCTCGTCGTCTCCGACAAGCCGGAGAAGACCGCGGTCGTCTCGGTTGAGACGCTCGTGCCCCACCACTTATACAAAAAGCGTGTGAGGCACTCCAAGCGCTTTGTGGTACATGACGAGCAGAACGCGGCGCGCGTTGGGGATACCGTGAGGATCGTCGAGACTCGGCCACTGTCGGCACGCAAGCGGTGGCGACTCGTTAATATAGTATCGAGGGCCGAGTAGTGATACAAAACGAGACACGACTCAAGGTGGCCGATAACTCGGGCGCGAGGAGCCTCTTGTGTATCCGGGTTTTGGGTGGTAGCAGGCGGCGAAGTGCCGGGGTGGGGGACGTCATCGTCGCAGCCGTCAAAGAGGCCACGCCGGGTGGCGGCGTAAAGAAGGGCGACGTCGTCAAGGCCGTTGTGGTCAGGACAAAGAAGGAGACGCGGAGGAACGACGGATCTTACATACGCTTTGGCGAGAACGCGGGCGTCATCATCAACCCTGACGGTGCCCCGCGGGGGACACGCATCTTCGGGCCCGTTGCCCGCGAATTAAGGGAAAAAGGCTATACGAGGATAATCTCGCTAGCCCCGGAGGTGTTGTAAAGAGATGGCTTTTAGGATTAGGCGCGGGGACACAGTCGAGGTGATCTCCGGTAAAGATAGGGGCAAGCGGGGCGAGGTCGAGAAGGTTATCCCGCAGAAGAGCCGAGTGGTCGTGACCGGCGTGAACGTGACGACCCGCCACGCCCGGCCGTCGCAGCAGAACCAGGAAGGGCTCTACACTTTCGAGGCCCCGATACACGTCTCCAACGTCATGCTGGTAGACCCAAACTCCGGAGAGCCGACCAAGGTAGGATACCGGTTTACCGACTCAAAGCAGAAGGTCCGGGTAAGCAAGAGATCCGGAAGGGACATAGATGGCTAGGCTGCGGAAGCGTTACCGGGAGGAGATCACCTCGTCTCTGCGGGACAGGTTCGAGTACGAGAACCCCATGCAGATACCGCGGCTCGAGAAGATTGTGGTCAACATGGGTGTGGGCGAGGCCGTACAGAACGGCCGCGCTTTGGACGGCGCGATGGAAGACTTAGCGAAGATCACTGGCCAGAAGCCGCAGCTCAGAAGGGCGCGTAAGAGCGTGGCTGGGTTCAAGATCCGCGAGGGCATGCCGGTCGGGGCGCGGGTTACTCTACGAGGCGAGCGTATGTGGGAGTTTCTGGACCGTTTGATCTCGGTCGCGCTGCCGCGCGTGAGAGACTTTCGGGGGATAAACCCGAACTCGTTTGATGGTCGGGGGAACTTCGCTTTGGGCTTGCGGGAGCAACTCATCTTCCCGGAGATTTCCTACGACTCGGTAGACGCCACGCGCGGGATGGACGTTGCGGTCGTCACCACAGCAAAGACCGACGAAGAGGCCCGGGAGCTCTTGAGGCTCTTGGGGATGCCGTTCCGGACGAGCTAGTAGGGGGTTATCTACTTATGACGAGAAAAGCTTTGTGGGTCAAGCAGCGGAAGCCAAAGAAGTTCGCGGTGAGGGAGTACAATCGCTGCCAGCGGTGCGGTAGGGCGCGCGGATTCTTGCGGAAGTTCGGGCTTTGCAGGATCTGCTTCAGAGGATTGGCACACGAAAGAAAGATTACTGGCGTCACGAAAGCGAGTTGGTAGGTTATAGATGAGTGTTAACGATCCTATAGCAGACTTTCTAACCCGTATCCGCAACGCGGGGATGGCTAAACACGAGACGGTCGAGATGCCGCATTCGAAGATGAAGGCTGAGATCGCCCGCATCTTTAAGGAGCAGGGCTATATAGAGGACTACTCGGAGAAGGGCGAGGCTGCGAAGAAGAAGCTCGTGGTCGAGCTCAAGTACGACCACGACGGGCGGCGCGCTATTTCGGGCTTGAGGCGCATGAGTCGGCCCGGACGTCGCGTCTACCGTAAGCAGGCCAACATACCCCGTGTACTCGACGGTTTGGGGGTGGCGATCCTCTCGACCTCGCGTGGCATCCTCACCGACCACGAGGCCCGGCGCGCCGGTATAGGCGGCGAGGTCCTTTGCTTCGTATACTAGAGGGTGGTGACTAATGTCGAGGATCGGTAGGGCGCCCGTCGAGGTGCCGGACAGGGTAGAGGTAGACATCTCGGAGCGGGCTATCAAGGTCAAGGGTCCGAAGGGCGAGTTGAGCGTCCCCGTGGGCCAGGGCGTGGAGGTCAGGCAAGAGGACGCAAACATCGTCGTCGAGCGAAGGTCGGAATCACCGAACCATAGAGCCATGCATGGGTTGACTAGGAGCTTGATCCAGAACGCTGTTACCGGCGTCACGGATGGCTTCGCCAAGACGCTCCAGATACAGGGTGTTGGGTATCGAGGCTCTTTGCAGGGGCAGGACCTAAACCTGCAGGTCGGGTATTCGCACCTGGTTACGATAAGCCCGCGCGAGGGCGTAGAGTTCGAGATGCCAAATGCGACAACGATCGTCGTGCGCGGTATAGACAAGCAAGAGGTCGGCCAGATGGCGGCGGAGATCCGGCGGGTCAGACCACCCGAGCCGTACAAGGGCAAGGGCATCCGCTACAGTGACGAGCAGATCCGGCGCAAGGTCGGCAAGGCCGGCTAGTAGCAGGAGGACTATATGGTAGTAGACTTAGCCAAGAGGGCCCATAAGACCCGACGCCGGGCTCGTATCCGGCGTAAGATGTTCGGGACGGCGGAGCGGCCCAGGCTCTCCGTCTACCGGTCGAACGTGCATATCTACGCCCAACTCGTAGACGATTTCAGGGGCCACACTCTGGTCCAGGCGAACTCCCAAGAGATCGAGGGAGCCGAGAACCGCGTGGACGCTGCGCGCGAGGTCGGCGAACTCATCGCCAGGAAAGCTGCTGACGCTGGCATAGAGGCCGCGGTCTTTGACCGGGGCGGGAACAAGTATCATGGCCGGGTCGCAGCGCTCGCGGAGGGTGCGCGGTCTGGCGGACTGAAGATTTAGTGTTAGGAGGATAAGAATTGGGACGAGGAAGCGGTGGGCGTAGTAGGGGACAGGGCCCTTCCGGCACGAGCCGCGGTGGAGGCATGGACAGCCGCGGAGGGGGACGAGGAGGCGGCTCCGCGACGACCGGGGAGAATCGCCCCGAAAACGCGCGCCCTCGCGCCCGCGACCGTGACGGGGGCAGCGACGTTCAGGACCGGGTCGTCGAGATCCGCAGGGTCTCCAAGGTAGTCAAGGGCGGTCGCAGGTTCAACTTTAGCGCCCTCGTCGTAGTCGGCGACGGCAACGGGAGGGTAGGCGTAGGGTTGGGCAAGGCGAACACGGTCCCGGCCGCTATCGCCAAGGCCCAGGATAGGGCCAAGCGCGAGATGTTTAACGTGCCGATGCGGGGTACGACTATCCCGCACGAGATCCTGGGCAAGTTCGAGAGCTCGACGGTGCTCTTGAAGCCCGCCTCCGAGGGTACGGGGGTTATCGCGGGCGGCCCTGTGCGGGCAGTGCTGGAACTCGCCGGGGTCAGGGACGTGCTTACCAAGGCCCTGGGCTCGACCACGGCCGTAAACTTGGTGCGGGCGACGGAGCAGGGCTTGAGGAACCTCCGGACAAAGGCAGAGATCGAGCAGTCACGGGGGGTGAAGATCGCGCTATGAGCCCCATAAAAATCACGCAGACAAAAAGCGTTATAGGCTCTAAGGAGGGCCACAAGAGGACGGTACGGTCCTTGGGCCTCAAGCGTATTCGGGATTCGCGGGTGCACGAGGATACGCCGCAGATGCGCGGTATGATCCACAAGGTACGCCACCTAGTCAAGGTAGAGGAGGTGGAGGAGTAATGAGGCTGCACGAACTCAGCCCGGCCCCCGGCTCGAGAAAGTCTCGCAAGCGAATCGGGCGCGGTACGGGTTCTGGGAACGGCAAGACGTCGGGGCGCGGCCAGAATGGGGCCTTGTCGCGCTCGGGGGCGAAGGCGCACCTGGCCCACGAGGGTGGCCAAATGCCCCTGCAGCGCCGGCTGCCCCGCCTCAAAGGCATGGCGCGCGGACCGCACACCGTGGCGCACCCGAAAGTCTATGCTCCGGTTAACATCGGAGAGCTTGAGAGGATCTCCGCAGACGAGATCGGCATCGAGGAGCTAAGAGCAGCCGGGCTCGTCGGAAAAAAGGAGGTTCTGGTCAAGATCCTTGGGGATGGGGAGATCGGGCGGGTAGTCACCGTGAGGGCGCACGCCTTCTCCAGATCGGCGAAGGAGAAGATAGAGGCGGCCGGCGGGGGCGTCGAGCTTTTGGAGCGGTGAGGGTATGCTAAAAGCACTAGGGAACGCCTGGAGCGTCCCGGAGCTCAGGCGCAAGCTGATGTTCACGGCGGTTATCCTGCTCCTGTACCGGCTTGGGGCGTTCGTGCCGCTGCCGGGGATAAACCGCGAGGCTCTCGCCAACGTCGAAGAGAACCAGAACGCGATCACGGGCCTCTTCGGCATCTTTACCGGCGGGGCGTTCAACAACTTGAGCGTTTTTGCTTTAGGGATTATGCCGTACATCACGGCCTCGATCGTGATGCAGCTGATGACGGTCGCGGTGCCAAGGCTGCAGGAGCTCGCCAAGGAGAGCGAGACTGGGCAGCAGAAGATCACGCAGTACACCCGCTACTTCACCCTCGCGCTGGCGTTTGTTCAGTCGGTTGCGATGGTGGTGTATTTGCGCAGTGGGACGGCCTTTCCGGGCGTCTTGGACGACGCGACGGTGCTTAACTATTACCTTATTGCCCTGACGCTCACGGCGGGGACGATGCTCATAATGTGGCTCGGGGAGCTCATCACGCAGAGGGGCCTTGGGAACGGCATCTCGCTCCTCATCTCGGCGGCGATCCTCTCGCGGGCGCCGTCGGCGATCTACGGCTTGTTCGAGCAGGGGCAGGTACTCAACATCATCGTCCTCGGGATACTCGCGGTCCTGATAGTCGCGGGAATAGTCTTCGTGAACGAGGGGCAGCGCAGGATACCGATCACCTACGCCAAGAGGCAGGTGGGCAGGCGCATGAGCCAGGGCGGGACAACGTATTTGCCCTTGAAGGTGAACATGGCGGGGGTCATCCCGATCATCTTCGCCTCCTCGCTCCTCATCTTCCCGGTCGTCCTCGCCCAGTTCGCCGGGAACGACCCGGACTCGATCCTGGGGCGCGTGGCGCAGTTCTTCTCGCCGGGGAATGCCCCATACTTGGCCTTGTATGCCCTTCTGGTCGTGATGTTTACGTACTTCTACACCGCGGTGCAGTTCAACCCCGTAGAGCACGCGGACAACCTGAAGAAGGGCGGTGGGTATATCCCCGGTATACGTCCGGGGCAGCCGACAGCGGTCTATCTGAACAACGTCTTGACCAGGATCACGCTCGCCGGGGCGATTTTCCTTGCGGCGGTTGCGGTAGTGCCGTACATTATCACGGGCATCATGGGGTTGGGGAACTCCCTCTTTCTTGGCGGCACGTCTATACTGATCGTAGTAGGCGTCTCGCTGGATACGGTGCGCCAGCTAGAGAGTCAGCTTATGATGCGTAACTACGAGGGGTTTTTGAAGCGCAGGCAGCGATGAGGAGAGGAGGAAGAAGTTGCCCAGAATCATAATCATGGGACCGCAGGGGGCCGGCAAGGGCACCCAAGCGGCGAAGCTGGAGGAGGAGACCGGTGCAACACACATCGAGACCGGTGACCTCGTGCGGGAGGAGATAAACCAGGGTACCGAGCTCGGCCAGCAGATACAGGAGTACAACGAGCGCGGCGAGCTCGTCCCCGACGAGATCATCATAGACATGACCAAGCCCTACCTCGAACAGAACGATAGCTGGATCCTCGACGGTTTCCCGCGCAACAAGGAGCAGGCCGAGGAGCTA
>DATHAB010000191.1:0-40847 GCA_035296885.1 Rubrobacteraceae bacterium
GTATCACCCTCGTCCATGAGGCCAGCGAACTCGAGGAGGGCCTGCTCAGTAGCATCCCCGGCGGGGACCATCACCCAGATCACGCGCGGCGGAGTCAGCTTCTCGACTATTTCCCCCATCGAGTATGCGCCCTCGGCCCCGCTCTGCACCGCCTCGTCTACCGGGGCGGGTGAGCGGTTTCCGGCTACGGCCCGGTGTTCCTCATTCCGAACCAGACGCCGGACCATGTTGGCACCCATTCTGCCGAGGCCGTAGAGCCCTATCTCCATAAGCTCACCCTTCCTGATCTCGCTCGACGCTAACCCCGGCTGACGACCCGGCGGCTCTTCTCTTTTATACCCTCCAGCAACTCGTCGAAAGAGTCGGCGAACTTCGCAACCCCCTCTTTCTCTAACACCTCCGTGACGTCCCTGTAGTCCACCCCCGTCTCGCGCAACTCGTACAAAAGCTTTCGCGCCTCGTCAAGGCCCTCGACGAGAGCATTAGGGTCAACCTCGCCGTGGTTTGTAAACGCCTCTAGAGTCGAGGCGGGCATAGTATTTACCGTATCGGGGCCGACGAGCTCCTCGATGTATTTCACGTCTCTGAATTCACGGTTCTTCGTCGAGGTGGAGGCCCAGAGAGGACGCTGCTTCGAAGCGCCCTTCGATTTCAGAAACGCCCAGTCGTCGCCGGAGAAGATCTCTCTAAAAGCCAGATACGCCAGCTTTGCGTTCGCAACGGCGAGTTTGCCTTTTAGGTCGTCGCGACCGCGTACTCGGTCGAGCCGCTTGTCCGCTTCCGTGTCCACCCGGGAGACGAAGAAGCTTGCGACGCTCGCCACTTTGGAAGGATTCCCCCCGGCAGCGACGAGGCGTTGGAGTCCGCGAATATAGGCTTTGGCGACGGCGCGGTAGCGTTCGAGAGAGAAGATCAGGGTAATGTTGATTGAGTGTCCGGCAGCGATCATGTCCTCCACTGCCGCCAAACCCGGCTCCGTAGCTGGTATCTTCACCATGAGGTTCGGCCGGTCCACCAGCTTGTGCAGGCGGGTCGCCTCTTCGAAGGTCGCCGGGGTGTCGTAGGCGAGGTCCGGGGAGACTTCCAAGGAGACGTAACCGTCGAGGCGGTTCGTATGCTCGAAGACGGGCATGAGGAGGTCACAGGTATCCCTGATATCCTCTTTGGCGAGCTCAAGAAAGATCTCCTTTGTGTCATCCTCACTTCGGGAGACCTCGTCTAGCTGCTCGTCGTAGAGGCTCGACTCGGAGATAGCCTTCTGGAAGATAGTGGGGTTTGAGGTCACGCCGACGACGCCGCTCTCAATCATCCCCTGCAGCTCCCCGCTCTGTATAGAATCGCGCGAGAGGTAGTCTATCCAGACGCTCTGCCCCGCCTGTGCTAATTTCCGCAAACGCTCGTTCATCAGCCTCCACCTCTCAAAGATCTATAAGAAAGCGCATATACCGCCCGTCTTTTCAGTCTACACCGGAGAGGGTAATCGTAGAAGATTCGGGAGCCCCAATCTCGGCGTTCTTCTCGGGGTGTTCTTTTCGTTCGGACCTTCTCACAATAACAGTATTCTCCTCAAAACGCCGCTTGTCGAGGAGAAACGGTCGTCATCGCTGTTAAAGCCCGAAGCAGTTGAATCTTCGTTTCAGGCTCCTCTTAACCCAGTTGGTCTAAGAGTGTCCTTCCTCGGGAGCGGTGGGTTCGAAGGCCGGGGTGCCGGGGGTCTCCTCTACTTGCTCGGCCCGTCCGAGCAGTTTAAGAGTGTTGTTCACTACGTTCTCAGGGGTGATGCCAAGCTTCTCGAGGACGAGTTCGCCAGGGGCGGAGGCGCCAAAGTGATCTATGCCCACGCTGGCGCCGTGGTAGCCGACGTAGCGCTCCCAGCCCAGGGTGATCCCGGCCTCGACGGAGACGCGTGCCCCTATCTTGGGAGGCAGGACGGAGTTCCTGTACTCCTCGTCCTGGGCGTCGAAGATCTCCCACGATGGCATGCTCACCACCCGCGCCGCGACGCTCTCCCCAGCTAGAAGCTCACGAGCCTCTAAAGCCACGGCGACCTCGGAGCCGGTGGCGATGAGTATCACGTCCGGCACGGCGACACCTTCGGGCTCTGCCAGGACGTAAGCGCCGCGCAGAACACCCTCCGCGGAGCTTAAAGAGGTGCGGTCTAAAACGGGTACGTTCTGACGTGTGAGGAGCTGGGCGACCGGGCCCTCGGCTTCGAGGGTGTATCTCCAGGCCATGACAGTTTCGTTGGCGTCGGCCGGGCGGATCACGATGAGGTTCGGGATTGCCCTCAAGGCCATGAAATGCTCCACGGGCTGATGGGTCGGACCATCCTCCCCCAAACCTACCGAGTCGTGCGTAAAGACCCAGACCACAGGGAGTTCCATTAGCGCCGAGAGCCTTACCGCCGGGCGCATGTAGTCGGAGAAAACGAGAAACGTCGAGCCGTAGGGCCGCACCATGCCGCCGTGCAACGCCATCCCGTTTACGGCGCTCCCCATCCCGTGCTCCCGTACACCCCAGGCGATGTTACGCCCTGTGTGTGTTGTCCCGAAGAGCCCGCCGCCCTTGAATTCGGTGCCGGTCGAGCCGACGAGGTCGGCCGCCCCCCCGACCATCGTCGGGACGTGTTTCTCGAACGAGTTCATTACCCGCCCGCCCGCTCTACGGGTAGCGAGCTTCTTGGTCTCCTCCTTATCGAAGATAGGAAGTGCCTCCTCGTAGCCAGGCTCGGGTCTGCCGCTCCAGGCCCGGTCCCATTCTGCGGCGAGCTCCGGGAACTCCTCGCGCCAAGCGGCGAAGCGTTTTTTCCACTCCTCTTCGAGCTCGCGACCGCGACGGCGCATGTCCATATGCTCGTACACCTCGTCCGGGACGGCGAAGGAAGCGTCGGGGTCGAAGCCCATGGATTCTTTGGCGGCCCGAACCTCGTTCTCTCCTAGAGGAGCGCCGTGGGCGGCGGCGGTGTCGATCGCATTGGGGGCGGGGTAGGCGATGTGGGAGCGCACTATTATGAGCGATGGGCGCTCTTCCTCATCGCGGGCTTTCTTTAGGGCATCTTCGAGCGCGGCGAGGTCTTTGACGTCGTCGACCCGCTGGACGTGCCAGCCGTAGGACGCAAAGCGACGAGCTTTGTCTTCTGCGTTGAAGGAGATCGCCGTCGGACCATCTATGGTGATGTGGTTGTCGTCGTAGACGTAGACGAGTTTGCCAAGAGAGAGCTGGCCGGCGATGGAGGCGGCCTCTGAAGCGACGCCCTCCATAAGGTCGCCGTCCGAGCAGACGGCGTAGACGTGATGGTCCATTACCTTGTGGCCGATGCGGTTGTAGCGGCCCGCCAGAAAACGCTCGGCGATAGCCATCCCAACACCGTTGGCGAAGCCCTGGCCCAAGGGGCCTGTAGTAGTCTCGACGCCTGGGGTGTGGCGTTGCTCGGGATGGCCGGGCGTGCGGGATCCCCACTGCCTAAAGTTCTCGAGGTCTCCGAGGGTCAGGTCGTAGCCGGTAAGATGTAAAAGGGCATACTGGAGCATCGAGGCGTGACCCGCAGAGAGAACGAAGCGATCGCGGTCAGGCCACAGAGGGCTCTCAGGGTTGTGGCGGAGGAGCCTGGTATAGATGACGTAGGCCAAAGGAGCGAGCGCCATCGGGGTTCCGGGATGGCCAGAGTTGGCTCTTTGCACGGCGTCCATGGCGAGAGCCCGGATAGTGTTTATGGAGAGTTCGCTAGCGCTCTTACTCTTCAGGTCCAAGGTCTTCCCCTTTGTTTTCCCGAAAATCCCGTCCGTTCAGCGCTCTCGAACGCGCGAGGCCGGCCTTCGAGCGCACTTTACTATCTGCGGGTATGAACGGCTACACCCGCGCCTTTGCGGAGTCCGACTTCTTCAAGAAGGGTGCCTGTTCGCGCGATCCATAACCGGTTGAGACAATCCTTCGATAACGCAGTCAGGAGTCCTTAACCGAGCCTAAAGGGTTGATGAATTCGCATCTTCAAGAGCAGGGTATTTCGATGAGGCGTCTAGGCTCTTGTCCGAGACGCCGGAGAGCAACACTTTCCTACTCGGACTCTTCTTCGAGGAGCCGCTCGTACTCTTGGGCGGAGAGGAGATCTCCTTCGTTCGCGATGCGCACCCTGATCATCCACCCCTCCCCATAAGGGTCCTCGTTCACCTTCTCGGGGGTATCGTTCAGCGACTCGTTGACCTCGACGACCTCGCCACCTACCGGGCTATAGAGATCCGAGACAGCCTTTACCGACTCTACGACGCCAAAGGAAGCTCCGGCGTCGAACGAGACACCCTGATCGGGTAGCTCGACGAAGACGATGTCGCCGAGCTCTTCCTGGGCATGATCGGTGATGCCAACAATCGCCTCTTCGCCCTCCCGCCTTATCCACTCGTGGCTCTTGGTGTACTCGAGCTCCTCGGGTACGCTCATACGTCTACCTCCTCCGGCTATCTATCTTCGCGCTTGTAGAACGGCAGCGGCGCGGCATGGGCCGGTACGGGCCTATCCCGGATTACCACCTCAAACCTATCTCCAACCTCGGGCTCGACGAGCGCAAGCCCTATCGCCTCGTTCAGGGTCGGAGAGAAGGTTCCGCTGGTGACGTGCCCGACCGTCTCCCCATCCACTGTAACCGGGTAGTCTTGGCGGGCGATCCCGCGTCCTTCGACCTTGAATCCGACGAGCCTCTTTCTCAAGCCCTCCTCGCTCTCCCTGCGCAAGGCCTCCTGCCCTATAAACTGCTCCTCTTTATCCAGATGGACCACGAAGCCTATATCGGCCTCCAAAGGCGTCGTCTCGGCGTCGAGCTCGTGGCCGTAGAGGCACATCCCAGCCTCGAGTCGTAAAGTGTCGCGAGCCCCGAGCCCGACCGGAACCGCTCCGGCCTCTATAAAGCGCTGCCACAGGGCCGGCGCGTCTACAGGACGGGTAAAGATTTCGAACCCATCCTCGCCCGTGTAGCCGGTACGCGAGAGGACGACGGGGCTTACCCCTAGCTCTGTCTCGACAAAGCGGTAGTACCGGATCCCCGACAGATCCAAGCGCGTAATGTCCTGTAGAAGCTCTACGGCCCGCGGCCCCTGGAGCGCCAGCAGCGCGTAGTCGTCCGACTCGTCGGTGATATCCACCTCAAGGTCTTCGGTGTTGGTGAAAAAGTGCTCGAAGTCCTTCTCTCGGTTTGAGGCGTTGACGACGATGAGGAAATCACCTACGCGCCGGTAGACGAGCACGTCGTCCACCGTTCCGCCGCTCTCGTAGCAGACCGCCGCATATCCGGCCTGCCCCTCCGAAAGACGCGAGACGTCACGGGTAACGAGACGCTGCACCGCCTTCTCCGCACCCGGACCGCGAAAGACGACCTCGCCCATATGCGAGACGTCGAAGAGCCCGACGTCATTGCGTACTGCCTCGTGCTCGGCCTTCACCCCTTTGTACTGCACGGGCATCTCCCAGCCTGCGAAGTCGACGAGCCTCGCGCCGAGGGCCCTGTGCTCCTCGTATAGGGGTGTTCGCCTGAGCGCTTCAGCCGCCATCTCTTTCTACCACCGGGCCTTGAGCTGGCGGGCGGCCCGGGCCTCGTCCAGGCGCCTCGTCGAGGCGCTTACGGGGGCCTCCTCTAGCTCCTCGGGGGCGCGCTCGGCGAGCTCCAGCATCGCCCCGATAAAATCGTCCAGGGTCTCCTTGGACTCCGTCTCCGTCGGCTCAACGAGCATGGCCTCCTTGACGACGAGCGGGAAGTAGATCGTCGGTGGATGAAAACCGTGGTCGATGAGGCCCTTTGCCACGTCAAGGGCCTTTATGCCCTTAGGCGGCTGGAGTACGCATTCGTGCTTGCACAGCCCCTCGTACGGGACGCGGTAGGTCCCCTTGAGACGTGCCCTCACGTAATTGGCATTCAAAACGGCCAGGTCGGTATTCTCCTTTAGCTCCGGGC
This sequence comes from Rubrobacteraceae bacterium, assembly GCA_035296885.1. Lineage (GTDB taxonomy): Bacteria > Actinomycetota > Rubrobacteria > Rubrobacterales > Rubrobacteraceae > Rubrobacter_F. The sequence goes on from DATHAB010000191.1 coordinate 5,939, forward strand.
CGTGCATCTTGATGTAGTTCCACGCCCTCAAAAAGACGCCGAAGTTGCCGTGGAAGCCAGCCACCCGGCCGATGGACTTCTCTGGGCGAACGAGACGATATCTGTCGCCGTATTTTTCAGCTACAGGGTCGGGACGGAAGGGGGCTAAGGCCTCAGAGCAGGCGATGGCGCCGGAGCCGGGACCGCCACCGCCGTGGGGGGTGGAGAAGGTCTTGTGGAGGTTGTAGTGCATGACGTCTATGCCGGCCTCGGCTGGAAGCATCCGCCCCACGTTAGCGTTCATGTTCGCCCCGTCCATGTAGAGGAAGGCACCTATCTCGTGCAGTATCTCCGCAATCTCTTCTATGTTCTTCTCGTAAACGCCCAAGGTGTTGGGGTTCGTGATCATGAGCGCCACAGTCGTTTCGTCCGCCAAAGCCCGCAGTTCCTCGACGTCTACGCAGCCATCCTCGTCTATCCCGATCTCCTGAGACTTGAACCACGCCATCGTGGCCGTCGCTGGATTGGTGCCGTGCGCCGTCGAGGGGATGAGAACGGTGGTACGCCGGTCATCCCCGACATCCTCGAAATACTTCTTGATCATGAGTATGCTGGTCAGCTCGCCCTGCGCCCCAGCCATCGGTTGCAAAGAGACGGCTGGGAAGCCGGAGATCTCGGCCAGGAACCCCTGCATCTCGTACATCACTTGGAGCGCCCCCTGCGTCTGAGTCTCGGTCTGCAGAGGATGGAGTCCCGCGAAGCCGGGGGTTGCGGCTGCCACCTCGTCGGCGCGGGGGTTATGCTTCATCGTGCAGGAGCCAAGGGGATAAAAGTTCGTGTCTATGCCCCAGTTCTTGCGGGAGAGGTTCGTGTAGTGACGGACTACTGTCGGCTCGTCTACCTCTGCCAGGCGTGGCTTCCCTTTGCGCAGCGCCTTTTCCGGCAGGACCTTCTCGAGGTTTGTCTCCTCCACGTCGAGCTTCGGGAGCGTGAAGCCCCTGCGGCCCTCACGGCCTTTATCCCGGATCAGGTTATCCAGCATTCTTAACCACCTCCACGAAGGCGTCGAGTTCTTCTTTGGTACGCTTCTCCGTTACCGCAACGAGCATCGCACCATCGCCGAGGTCCAATCCTCCGACGATCCCGTTCTCCAGTAGTGCTTCGTTGGCTAGAGCCACGTCCGACATCTCCACGGCGAACTCCCATAAGAAAGGCGCCTCCGGATAACGCAGCGCTAAACCGGCCTCCTGCAGCTTGCCGGCCAGGTAATGGGCCTTCGAGATCGAGAGCTCCGCGACCTCCCTCAAGCCTTCCGGGCCCATGAGTGAGGCGTAGACGGTCGCGGCTAACGCGGTTAAAGCTTGGTTGGTGCAGACGTTGGAGTTGGCCCTGGCGCGGCGAATATCCTGCTCGCGCGCCCGGAGCGTAAGCACGTAGGCGAGCCTGCCATCCTGGTCCACCGTCTCGCCGCAGATTCGTCCGGGGAGCTGGCGGACGAACTCTGCCCTTGTCGCCATGTACCCGGCGTAAGGCCCCCCAAAGATTAGTGACATACCAAACGGTTGCATCTCTCCTACCGCCACGTCAGCCCCGAGATTCCCTGGCGCCTCAAGCACCGACAAAGAGACGGGATCGCAGACTGCCACCGCAAGTGCCCCCACCACGTGCGCAGCCTCCGACGCCGCTCCAACATCCTCGACTATCCCGAAGTAGTTCGGGTTCTGGACGAAGACGCCGGAAACATCCTCAGGCACGGCCGAGAAGTCGGTTGTCCCGTTGTTGTTCGACAATTCGACGGTCTCCACCCTGTAAGTTTCGATCACTTCGCGGTAGTGGGGGTTGAGGCCGGCTGAGACCGCTACTTTGGGGTCACGCTTTGTCTGGCGAGCAGTCATCAGGGCCGCTTCGGCGACCGCGGAAGCCCCGTCGTAGACGGAAGCGTTAGAGATCTCGAGCCCGGTAAGCTCTGCGATCACCGACTGGTACTCGAAAATAGCTTGCAAAACACCCTGGCTTATCTCCGGTTGGTACGGGGTGTAAGAGGTCAGAAACTCCCCGCGCGAGGTGATGGCCCCGACGGCCGAGGGCGTGATCCTGTCGTAAGCCCCCGCCCCCAAGAATATAGGCAACCCCGCGGTGTTCTCCTTCGCGAGCCTGTTCACGTCGGAGAGCGCCTCGTACTCTGAAAGGGTGGGCGGAAGTTCGAGTTCCCCTTCAAACTTCGGCGAGACGTCGGCGAAGAGGTCGTCGAGAGTCTGAACCCCGATCGCCTCGAGCATCTCCCGGATGTCTTCTTCGGTGTGCGGTGTAAATCGCGCCACGCAGCTATACCCCCTTGCGTCAGGTGAGCGTTTTATGCGTTTCGCCCTGTCCCAAACCTGAGAGTATTACCCCGTCGGCGCCGACCCTTATAGATCGAACTCTCCAGGACGCCCTCCGGCCCGCGGTCCTTTTGCCTGAGAGATTCGGCCCGCTCTGAAGCTATCGCTCCCGCAAGCCTTTCACCTTCGGCGGTCGCTACTCCCTCCTTAGCGACTCTCTCCCGCAGCCCTCGTCGAGCGTGCATAGCCTAGCACACGCGAGTATCAACCGCTTTAGTTACCTACTATTCCTACAAAGTGCGCGGGACCTACCTACGCCTGCGCAGCCTTACGGGCTGCTTCCAGGGCGGCCTCGTAGTCTGGTTCCGTCATCTGGTCGGCGACGTACTCAGCGTGGATGATGCGGTCGTTCTTATCGATTACAAACACGGCGCGCTGCAGCCTACACCACTCCTTGAGCAGCACGCCGTAGTCGTGCCCGAACTGCTCGCTCCGGTGCGACGACAGAGACGGGTGTGTAACGTTCTCGGCTTGGTGCCAGCGGTCCTGAGCGAAGGGCAAATCCATGTTGATCGTGTAGACGTGCACGTCGGGCGGCAGGTCCGTATCACCCGCGTCCTCGAACCGGTGCGTCTCGACGGTGCGTCTCGACGTGGCAGACTGGCGTATCGAGTGAGTTGATGACGTTTAGCAACCGTACGCTGCCCGCCGAATCGGAGAACCGAACGGTTTTCATCTCCCCCTCTACCGGGTCGAAGTAATCCAGCTCGAAGGCTGGAACCATACCACCCGGTCCCAGCTTGCTACCTACCACCGTCAGCTGCTCACCCAACTCGAACGCTTCGCCCGTCCGCTCCTCGATTATCGTTCGTTCCTTCCTGGTGTTTCGAAGTGGTTTCGGTCAGGTTTTTCTTACGATTTTACTCTTATTCCGCTTGCAGAACCTACACTATGCAGAACCTACACTAAAATGGCATCCCTCTCAAATGCTTGGCTGACCGGAAGTAGTCCGCTGGCGCGGCTCTCGCGAGGGGTCTTTACTCGCCAATTCTTCCTCTACGGGCACCTTCCGGTTACAGTGGTACGATCTCGTCACGGGCGCGGATCTGGCCGCCCTCGACGACCCTGGCACAGATGCCGCCACGTCCCCTCAAAGCCCGCGTCATGCCCGGCTGGGTTAGATCTTGGACGTGCTTGCATGGCGGGCGGGGCCGGTCGTACTCCAAGACCGCCTCTCCGATCCGGAACTTTTTCCTGCGCAGGTTCTCCAACCTTATACCGCGGGTTATGATGTTACGCCGGTGCTCGCCGTTCTTAACGCGAAGACCGTCCTTTCGCTCTATCTCGTCGAGGCCTTCACCCTCTATGAGCGTTACCTCACAGATGTCACCGTATAGGGTCCAGTATCCGGTTTCTTCACGGTAACGGTCGCCTTCGATACCGCCTCTCTCCACGGAGCGTCTCCCCAAAGAGCGCCTCCCTATAGCACGCCTCTCCACGGCGTATACCTCCTCGGCGCGTTCCATCGCCGCGCTGCCCTCGCTAGTTACGTAGATCTCCTCGACCACGCCTGTCATCTGTTCAGCACCTCCTCAAAAAGTCGTACGATTGTAGATACATCACCAGTCAGCTTTTAGTAATCAGCCCGACTGCTAGAGTAGAAAGCCAGCGGATGAGCCGGGAATCCGGATGGTATCCTATCGTACAACCGACAAGGAGGTAGAGCGGTGAGCGAGACGAACCTCGAGCAGTTCCGGGAGGTAACCCCGGTCGGCAGGTTCACGCTGCAAAACTCTTCGCTTTTGAAGGTGAGGCTGGAGAACGACGCTATTCAGGCGAAGCTCGGCTCGATGGTCGCCTACCAGGGCGAGGTACGCTTTGAGCACAAGGGGGGGCCTTGGCCGCTTCTTTAAGAGGGCTTTGACCGGCGAGGGCGTCAAGCTTATGTCGGCCACTGGTACCGGCGACCTCTTTCTGGCCCAGGAGGCCCGCAAGATTATGATCATCGACCTCCGAAACGAACGAATGACGGTTAACGGCGATTCTATTCTCGCCTTCGAGGGAGATGTAGACTGGGACATCCGACGTGTCGAAGGCGCGGGTAGACTCGCCGCAGGCCTCTTCAATGTCGTGCTCGAGGGAACCGGCAAGGTCGCCGTCACCTCGCATGGGGAGCCTGTGCTGCTAGACACCAACACCCCGACCTTCGCCGACCCCGAATCCGCGATCGCGTGGAGCGGGAGCGTCCGCACCAGCGTCCGCTCGGATATCTCCTTCAAGACCTTTATGGGGCGCGGGAGCGGCGAGACCTTCCAGGTCGCCTTCGAAGGTCCCGGTTGGGTTCTCATCCAACCATCTGAAGGTCCTACCCTCCCTGAACACACCCACTCCGAACAGGGTGGTGGCGGCTTGGGCTCGCTCTTCGGTGGCGACTAATTTTTATCTAGCCAGCCTTTAGACGCCGGCAGTTGGTTCTTAGGGCTTTGCGGCTCTTGCTGACTACTGGCCTCTGGCTAATGCCAACCATTAACCCGTTACTCTGGGTTCGTCTCCTCGATTTCGATGCTCGGGACGTCGTTGTAGCTCTGGTGCAAGAATACCAGGATGAGCGCCAGGATCGCTCCGTGTTCGACGAGGATACATGGTAATGCGTAGAACTTGCGATCCCAGTAAGATACCGGGCTCTTCCACCGCCACCTCGAGAAGGGCCACAACGGCGGGCGTGCATCCTCGGCATGCATTGGGAAGTCTAGAAGGTTGTGCCCAGCCCAGCCCAACAGGAAAGCGAGCAGGGCTCTCTTTGGGTCTTTCTTCCTCAACCCGAGTGCTTTGTACAGCGCGAGCATAGACCCCACCGGCGCTAAGGAGTGAAGCGTGAGATCCACCTTGCCAGAAGGCTCCTTAAAGTACTCCAGGGCCTCTAAGAACTCCTCCTTTGTTATCGAGCTCCGGCGGCGCCACAACAGGTAGGCCGCCTTCGCTAGGACCGGCAGGTCCGGGAGCGCTGCTCCCACCGCAGCCCACGCGGCAGCATCTAATTCTTCACGGTTGACGTAACGGGCAGCCGCCCACGTAAAGACCGCGTGAGAATACGTGTGCATGATTCTATGTTAGCCCGATATGCCTCTGCCATGCAACTCAACGTTAACCACAGGTTAAACTTGCCCCGTCAGCCGCAAGCTGGTATAGAAGGACCCTTAAAGTAGTAGAAGTTTGTTTATGCTACATAAGGTGGTGGGTTAAGAAGGTGAATTTGCGAAGCGGCAAATTGCATCGTGAGGTGGTTTTCTTCTGCCGGCGGCGGGAGCTTTAGCATGAAAAAAGACATACAGGAAAGGCTTCGCTTTTTCCGTTCCTTTTTAGCCAATCCTAGGCAAGTTGGAGCGGTCTTGCCGACGAGCAGGTGGGCCGTACGAGACATGCTTAGCATGGCTAACCTACCGCAGGCCCGCTGCGTCGTGGAGCTCGGCGCCGGCACCGGCCCATACACGGGGGAGATCCTGAAGCAGTTGCGGCCTGACGCTCGTTTTCTGGCGTTCGAAATAGATCCGGACCTTGCTGCCGTGCTCTCCGAGAGGTTCGAGGATCCGCGGCTCCGGGTAATCAACGATTCTGCGGCGAACATGGAGAACTACCTGAACGGCACAAAGGTGGACGCTATCGTCTCAGCCATCCCCTTTACGTCTTTGCTGGAGGACGCCAAGCAAGACGTCTTCAGGGAGGTCTCGCAGGTGCTGGCCCCGGAGGGAGTTATGGTGCAGATACAGTACTCGACGGTGTTGCAGGAGGAGCTGACTCAGAGGTTTGCCTCGGTTCGGCGGCGCTTCTCACCCTTGAACGTCCCCCCAGCGTTTCTCTACGCCTGCCGCACGCCCCTGCTCCAGGAGGCCCTACAACGATGATTACCCGAAAAAGCTGGTCGGTGGCCCGACGCTACGTGCTGGGGCCACTCGTTTTGGGCGGCGCGCTGCTTTCGACCGGACGATGGCGGAGCGGGCTTTTGGCTACCGGGACCGCAGGTGCGGTCCTGCTTTTCTTCCGGGACCCTGAGCGGCCACTTGAGCCGGATCCGGAGGTTGTGTACTCCGCGGCCGACGGTTTTGTGACCGATGTTGAAGAGGCGGACGAGCCCTGGATCCCCGGCGGCCAAGCCCTCAGGATCAGCACGTTCCTCTCGATCCACAACGTCCACGTCAACCGCAGCCCTGTGGAGGGCAGCATCACGAAGATGGAGGAGGTTTCGGGCAAGTTCGTCCCGGCCTTCCTGGGCGGCGCTAAAGACGAGAACCACCAGAACCGGATCGCTATAGACGGGCCCAAAGGACGCGCGGTCGTGGTGCAGATAGCGGGCCTGGTCGCCCGCAAGATCTCGCCCTGGATCGACACCGGAGAAAAGGTCGCGGCGGGCCAGAGAATCGGGCTTATACACTTCGGTTCGCGTACGGACGTACTAGTCCCCGTGGGCAGCGCCGATCCACTCGTGCGCCCCGGAGACAGGGTAAGGGCTGGCAAGACGCCTTTAGCGCGCTACCGCAAGGAGGAAGGCGTCTCATGAGAGAGCACGTAACGCTGCCAAACATGCTGACCAGCGGTAACCTGGCTTCGGGCTTTTTGGCTATACTCCTAATCTTCCAGAACGATCTTTTCGAGGCGGCTGCCCTGATCGCGCTCGCCGTGGTCTTCGACCTCTTTGATGGAGCCATGGCTCGCCGTATAGGAGCCGACGGAACGTTCGGCACTAACCTCGACTCTTTGGCCGATCTGGTCTCTTTCGGCGCAGCCCCGGCGCTCGCAATCTACATAGCTTCGCTACACGTCCTGCCGGTCGTCGGCCTGATTGTTTGCCTCGGCTTCTTCTTATGCGGGGCTTGGCGCCTTGCCAGGTTCTCGCTCTGCAAGAACTCCCTCTACTTCCTCGGCTGCCCCATACCGACCGCGGGCGTGCTGCTCGCGCTGCTCGCTGCCCTGGAACCGCACCCGTTACTCGCGCTGCCGGCGGCCTTGATCTTGTGCTTCTTGATGGTCAGCACGCTCCCGTTCCCGACGCTCTCCGGCTGGCGCAACTTCAAAGAACTGTGCGAGGTAGTAGTAGAGGATCGTCAAGCGCGCTAACGCTAAGGGAGGCTAACAAAGGGCTTGAGACAACTTGCAGTCGTCGAGAAGCGAGTATGCCCTTATACCTCCAGCCTATTGGCGCGAGGGTTACCCGAATTAACGTCACGCTCTTCGAGCGAGGCCATCGGCGAGGTTAGCTAACCACAAAGTTGAGTAGACGCCCGGGGACGTAGACGCTCTTGCGAATCTCATGCCCCTCGACATAGGGCCGGACCTTCGCGCTGGCGAGCGCGAGTTCCCTGGCGATATCCTCCGACACGTCCGCGGGCGCCTCAATGCGGTCGCGGAGCTTGCCGTTGACCTGCACTACTAGCGTGATCTTCTCCTGCATAATAAGCCCCTCGTCCCAAGAAGGCCACGCCTGTTCGTGAACCGAGTACGGCATCCCCATGAGTGCCCACGTATCCTCCGCGTGGTGCGGCGCGAACGGCGCGAGAACGAGGATGAAGGTGCGGAGCGCCTCTGTCCAAACCTCCTCCCCCACCTCGCCCCTTACCGCCAGAAGGTAGTTACTGTGCTCCATCAAGGCCGCGAGCGCCGTGTTGAACCGGAACTCCTCAAGGTCCTCGGTGGCCTTTTTGACGAGCCTTGCGGAGCGGCGGTCGAGTTCCTTGGGGTCTGCCTCGGCCCCCGAGGAGCCGCTCTCAGGGGAAGCGAGCGAGTGCACCCGCCGTAAAAAGCGTGCAACGCCCTCTATACCGCGTGCGTCCCACGGCCCGCCCTGGTTCCAGGGCCCAATGAACATCAAGTAGCAGCGCAGTGCGTCGGAGCCGTAACGGTCCACGAATTCCTGCGGGTTCACCACATTGCCGCGGCTCTTGCTCATCTTCTCCGCGTCCTCGCCGAGGATGATACCCTGGTTAAAGAGCCTTATCATCGGCTCGTCGAAATCTACCAACCCCAGATCCCGCATCACCTTCGTAAAGAAACGGGTGTAGAGCAGGTGCATCGTCGCGTGCTCGATCCCTCCGGTGTATTGGTCTACCGGAAGCCAAAGCTCTCCCTCCGCTGGGTCAAACGGCCCCTCACTATAGTGCGGCGAGAGGTAGCGGTACTGGTACCACGACGAGTCCACGAAAGTGTCCATTGTGTCCGTCTCCCGCTCTGCCGGACTACCGCACCTCGGGCACGTCGTGTTCCGGAAGCCTGCGTGCAGCTTCAACGGCGACTCGCCGGTCGGTATAAACTCCGCGTCCTCGGGCAAGAGGACCGGAAGGTCCTCCTCCGGTACGGGGACGATGCCACAATCTCGGCAGTGGACGATGGGTATGGGCGTTCCCCAGTAGCGCTGGCGCGAGATGAGCCAGTCCCGCAAGCGGTACGTCACCGCCGCCCTACCCAAACCCATTTCCTCCAGCCAGGACGTGACCGCCGCCTTGCCTTTCGTATTTGGAGTGCCGTTGAAGGGGCCAGAGTTGACCATGATGCCCTCACCGGTGTAGACCTCTTCGAGCTCTTCGCCGGGATGCGGCTGGGCGATGACGGTACGGACCTCGATGCCGTGTTTCTTGGCGAACTCGTAGTCGCGCTCGTCGTGGGCGGGAACGGCCATGATAGCCCCGGTACCGTAGGCGAGTAGCACGTAGTCGGCGACGTAGATCGGAATCTCCTGCCCGTTCGCCGGGTTTACGGCACAAGCCCCGGTGAAGACGCCGGTCTTCTCACGCGTTGTGTCCATACGGTCGATCTCGGTCATCCTGCCAGCTCTCTCGACGTAGGCGCCCACCTCGTCGGCGTGCTCAGGGGTCATTATCTTCTCGACTGCCGGGTGCTCGGGTGCTATGACGAAGAACGTCGCTCCGAAGACGGTGTCTGGTCGCGTCGTGAAGACTTCGATAGGACCAAAGCCAGGGATGTCGAAGAGAATCTCGGCTCCTTCGGAGCGACCGATCCAGTTAGTTTGAAGCGTCTTGACCCGCTCGGGCCACTCGACCCCAGAGAAACCTAAAAGCTCCTCAGCGTAGCCCGTGATCTTGAACAGCCACTGCGCAAGATTCTTCTTTACAACCGGCGTCCCGCACCGCTCACAACGGCGGTCCGCTCCTATGACCTGCTCGCGGGCGAGGGTCGTGTTGTCCTTCGGACACCAGTCCACCTGCGCCTCTTTTCGGTACGCGAGCCCTTTCTCCAAGAATTTCAGGAAGAACCACTGGTTCCAGCGGTAGTACTCGGGGACACAGGTAATAATCTCAGAGTCGAAGTCGAACATGGTTCCCATCTGTTTGAGCTGGCCGCGCATGGTCTCTATGTTGGACATCGTCCACTTGTACGGATGGATCCCACGGTTTATAGCCGCATTCTCCGCCGGAAGCCCGAAAGCGTCGAATCCTATGGGGAAGAAGACCCTATACCCCCGCATCCGCATAAAGCGCGCCCGGGTATCCGACGGGGTCATCGCATACCAGTGCCCTACGTGCAGGTCGCCGCTCGGGTACGGGAGCATCGTGAGCGCGTAGTGTTTTAGTTTTTGAGGGTGGTTATCCCTTTTGTACAGATCAGTCTCGGCCCACCGCTCTCGCCAGCGGTGTTCTATCGTCCTCGGATCATACCGTCTCTTAGCCCCAGCCTCGCTCACTCGGTCTCCTTCTCGTAAAAACTACGCGGTATTCTACGGTATCAAAACGGGAAGGTTGCGCGCGAACCGCTTGTCGCTAGTGAGTCTGGCCGGCTCCCGAGGCATAGCGCTCGCCCAGCTCGCCTCCAGGGTAACCGCCGAGAGAGAAGAGCAGTAAAGCGATCACAAACGCTATTAGAGGCACCAACAGCAGTGCCGCCAAATTGATCAAGCGGGGTTGGTACCGGTGGGGACTTCTCCATGAGCTGAGTTCAAACCACGCAACTTGCCGCACACCTTCTAGAACCCGGCCGATGGGCCGGTACGGGTGCTAGAGATCATCTGCCCAGCGGGGTTCGAGCGGTTCGGTTGTGGATAACAAGTCACCCTCCGTTTGAAGAGCTAGCGCCCTTAGAGAGTCTCACCGAAGATGAAAGCCAGAGCAGCCGCAACTAGCGTGCAGAGGACGTTTGTGATTTCGTTACCGAGACGTGGCACTAGCGCCCCCAGAAAGCTATCTGTCACAGTCCCCAAGAACGCCGCAACTGCCACCAGAAGAGCTACGCTTGGGCTCTCTACGAGTCCGAGCCAGAGCCCGAAAAGGGCGGTAAGCCCCGCTGTTACAAGACCGGCGAGCGTCCCCGGCACTGACACCGCACCGTCCGTCCCGGGTGGGACTTTCTGGAGGGTGGTTATAAGGCGTGGATTATGCTGGGCGAGCTGCCCCACCTCGGATTCTGCGGTGTCCGCGAAGGCCGCGCCCAGCGCGGCGACGAAGGCAACACGAAAGGCGTCGGAGGGCACAAGGGCAGCCAGGAGGGCACACAGGAGCGCGATCCCGCAGTTGGCGAGGGCGTTTCTGGCACCCCGTCGCCCACCGCGGGCCTCCGCCATTCCTGTGAGCTTTTTGCTCTGGTAGCCGAGCCTGGTGAGGGCGGAGGCGCCGAGCACGAAGAGCGCGAGGACCAGGAACCCCGGCAAGCCTAAAGACAGGTAGATAGCGAGTGCCACAACGAATCCCCCCAGGGCCCCGTCCCGGCTCACCATCCTCAAGGCGTACGCGAGCCCGATAAGGACACTCGTCATCAATACGGTTAAAGCTAGCTCACCAAACAAAGAGGCGACCGAAAAAGCGCTGTGGTTGAAGACGAAATAAGACGCCTAATAACGATCCCACCACCTGAGGATGATAGCGTAGCACCCTAACCACAGCGACCCTACAAACCAGCCTCGCGCTTCTCTAGCCGGCGGATAAAGATGTCTATCTCCTTGACGGTCTGTAGGTCACCATTCTTCTCCGCTACCTCGCGCCCCTCGACAAACACTCGGCGGGCTTCGGCGTTCTCGCCTAGCTCGTAGAGCGTGCGGCCGAGCATCCTATATGCTACGGAATAGTCCGGCTTGTTCCGGACAGCGTCGCTCAGGTACTCCCCGGCTTCGATATATTTCTTTTCTTTGAATAGTTCGTTTCCCAAGGAATAGAGAACCATCGGGTTGTTTGGGTCTCTGTCGAGCAGCTTACGGAACATGTCGGTGCGCGAAGTTTCCATCTGCCTACCCCCAACGTCCGATCTCTAGTTGACGCCTTTTTAGCACGAAAACCTCTCGCCTGTTGAGATCGGGGGCCGATAGCGTACTTCCAGCATATGCCACGTACTGTGCGCTGATGTTGCCTTTTCGAAAAGTTGGGCCGCTCGCGAGAGGCGGTGTCCTTTCGCGAGCTCGTCCAGGTTCCGTCGGTCCCCTAGATCTCTGCTCAGATCTTACGTTTGTTGACTACCATGCGGGGCTTTTGACAACGTCAGGTCTGCGCTAGACTGCGCCTCCGTCGACTGCGGTCCTACTTTGAAAGTCTATTCATTGTTATTCGCGTGGTATTTCACGTTTTGTTACTTTTGTTTCGTCGGCGTCCAGAGGTGGTGTACTCTGGGTCCCGCTCAATCCGACTATGAAAAGGGGTGCCGTTGAGAGTACCATTAGGCTTAAGACCTGTGCAACTGTACCCGACATTGGTCGCCGGCAATAGAGCACTACATAGGTGGCGTAGCGGCGGCGCGCTTAGGTTTAAATTTTGTACCGGAAGGGTCTTAGCATCGTCTAAAAGTGCTACTATCGCTCGCTTATTCGCTCGGGATATTTGCGGTGAGCAGGGCTACCAGCGCGTTTAGCTCCTCCTTCTCGCTAAAGCGTATCTCGATTTTGCCTCCCTTGCGGAGCGTCCGCACACGGGTTGGTAGCAGCAGCGTGTCTTGGATTAGCTGCGCAACCTCGTCATGGTCCTCGTTTATCTCTTGGTCTTTGCGAGGTTTCTCCGCAGCCACCGCACGCTCTGGTGACTTGGCGAGCTCCTCGCGCACTAGTTCTTCGGTTTTCCGAACGGAGAGTCTCTCCGTTCGCACCTTCTGAGCCACGTGGAGCATGCGCTCCTCCAGTTCCAAGGCGAGCAGTGCGCGGGCGTGTCCCTCTGACAATTGGTCGGCTAGGACCATCTCGCGGACAGATTGCGGGAGACCGAGGAGGCGTAGCGTGTTAGCTACCCCAGCCCGGCTTTTACCCAGGCGGACAGCGAGTTGGTCTTTGGTTAGTCCGAAGCTGTCCATAAGGGCCTGGTAGGCAGCCGCAGTTTCCAGTGGGTTGAGGTCTTCGCGCTGCAGGTTTTCTACGAGGGCCATCTCCATAGACTCGCTCTCCGCAGCTTCTCTGATCAGGACCGGGACCCTATCTAGGCCCGCCTCCTGGGCGGCTCTTAACCTCCTCTCTCCTGCTATGAGCTCGAACCCGGTCTCTGTAGACCGGATTACAAGAGGTTGTAGGATGCCCACCTCACGTATAGATGCCGCGAGTTCCCTTAGGCTCTCCTCAGAAAAGTTGCGGCGTGGTTGATAGGTGTTTGGGCGGATTGCCGAAATCGGCACCTCTTCGAACCGCAACCCGCCTACGCTGTCTCCAGCTGAGATTAGCGCGGAGAGTCCTCTTCCGAGCCCGCGTCTACCCACGGCCCAAGACCTCCTCAGCAACGGCGGCGTAGGCCTCGGCTCCGGTACTTTTCGGTGCGTATAAAGCGACCGGCAAGCCAAAGCTTGGCGCTTCACTTAGCCGCACGTTGCGCGGTACTACCGTGTGGAAGACTCGAGCACCGAAGAAGGATCGCACTTCTTCGACCACTTGGTGAGAAAGGTTGGTACGAGTGTCGAACATGGTTAACAGCACCCCGCCGATCTTCAAATTCGGGTTTAGCTCTTCCCGCACCATCCTTATGCTCCTCATAAGCTGGGTGAGGCCCTCGAGAGCATAGTACTCGCACTGTATAGGTATCAGTACCTCGTCTGCAGCTGTCAAGGCATTTAGAGTTAGAAGATCTAGAGATGGGGGGCAGTCTACTAGGACACGGTCGTAAGCGTCGGGCGGCAGTTTTTCTAGTGCCCGCTTTAGTTTGAACTCACGCGCCAGTGTAGAGACAAGCTCCACCTCCGCACCGACTAGGTTGATGGTAGCGGGGGCGACGTCGAGGCTGCGTATCTCTGTCTGTGCAGCGACGTGCTCTAAGGGTTTGCCCTCGAGTAGTACGTCGTACATACATCCGTTGCCGAGCGCCGAGACTCCCAGACCACTCGTCGCGTTGCCCTGGGGGTCCATGTCGACGATTAGGACCTTCTCCCCCAGGCCCGCCAGGTAGGCAGCGAGGTTGATAGCAGTAGTGCTCTTACCCACCCCACCCTTTTGGTTCACTATGGCGACCACTGTAGACACTACGAGAATCTTAGCACGCTTCTTTCGCAGCTTGCGCTAGCTTCGGACCAAAAGTCTCTCAGTAGCGCAATAGCCTGGGGTAGCGCGCTCTAGACCCCAATACCTGGTGGTTGGCGGTTGGGTATTTGCGAGCCGAGGCGCTTCTAGTTGAGACCCAACGGCCGTTTTTTGGCTAGGCCCAACCGGCGCGGAAATTTAGCTGGAGTATCTTCTACCTTGTCAAATATTACTAACCGGCGCTCTTTTGGCGGAAGCTCCACGCTATGTTTCACCTTTCGCACCTCGCGCAACTCTATACCCAGCTGGTAGGAAGCACCCACACCCCCGCCTAACTCTTCCTCTGACAAACGTCCTTTCATGGCAATTATTGCCCCGCCGACATGTACGAAGGGGGTACAGTATTCTAAAACTACCGGCAGGGGCGCTAGGGCACGGGCTGTCGCTAGGGCGAACGTCCCCCTATGTTGCGGCTGATTTCCCGCCTCCTCTGCGCGAGCACGTACTATCTTTAGGTTTCTTTGGCCTAACGCCGCTTGCACGTAATGCAGGAAGCACGATTTTTTCTCTGAAGCTTCTAGCAAAGCCACCCGGAGGTCTGGGCGCGCGATGCTCAGGGGTATTCCGGGTAGACCTGCTCCTGTCCCTACGTCTATGATTGAGGTTTCCTTGTGGAAGTCCGGGACTAGCAAACAACTTAAGGCATCGACCAAATGGTCCAGAAGTATTGTGCTTAGGTCTCTCGTCCCGATAACGTTGGCCAAGTCGTAGTCGGCTAGGAGGTCAGCGAATGTGCTTAAACTAGACAGTTGAGCCACATCTAATTCGATTCCCCACTCGGCACACTGTAAGCGGAGCTGCTCCACTGCCCTAGAACGGTCACTGCGTTTCACGTGAAACATAGCCGCCAATCCTGGCATGGAGCGCCGCGAACAAATGTTTGTCTGCAAAAACATTTGTCGCCCCGCGTTTCACGTGAAACGGTAAGATACTATGTCGGTCTTATTATGACCCGTCGGTTTTCTCCTTTACCTTCGCTACTCGTTGCCACATCAGGGTTTTCTTTAAGGAATAGGTGCACCACGCGGCGCTCTGCCGCGGACATGGCAGGGAGGCTTAGTGGGCGGTTTTCACGTAGGACCCGGCGGGCGGTACGGTGCGCCATACCTCGAAGAGCCTCGACACGGCGCTGTCTATACCCTCCAGAGTCGACGACTATCCTCTTGAGGAAAGGACGCTCTCGGTAGATAACAACATTTATCAAGTGCTGTATCGCGTCCATAGTTTCGCCTTTATGGCCGATAAACAGGCCAGTCTCTTCAGTTGCTACATTGACACGGACCACCTCCCCCGCATCATAAGCGTCTACCGTTGCGTCTAACCCAATGGTATCAACCAGGGTGGTCATAAATTCGTCAACGGCTACGATCAAGTCGTCTGGTACCGCAGTCGTTTGGACACCAACGTCTACTTCAACAGGCTGTTCGGGCTCACCTGAACTCTCGGAAGCACCGACCGGTGCCTCGCGAGGACCCTCGACCACCGACTGGCCTGGAGGGGAGACATTACCCTGCGACTCAGGGTACTCCACCATTATCCGCGCATCCCTGGTACCTATACCCAAAAAACCCGTGCTGCCTCGATCCACGATTCTAAAATCGAGCTGATCTCGCGCGACACCTATAGCAGCCGCAGCTTTATCCACAGCTTCCTCAACCGATGCAGCGTAAAACTCGAGTTGATCGCTCATCTTATCTCTTCCTCGTCCTCCCCTAAGGTTCTTAAACTAGGCCTTACGACGGTCCGGCGTTAACGGCGGCGCCGGCGGCGCGCCTTTCTCGAGCGAGATCTCCCAGACCGCGGCGCCGCGTTCCCTCCTGCCGTAGCGGCTTTTCCCGCTTCGTCCGCTTCGTCAGCAACCATTTTCACATCCGTGGCCGCGGTTTTTCTTCCCGGCCCATGGTTGTAGATGAGATAATTCTGCACGAGGGTAACGACGTTAGACGTGATCCAGTACATAAACAGGCCCGCGGGAAACGTAAGAAGGAACACGGTGATGCCTACGGGCATAATCCGCATCAGCCAACGCTGCTGGGGATCTACGTGCTTTGAGGTGATCTCCGAGGCCGCGAGCATGGTAACGGCGGAGAGGATCGGCAGGGCGTAGTACGGATCCATAACAGACAGATCCTGGAACCACAATATACCGCCCGAATTAAAGTCCTCGTGCGTTTCACCAAAAGTCCGTATAACGTAGAAAATGGTAATAAATATGGGCATCTGAACCAAGAGCGGAAAGCACCCGCCTAATGGGTTTACGCTACGCTCCTGATACAGCCTCATGAGCTCTTCCTGCTGCTTTTGCTTATTGTCCTTGTACTTTGCTCTGATCTTATCCATCTCGGGCTTCAACTCCTGCATAGCCCGCATGCTTTTCACCTGTTTAATCGTCAAAGGAAAAAGCAGGGAGCGCACGAGCACCGTTAGGACAACGATGCTAAGCCACCATGGCGTACCCCATGAGTAATGGAAAAACTCTAGGCCAGTGCCCAGAATATTAGTCAAAGGAATAAAAAGGTTCTCAAAAAACTCTATCAAGCGTTCCATATGTGCCTCTTCATCTTACTGGGTCGAACCCGCCCTTCGAGAAGGGGTTGCAACGAAGTATCCGCCATACCCCCATAAGGCCACCCTTGGCGACGCCGTGCTTCCGCACGGCGAGTAGCGTGTAATGTGAACAACTGGGTGAAAACCTACAAGAAGGCGGTAACAAAGGGGAGATAAATCGCTGATACTCGCGGATGGCTCTCATGACTACCACTCGGAGCCGCCCCTCACTAGCTTCCATCAGGTTCTCGAGTAACCACGTCCTTTGTTAGCTTGGCTAGGAGTCGCTGGAACTCCTCGCTCAACTCCTCAAAGGTAGCCTCTGCAGAAGCCGGACGAGCCGAGATCACGAAATCCAGGTTACCTGGGAGCCTGTTCAACGAAGAACGGAAGATCTCCTTCAGACGCCGTCGTACCGTGTTACGTTTCACCGCAGACCCGACCTTCTTAGATACCGAAAGGCCCAATCTAGGTATACTGCCTGAAGGGTTAGGTAATACATGAACAGACAATAGCCTTCCCCTTGATACCGACCCTTTACGGTACACCCTTTCAAACTCAGGCGACGTGGTAAGGCTCGTGCTCCTATGCCTAATCAAACGCTACGCTGCTAGCCGCTTACGCCTCTGACGCCGCCGCGCGGCGATAATCCTCCGGCCGCCAGCTGTACTCATACGCTTGCGAAAACCATGGGTCTTGGCCCGTTTACGACGGTTCGGTTGATACGTGCGCTTCATAAAACTCCCTCGTGTAGCTCGCCGCCAGTAGGTATTTGGCCCAACCAGTATATCTGAACCAGGAAATCCGTCCAACAACGCCACCAAGGTCCCTCTGCTGTAATTGTATCCTGATCGTCCACACTCGGTATAAAGTAAAAAGGTCTGCAAATTGCCCTTAATACGAGAACAAAATACGTCTATTTATTAGAAGAATTGCCTTTCGCAAGCTCGCTCCGTCGCTGAAGTGAACCACCACGGCGCTGAAGCTCTAAATTTTATCCACAGGTTGTGGATAAAATTGTGCATAAGTATTGTAATGCCCTGCAAAATGTTCTTTTTCTGTCTACTACTCTAGCGTCTTCGTGAGGGGTACGTAATAATCCTCGGCGGGGATGATGTACGCGAACTGGACACATAGAGACAAGGGAAATGCTGGAGTTACTATCAGGGTTGCAGTGTATCTGAAGAGCGGGGAGCCGGAGGTAAGTGAGGTTTCTGCCGGTTCTCCTCGGGTAGCTGGGGACAAGTTCTCGAAGGCGGTGATGGAGAAGGTCGAAGCGCTTGGCGGAGGTATACCCGAAGAAGCGCTGCAGGAGTTGGTAAGAAACCTTATTCACGCAGAATATAGGGGTGTCGTGATCTCCATCCTAGACGAAGGTAACGTAGTAAGGGTCTCGGATAAGGGCCCCGGAGTAGAGCAAAAAGAACGAGCGTTCGAGTTCGGTTTCTCCGGTGCAGCGCCAGAGACCGTTGGAGAGATACGTGGGGTAGGCGCAGGGCTGGGTATTGCCCGAGCAGCCGCCGAGAGAGTGGGGGGGACGATTATTTTGGAGGACAACATCGGAGGTGGTACCGTGGCGACGGTCATGGTGGGGGAAACAGTTCAGACACCGGACAACGTAAAGCCGCCCGCAAGACCGGCTCCCCAGCAGAGGAAGTATCCTGACGCCGTACCTAAGATGAATATCTCCGAGAGGCAGCAGAAGGTCTTGATCACGGTGCTTGAGTTCGGAGAGGTGGGTCCCTCTACGGTAGCTGACAGGTTGGAGATTAGTGTCAGCACTGCCTACCGAGATCTATCGGTGTTAGAGGAGCATGGCCTCGTCGCTAACACCGCCGAGCCAGGGAAGCGCTTGGTAACGCCGCTCGGTCGAGATCTGGTCGAGGCTATCGTCAACGCTTGGGTGAAGTAACTGTGGTAAGACCGGTCGAAGAGGTCTGGACGGAGGTGCTCGACCGCGTCTCCGAACATATAAACCAGCCCTCTTTGCGAGTCTGGTTTGAGGGAACAAGGCCTGTGGAACTCAGCGAGGACTGCTTGGAAATCTCTGTCCCTAACTCCTTCGCCAAGGAATACATCGAGAGCCGCTTTAAGCCGCTCCTCGAGGAGGCACTCGGTTCAACCCTGGGCCGGGAGGAGGCCTCCCTCATCGTTAGCATCCAGGATGTAAACGTCCGTGCACCGGAGAGAGGGAACGGGCAGGGCTTAAACGGAGCGGAGTTCGTTCGTAACGTTCGCACAGTGCGCCCATTCAAGGTCAAATACACTTTCGACACTTTTGTCATTGGGGCCGGAAATCGGTTCGCCCACGCAGCCGCCCTGGCAGTCTCTGAAACGCCGGGCGTCGTCTACAACCCTCTTTTCACCTACGGCGGCGTAGGTTTGGGCAAGACGCACCTCTTGCACGCTGTGGGTCAGTACGTTGAGGACCAGGACCCGAGCATGCGGGTCAAGTATGTAACCTGCGAGAATTTTACTAACGACTTTATAAACTCCGTCAGGGACCACGCCCCCCTAGGCTTTCAGAAGCGCTACCGAGAGAACGACGTCCTCCTCATCGACGATATACATTTTTTGGAGGGCAAGATCGAGACCCAAGAGGCATTCTTCCACACCTTCAATGCGCTCTACGAGGAAAACAAGCAAATTGTCATAACCTCCGACAGGCACCCAAAGTACATCCCAACTCTCGAAGACCGCCTGGTCTCCCGGTTCGAGTGGGGCCTCGTCACTGATATCCAGCCACCGGATCTCGAGACAAGGATCGCCATCTTACGGAAAAAGGCGCTGATGGACCAGCTGGAGGTCGACGACGAGGTTTTGACATTTATAGCTTCCAAGGTTTCGACGAACATCCGGGAGCTCGAGGGGGCGCTGGTGCGCATACTGGCCTACGCCTCGCTCTACGGCCGCACGGTAAGCGTAGATCTTGCAGAAGAGGTATTAAAGGACATCTTGGTGGATGCAGCGTACCGCGAGATACCGGTCGAGCTCATCCAGCATGAGGTCTGCCGCTACTTTGGCTTAGCGAAGAGCGACCTCATCGGCTCGAGCCGCTCCAAAGCTTTCGCTTATCCCCGACAGATCGCCATGTACCTCTGCCGCGAACTAACCGACGAGTCGCTTCCAAAGATCGGACGTGCCTTTGGCGGCCGGGACCACTCGACGGTTATGCACGCCACCTCCAAGATCGCCAAACTCATAAATACCGATCGTGACGTCTTTAACCAGATTCATGAGATCACCTACCACATTAAAAGCAAGCGCTAATAAGAACCTTCCTCCCACGATGAGCCGTTGATGACGCGGGATCTTGTAGACTGTGTATGCTGGAGATAAGGGGAAGCTCGGTGCTAGATCTCGAGCGCATCATGATATATTCTCCTTTCTCGTTAGGCATCGTCCGGCCGGTCGCCCCTAATGCGACCGGCGGGTCAGCCTACAGCACAACCTTCCGCCTTTCCTTTTGCAAAGCGCTGACTCCCAGCCGTTGTACTTACCATCTGAGGAGTCTGGCATTAAATGCTGATCGCTGGGAGGCACAACTACGCCCAACACCACCCAGTCGGGCGTGGCTTGGGATGCTGAAGGTGCTCTGGTTCACCTTCGTAACGGAAACCTTTTTGGGCCGACGATCTACGGAGGAGTGTATGGTCGGCCGAGATCAAAGCCCCAGCTAGACCGGATGCGCTCGTCACCTAAGCGCCACTCCGAGTCCACTCCTTGATCCCTTGCCGGCGGGTCTCGTTAACTCCGTTGCTTTGTCAGCGGGGCCCTTGGGATTACCTGATAAAACACGTGCTTCGCTTCCCAGCTCGCCTAGCCACTTGAGTAGAGAAGGTCACGATGGTTTTTAAGTCCCCTCCCTATAGGGCTGGGTATTGTAACGTCTAACAAGCGCATTTAAGGCACGTTATCCACAGCTCGTACACATCTTTAATCGCTGCTGTGGATAAACTTCAGTCTTTTATCCCCAACTACTCCAACTTATCAACAGAAACTGTGGATAAAATGCCTTATCTGTGGATAAATCTATTCAGAAACTCGTATACGAGGTCGCAGTATCTTCATAATCGAATACATGCTGTGGATAAATCTGTGGATAAGAGGGGTAGAATCTGTGGATAACTCTGTGGACAATTTTGTGGACAAGTTGGGGCTGTGGATAAGTAGGGGGTTTATCCACAGTCTGTCCACAGAGATCAGCCGTTTGTCCACAACTTTATCCACAGGTACGCGGGCGAGTTTTAGGCATGGGTAAAGGTGGTTAGGAGAGTTATCCACATATCCACAGGCCTTATTACTATTATTATTGTAATCAATTAATGGTTTAAATAATAAAATAAAGAAAGGAGGAGGAGTGATAAGGGCCGTTTGTAACACAGATTTATTTGGCCGGAAGCTCGCGTTGGTTTCGCGGGGAGTATCGGCACGTTCGACCATACAGCTTCTCGGTGGGATCTTGTTGGAGGCGCAGGAGAACTCCGTGAGGCTTTCGGCGACGGATATGGAGCTGTCGATCCAGACCTCCTCGTCGGCGGAGGTTGAGGAGACGGGGAGAGTGGTCGTACCGGCCCGCATCTTCAACGACGTGGTACGCTCCCTGAGAGAGGGAGAGCTCGCTCTCGTTCACGACCGGTCGGAGGGCGTGGTGAGGCTTTCGGTGCGGGAGAATGAGTATCGCATTCGGGCTTACGCGGCCGAGGACTTTCCGCGGCTGCCGAGGTTCGACGAGGCGGGGGCCTTTAAGATGAGCGGCGAGGCGCTCGTCGAGACCGTCGAGAAGGTTTCGCGGTCGTACTCCAGGGACGAGACGCGGCCGGTGCTTACCGGTATCTTGATCTCCTTTGAGGAGTCGCGCGTCAGGATGGTCACAACGGATTCCTACCGCCTCAGCATCAAGGAGACCGAGCTTGCTACCACCTTCGACGGCTCGCGAGAGGCGATTATTCCCGCCCGGGCGATGCAGGAGGTGGGTCGCATCTACGCTTCTTCCGATGAGGAGCAAGTCGAAGTATCGCTCTCTGAGAACCAGGCGCTCTTTAGGATTGGGGACGTCCTTTTCGGCACGCGCCTCATCGAAGGCAACTTCCCAGAGTACAGGCGGTTGTTGCCAAATGCCTTCGAGCGCAAGATCTCCATCCAGCGCGAGGACCTGATCGACTCCTTGCGTCGGGTAAATCTCTTTGCTCAGCGCCAGACGCCACCGGTCCCGGTTAGCATGGCCTTCTCCGAAGGGTATGTCGAAGTATCAGTGAGGAACGGCGAGGTGGGAGAGGCCCGCGAGCGACTGCCAGCCACGAGCGAGGACGACTTCCATATCTCCTTCAACCCGAGCTATCTGCTCGACGGCGTATCGGCGGTTGACTCCGAGAAGGTCCTTTTCAAGCTCAACGAGTCCTTAAAGCCCGGGCTCATAGTGCCGGAAACCGAAGATGAGGAGGAGTCAGATTTTTTGTACCTGATCATGCCCATGCGTGACCCGACCTCGAGCTAGGGAACACTTGTATATTCCTCCCGGCATCACTTTAGGTCAGGCTTTAAAAGCCGCGAAAATCGTCGGCACAGGCGGGGAGGCGAAGATCCTGATCCAAGCTGGAGACGTCAGGGTCAACGGCGAGGTCGAGACCCGTCGTGGCCACAGGCTTCGTGAGGGGGACGTCGTCGAGGTTGGGGAAGAGATACTGGAGATTCGGTGAGCTCGTACCTGCGCGCTTTGAGGCTCGTCAACTTCCGTAACTACGCCGACGCCACCGTCCTTCTCGCTCCGGGCCTCAACATAGTCGTCGGCGAGAACGCCCAAGGCAAGACGAACCTCCTCGAAGCCATCTCCTTCGCCGCCACCGGCTCTTCGCCCCGCACCCCGAACGACTCGGAGGTCGTACGCTGGACCCAGAGCTTTTCACGCGCCGAGATGCGCGTCAGCCTGAACGGAGGCGGCGGTGAGGAGCGCAAGGTCGCCGTCGGCTACGCTCCCGGCCAGAAGAAGCACCTAACCGTCGACGGTGCCCCCGCGACCTCCCTTGCAGCTTACGCCGCTGGCGGCGCGGGGGTGAGGGTCGTGACCTTTTTCCCGGACGACATCCGCGTCGTCAAGGGTACCCCTGCGGATCGCAGAGAGTTCGTAGACGGTCTGCTCTCCTCGCTACGTCCAACCTACGCCCACACCGTCGCGGAGTATGCCCGCGCCGTCCAGCAGCGCAACCAGCTCTTGCGCCGCATCCGAGACGGCTTCTCCTCGCAGAGGACCCTCTCGACCTGGGACCGCAAAGTAGTGGACCTTGGGACATGGGTTCTAAAAGGGCGCTCTACGGCGATTGAGCACCTGGCCTCCCTCTTCGAAGACGCCGTAAGGGCCTTGTATGGCCCAGAGAAGGCCGGCCTGCGGTATTCCTATAGCGCACCCCCAGAAGCCTATGCGGAGGCGCTCAGAGAGGCACACAGCACCGATATAGAGCGTGGGACGACCTCGGTCGGGCCACACCGAGACGACTTCGCGGTACTCTTTGGCGGGGTGAGCATGACCACCTACGGCTCTCAGGGGCAGCAACGTCTGGCTACGCTGGCGTTGAAGTTTGCGGCGAGGGAGTACTTCCGGGGAGAGACGGGGCAGGACCCTATCCTACTTTTCGACGACGTGATGAGCGAGCTCGATGAGCGCCGCCGGGGGTACCTCTCCGAGTACTTCCTGGGAACCACTCAAGCGGTTATCACGACCACTAACCCTGGATACTTCGACCCCAAGATTCTCGAACGCGCACAGGTAATACGCATATCTGGGGGTGGTATATCGTAAGCTACCAGGGGTGGTGCCGAAAGGCGAATTAACCTCGCCGAAAGGGCTTACATAAGCCGCAAAACGTCTCTTTAGATCTTGGGAAAATGCACAAAATATGTTACAATCTCCTGGTGCTAAGCTATCCAGAAGATTTCGGTTCCGGCGGAGGCGCCGGCCACATGACGAGGAGGGTGCGGTTCTTTGGCGGCTAACTCTGTTTCTAAGAATGGTAAGAGTGGCTACGATGCAAGTTCCATCCAGGTCTTGGAGGGTCTTGAGGCTGTCAAGAGACGTCCGGGAATGTACATCGGTTCGACCGGGCCTAGGGGGTTGCACCACCTCGTCTGGGAGATCGTAGATAATTCTATAGACGAGGCTTTGGCGGGGTACTGCACAGAGATTTCCGTGACCGTCCACCCTAACAATTCTGTCTCTGTCTCCGACGACGGGCGTGGCATGCCGGTCGGCAAGATGGACAAGTATGGCAAGTCGGCGGCGGAGGTCATCATGACCACGCTGCACGCTGGCGGTAAGTTCGATGGGGAGGGCTATAAGGTCTCCGGAGGCTTGCATGGCGTAGGCGCTTCGGTGGTCAACGCGTTGAGCGCGTGGCTGGAGATCGAGATAAGGCGCGACCGTCACGTCTTTGTCCAGCGCTACGAGCGCGGGTTCCCGACAGGCGAGATAAAGAAGGCGCGCAAGCTCAAGAAGGGCGAGGAGACCGGCACTACGGTGCGCTTTTTGCCGGACCCGGAGATCTTTACGGAGACGCGGGAGTTCTCGTTCGACACGCTCACCAGGAGGTTCCGTGAGTCAGCGTTCTTGAACAAGGGATTGAAGATCTCGCTCCTCGACGAGCGCGAGGAGGGACGCGAGATCGCGTACCGCTACGAAGGTGGCATCCGGGACTTCGTGGAGCATATAAACGAGGCGAAGGACCCGGTCCACAAGACGATCTTCTACTTCGAACGCGAGGAAGAGGTGGGGGACGTCGAGGTCGCGATGCAGTGGAACTGTAGCTTCCAGGACTCGGTCTTCACGTTCGCAAACAACATCAACACCCACGAGGGCGGGACGCATCTCTCGGGCTTCAGGGCGGCGCTGACGCGCACGATCAACGACTACGCCCGAGGAAAGGGACTCCTCAAGGAGAAGGAAGAGAACCTGAGCGGCGACGACATCCGCGAGGGATTGGCAGCGGTTATCTCCGTCAAGCTTAAGGAGCCACAGTTCGAAGGGCAGACCAAGACCAAGCTTGGGAACACCGAGATAAAGGGTCTCGTCGAGAGCAACACGAACCGGTACCTGGCGGAGTTTTTGGAGGAGCGCCCCAGCGAGGCGAAGGCGATCATCAACAAGGCCCTTCAGGCAGCCCGCGCCCGGCAGGCAGCTCGTAAGGCGCGCGACACTATCCGCAAGGGCTATCTGGAGAGCTCTACGCTCCCTGGCAAGCTAGCGGATTGCTCTTCCAAGGACCCCGCTCGCAGCGAGATTTATATAGTCGAGGGCGACAGCGCGGGCGGGAGCGCAAAGCAGGGGCGCGATAGGAACTTCCAGGCGATATTGCCGCTGCGTGGCAAGATCCTCAACGTCGAGAAGGCGAACATGAACAAAGTTCTCTCGAACACCGAGATACAGGCCATGATCAGCGCCATCGGCGCCGGGATAGGGGAGAGCTTCAACGTAGAGGAGGCACGCTACAACAAGGTAGTGATCATGACCGACGCGGATGTAGATGGGAGCCACATCCGCACGCTGGTCCTGACCTTTTTGTACCGGAACATGCCCGAACTCATAGAGGCTGGCTACGTATACATCGCCCAGCCACCACTCTACAAGGTTACGCACAACCGCCGCGACCACTACGTCTACAACGACCGCGAGCTCCAAGAGACGCTGCAGAGGATCGGGGCTAACGGGAACGCGAACATCTCACGCTTCAAGGGATTGGGGGAGATGAACCCACAGCAGCTCTGGGAGACGACGATGGACCCGAGCAGTAGGACGTTCTTGCAGGTGACGGTCGATTCAGCGGTGGCGGCGGATGAGCTTTTTACGGCGCTCATGGGCGACAAGGTCGAGCCTAGACGCGAGTTTATCGAGGCGAACGCTAAAGAGGTGAAGAATATAGATGCTTGATACCTTCTCGGGGAACATAAAGCCCCACTCCATAGAAGAGGAGATAAAAAACTCCTTCCTCTCTTACGCGATGAGCGTGATCGTCTCGCGGGCGCTGCCGGACGTGCGCGATGGTTTGAAACCCGTTCACCGGCGAGTTCTATATGCGATGCACGACCTCGGCTTGCAGCCGAATCGCCCCTACCGTAAGAGCGCGACAGTAGTCGGCGAGGTCATCGGTAAATACCACCCGCACGGGGACGCTGCGGTCTACGACACGCTGGTGAGGCTAGCGCAGGACTTCTCTTTGCGGTACCCACTCGTCGACGGGCAGGGGAACTTCGGGAGCGTAGACGGGGACCCCGCGGCCGCGATGCGCTACACCGAGGCGCGCCTCGGCCGGATAGCGACGGAGATGCTCAGGGACATAAGTTCAGAGACGGTCGATTTTGCGCCAAACTTCGACGAGAGCCAGCGCGAGCCGGAGGTGTTGCCAGCGCGGTTCCCGAACTTGCTCGTCAACGGCTCCGACGGCATAGCGGTGGGAATGGCGACGAAGATACCGCCGCACAACCTCTCCGAGGTCGTGGATGCGACGGTGGCGCTTATCGAGAACCCGGAGCTCCAGGACGAGGAGCTCCTCGAGTACATAAAGGGTCCTGATTTTCCTACGGGCGGTGTGGTCGTAGGGCTGCGTGGCATCCGCGAGGCCATCCTCAGCGGACGAGGCTCGGTGCGGGTGCAGGCCAAGGCGCACACCGAGCAGATAAAGGGCAACCGGACCCAGATCGTGGTGACGGAGATCCCCTATCAGGTCAATAAAAGCTATCTCTTGCAGAAGATCGCCGAGCTCGTCAAGGAGCGTAAGCTGACTGAGATCTCGGATCTCAGGGACGAGTCCGACCGCAACGGGATGCGGATCGTGATCGAGCTAAAGCGAGAGGCCGTGCCAAAGGTGGTCTTGAACAACCTGTACAAGCATACCCAGATGCAGCAGAGCTTCGGGGTGAACCTCGTTGCTCTGGTAGATGGCGTGCCGAGTACGCTCTCGTACAAGAAGGTTCTAAAGCACTACATCGCCCACCAGTTCGAGGTCGTCACGCGCCGGACGCGGTACGAGCTGGAGAGGGCAAGGGCTCGGGCGCACATCTTGGAAGGTCTCTTGATCGCGCTCTCCAACCTGGACGAGGTGGTGCAGACGATCCGCCGGTCACAATCGGCGGATGCGGCACGCAACAACCTGATGAAGAAGTTCAAGCTCTCCGAGCGGCAGGCGCAGGCAATACTGGACCTCCGGTTGCAGCGGCTGACGGCGCTCGAGCGCAAAAAGGTCGAGCAGGAGCACAAGGACCTGGTCGAGAAGATCCGGTACCTCGAGAGCGTCCTGGCCGACGAGGCCAAGGTGTATGGGATCGTCAAGGAGGAGCTCCTAGAGGTCAAGGCGGCCTACGGCGACGGGCGGCGAACGAGCATAACGGCTGATGAGAGCGTAGACTTCGAGATAGAGGACCTGATCGCTGAAGAAGAGATGGTCATCTCCATCTCCCACGGTGGCTACTTAAAGAGCGTACCAGTCAATACGTTCCGCAAGCAGGGTCGCGGCGGGGTCGGAGTGGCCGGGATGGAGCTCAAAGAGGGCGACTACATAGATCATCTCTTTATCACCACAACGCACCACTACATGCTCTTTTTTACCAACAGGGGCAAGGTATACCGTTTAAAGGTCCATCAACTCCCGAGGATGGGCCGGACGGCCAAGGGCCGGCACGTGGCGAACCTCTTGCCGCTGGCAGGGGGGGAGAAGATAGCGGCTGTCATCGCTACGAAAGACTTTAGCGAGGCCGAGTATCTCATCTTCGCGACGCGCAAAGGCGTGGCGAAGAAGACTTCGTTCTTAGACTACAACACGCCGCTAAAGAACGAGGGGATTATCGCGATCAACCTAGCCGAAGACGACGAGCTCATCGATGTACGACCGGCTTCGGATGGAGAGGAGGTCGTTCTGGTTACCCGGAAGGGGATGGGCATCCGCTTTCCTCAGAGCGACGCCCGTCCGATGGGCCGGGCGACCGGAGGGGTCAAAGGGATCACGCTCAAGGAAGGGGACGAGGTACTCTCGATGGACGTCGTCTACGACGCGGCGGACCTCTTCCTTATCACGGAGAAGGGCTTTGGCAAGCGTACTTCCCTCTCGCAGTTCAGAGCCCAGGGGCGTGGCGGGCAGGGCGTCATCGCGATGAAGACCGATGGCGAGCGGGGTTGCTTGGCAGGCGTAAGAGTGGTGCGGCCGGACCTGCATGAGCTGGTCATCGTCTCGAACCTGGGGACCACGATTCGGATAGACGCAGAGTCTGTCTCTCGCCAAGGCCGTAATGCCCAGGGCGTCAAGGTGATGAACCTGAGAACGGGCGATTCGGTGAGCGCTATCGCCAAGGTCATCTCCAGCAGGGGCGCGGCCGAGGACGCCGGCGGCGACGAGCTCTCCCTAGAAGAGATCGTTAACGCTCCCGAAGCCCCGACTAGCATAACCCCGGACGGCGAGGTGGTGCGTGGGTAATAACGAGAGGACCTGCGAGGGCGTTATCGAATGCACCGCCCTCGTTCTTGCGGAGAGTTGCGGCGAGCTCGACGGTCGGCTCACCCTCTTTGGGGTACTCGACGAGCTCAGACCTGGTAATGCCGGCGAAGAGTTCTCCTTCGTGGTCTACGCCAAGTTCGAAGGGTGCGAGCACGCGGCCGAGGGAGAGCGGGGGGCCAGAATTCTCGTTACTGACGAAGAGGGTGAGGTGCTTGAGGAGTCCGAGGAGTACTCTGTCTGGCTGAGTGGCGAAGAAGGCCCGGCGACTATCGTGGCGACCTTCGAGATCGAAGCCCCTTCGGAGGCTGAAGAGAGGCTCTTGTGGGTAGAGGCGGAGCTCGACGAGGAGACCCTCGCACAGACCGCGATACCCTTGCGCGAACGCTACAACGTGTGAGAGACCAGAGTAGGCCCGGACGTTCGGGCCTCGCTTCTAAACAAGGAACTGAATTATATGCCCGAAGATCTGGCGGTTTTTATCGATTGGGAGAACATCTATATCTCCACCGTTACCGAGTACGGCGCGAAGCCGAACGTCTCGGCCATCTTAGAGAAGGCCCGCGAGTACGGGCGCATAGTCTCCGCAACAGCATACGCAGACTGGACCGACGGTGACTTCCGCGACGCGCCGCCGACGCTTTACTCCAACGGCATCTCCCCACGCTACATCTCCGCGCGTTACTTTCCGGGGGGACGCTCCCAAAAGCGCCGAACTAACTCAATAGACGTGATGCTGGCGGTGGAGTGCTCGGACTTCCTGCACTATCACCCGCAGGTGGACACGTACGTTCTGGTAACTGGCGACGGAGACTTTATCCCGCTCGTGAGCCTGCTTAGGAGCCGGGGGAAGACGGTCGTGGTGATCGGCGTCTCCGAGGCGACCTCGTATCACCTTATAGAGTCGGCCGACCACTTTATCTCCTACGCCTCGCTTCTGGAGGAAGAGCGTGCCGCCCGTGCACGTGATAGCGAACCGAAGAAAAAGACGAGTGACCCGTACAAAGAGCTCGTGCGGGCAGTCGAGGCTTTGAAGAAAGGGAGCAAGACACGGGTCTTGGGACAGGTTAAGCAGCAGATGATCGTGCAGCTTGGATCGTTTGACGAGCGCAATGAGGGCTTCAAGAAGTTCAAGGACTTCGTCGTTGAGGCTGAGCGTCGGGGGCTGGTGAACACGGTAGACCAGGACCTGGAGCTGCAGGTCTACCTGCCGGACGAGGAGGTTCCTGAGACCCCTGAGTCCGATTTAGCTGCCGAGGAGCCCAAAGAGGCCGCCCAGTCGGACGGCAGGGTTGATTCCCGGGCTGATGAGCGGTCGCAGCAAGAGGCGATTATGGAGGATGCTCCGGAGGAGGCGGGAGACGCCGGGCCCCCGGCGAAGTCTGACCTGGATCTGGTTGAGGACCTGACGCCTTATGAGTTCAAGACCATCTGTAAGAGCGTTGCCGGGCTTAGGGATCCGGCCTCTTTTGTAGAGATATTTGGGAGCATCCGTGGCCTGGACGAACGCGGGGAGCTCGAGATGTCGCGGGATGAGATCCGGGAGGTTATAGAGGCCATGTTGGGGGCCGGTTACCTTACACCTACCCGCGCCAAGCCCTACGAGGAGGCCAAGGCTAACACAACCTTCTACGCCCTCAACCGTGACCGCGAAGAGGTAAAGGCTGCCCTCAAGGCTTCCTAGTCGGCCAGCTTGTAGACGGTCAAAACCGCGAAAATTAGCGCGGCGGCGATCTGAACGAGCGAAAGAACCAGAGTCTGGGTTACCTGTAGCGCGGAGCCGCTGCGAAGTAAGAGTTGCAAGGCCACTAGTCCGCCGAAGCCGACCAAAACGAGCAGAGCAGCCTTGACCTTGTAGCCCTCCCCTCGTTCCCTAATAAGAACCACCCCCACGAGCGCTGGTACGTAGAAAGCGAGGGTCAGAGGTACGAGACGCAACACCTCGACCCCGAAGCCGATAAAAGTCTCCATAAGCCTAGTTTACTACGAACTTTATGCTGCTCTGGAAAATCACCCATCGTACATGTACTCTGATGTACTTGTACAATAGGTAAGACAGTAGATAGGTGGTAGCAAAGGGCATGGGGATAAACCAGAGGGTCTCCTTAAGAAAGTTTGTTGACGACATAAAGCGCTGGGTAGACGAGGGCCGAAGCGACGAGTGGATCGCGAGCGCCCTTGGTACGAGCTCCTCAAGCGTGCAGTCCTTTAGGTCCCGCAACAGCATCTACCGCAAGGACTCGGGAGCCACGCTCACCGACCCTGCCGACTACAAGGCCTACGAAGGTGTTCTTGATTCCGACGGAGGTCCCGAAAGATGCCCGGGTACTTGGTTCGACCCGGCGGTCGCGGACGACCCGCGCTGGCAGAACCGCTGGAGCCGGATCAGCCGGGTCGAAGTGCGCTTGAGCCCTAGCAAGATTGTGCTCGTGGGCCGCGGCTCAACGAAGCCGAATCGTGAGCGGCTTGGGTTATAATATGCTTTAGGGTTCGGGCCGTCCGACCCGTCGCTGCGCCGCAGCGCCTTTGACGCCAGGGCGTAGAGAAAAGTCCGGACTCGCGAGGATCGGAAGCCCAGACTTTAGATCCAGAAAGGCCGCTCGGGCTAATAACCCGAGGAACGAGGAGAGCCTAGCGAAGCTGGGTGGCGCAAGCCCCTCGTTACGTCAAGTGCAACAGAGAGTAGACCAGCCGATGGCTCGAAGGCCGCGTCCCTAAAGGACGTCCTTCAAGCACAGGTGATGGGTGAAAGGGTGGGGTAAGAGCCCACCGGCGGTATCCCGCGAGGGACCGGCCAGGTAAACCACCGGTGCGAGCAAGCCAAATTGCTCTGGGGACCGAGAGGAAACCCCGGACTGGTAGGCGCGGCTCCTCCAAGAGGAGCCCGGGAGGGAGGACCATACGGACTTCCCGCCCGGAGATGGATGGCGGGATAGAGCAGAATCCGGCTTACGGGACGGCCCGAACCCTTGGTTTGCAGGATAAAACCGGCTTTCTACTCCCTGCTAATAGGGGTTTGACCCCACGTTTTACCCCTACCGGGGTGTAAACACGCTATCTCGAATGAGAGGGGAAGCTGACGGAGATATGGTCAGCGAAGCTGTTCCTCCTTGGTTTCGGCGAAGCTTCGACCGCGCCTCTGGCCTGCAGGTTCTGTAAAGCCTGTTTGTAGTGCCTTGACAGGAAAGGTCTGCCGACACTATGATCCTCGTAGATCTCACGCATGGTCAGTGTGCGTCCTGCGAAGTCGTTCAGTAGCTGGCCTTCGAGCTCATCTAGTGGTCGAGACAGTTCGAAGAGCAGTTGCTGGTCCTTAGTGGCGGGGTTGTACTCCAAAGAGGATACGCCCTGGTCGGCTGCGGAGCTCTCCCGGGACATGATGTCTTTCATGATCTCGTAGCCTTTAAAGCCTTTGCTGACGAAGATAAGGTGGTGGCTGGCGCGGATGCCTTTTTCGTCCCGGAAGCGGAAGGGCAGGACGTACTTGCCACCCATCTCCTTGAGCGCTTCGGCGATCTCCTCGACGATCTCCAACTCTCGCTTTTGGGGACCCATGGTTCTTAGTCGCTCGCGCAGAGCGGCTGCGCGAGCGACTAAGAACCATGGGTCCATGTGCTTCTTGACAAGCTCGTTGTTCAGCCCCATGTTTATGCGGTTGTAGTTGAAAAAAATGATGCAATCGGAGCCCCAGTTCTTCAGGACCGAGTTGATAAGCTTGAGCGATAGTCCCTTGTAGCCCCAGGGATCCACGAAGAACAACGTCGGGATCATGTTCATGCTCTCGAATTGAGCGACGATCTCGCTGCCAACTTCGCTATTACGGACTTGCGGTTTGTGCTTGAACTGCTCGAACTCGGGAATGGACTCGATGGCTCGTTGTAAAGAGCGGACGTTTTCTGAGTCCTTATCGTTGAAGAGAGTTACGAGCATTTTCCTGAGGTCCGGATTCTGGACTGCCTTCCACAGCACGAGCAGGGGAGTAGACTTCGTCCCATCTTTGTAGCGTCCGGGACCGGCGAACAGGTCAATGTACCCGATACGGTCCTCGCCTCTCCTCTTGGCAACCGACATCACTACTCTCGCCCAAGCCCAGAAATACTTGCTGACGATCTCGGCCTTGATGCGGGACTGCTCTTTGGACTCTTCGAAAAAACTTGCGTCGCTCATAACTCCCCATGCCTCCGCTGCCCTGCACGCCACGCTTGTTCTCTATTATACGTCCGCCGAGTACCAGCGCGTCCTGAAGATGCCGAAGTGTTTCCGGGGTTGGTAGTCCGCTGCCGTTACTACGTCTCTGGCGTCGCGGGTAATTATTGTGTGCTACGAATGCGGCGCAACCCCAGGAATGCGGCGCAACCCCAGATCTCTTGCGGCTACCTTGCTCCACACCTCCGCGTGCGCCAGGTACGCGTCGGGCATCTCGTCGTAGGTGTGGCCATCGAGCTCACGACCCCCAGCCTTCGGGCGTATGCCGCCCCACTGCTTGAAGAAGAATGCCGCGTGGGCGGCGCGCGTCTGCTCGCAGATGTCCCTGACCCAGCTAGCCTCTATAGGCCTGTGCTTCGGCCCGGACTCGCCGCCGACGATGACCCAGTGTATCCCTTCGAGGTCGAGGGTCAGGGGGCCAACCAAGGGCTCGCAGGAGAGGAATCGTACCGCCGCGGGCACCCGGCGCAGGTAGTCGACGCGCTGCGCGTAGTCCTGGTTCTCGACGGAGACGCCCATCCACACGTTCTCGGGCCAGGCGAGCTCGGGGGCGAGCTTCAGCAGGCGCTCATGGCGCTTGGTGAGGATCTGGAAGATGTGCTTGGGACACTCCGCCATCACCCGGAAGATCTCCTCCAGGAACGCGAAGGGCATCTGCTCGTGGAACAGATCGCTCATGGAATTGACGAACACACGGCTTGGCTTACGCCAACGTCTCGGCTCGTTGAGGCGCTCAGGGTGCAGCGTGAATTGGAAGCCGTCGGGGAAGTGGTTGCGGAAGCGCTTGGTGATCGCCTCAGCGTAACAGTGTTTGCAGCCGGGGCTGAGCTTATTGCAGCCGGTGGTCGGGTTCCAAGTCTTATCCGTCCACTCTATGGCGGTTTTGGTGCTGGACACGTGCGCCTCCCTACGTGGAGCTTACCGCGGCATTCTATAGAAACAACCGACAGTTTTTGATGGTACCTGTCACCGCTCCCTGCCCCACGCCAGCAGTTCGCGCCTCAAGTACCCGAACCGTGCTGGCGTGATGGCGCCCTACCTCTTCGCCCTGAAGCTCTGAGGTGGCGAACTCGCTCGCCTCCGGCCCATAGGGTTGCACCTCGCAGCCCGGCTCCTTTGTCTCCGGGGTGTCGACCCCAATAAGCCGAACTTCATTGTTGCCGTCAGCGGTAGGGCTGATCCTTATAGTGTCACCATCTACTACCCGTGTGACCCTCACAGTCGCGTCGTACTCTCGCTGTTCGTTCTCCTTGTCGGCAGCCTTTTTCTCAGCCTTCTCGATAGGTGCCTTTTGTTTCTCTGCTTCTGGCAGATCTACCTCCTGTACTTCGGTTGCTTGTTTGGATTCCGTAGCAGGGCTCTGCTGCTCTGCTTCCTCTACGGGTTCTGACGAAGAAGACGCCCGCTCTGTACGCGGCCCCTCGTAGAAGGCACTGAACAGCCCTAAGAAAACGATAACGAGGATGAACGAGCTTAGGGTGATGAAGCCCCAGTCTCTCTTTGTGAAGCCCCGGTCTCTGTCAGGTGCCCAGCGGTTAGCACGGGAAAACCCGAAGATGAATGTCGTGAGCGTCACGAGGAACATAGCGAAAAAGATGTCGCCAAGCCGCGGCCCCTCGTCGTAGAAGGCAGACGTCAGCCCGAGGAACACGATAGCCAAGATGAACCAGACTACGGCGCCGCAGCCCCAGCCAGTCTCAGGGTCCTGCGGGTTAGCACGGGCTTTGCGGAACATATAGATGAACAACGTGCCCGCCACGAGGAACATGACGAAGAAGATGTCGTCAAGCATGCTTTCCGGGCTCCTTCAGCGACCCCACAACGAACGCAGAGTATGATGGTGGCCGATGGAGTTGTAAACGAGCTTACTGTCGCCCCAGCGCTTGTTCAGCGGGTTTCCGATAAGACGCATTCTCGGAAACTGGGCTTCCGATCTTCGAGATTCTCGGAAATTCAGAGGTATAAAAAGAGCCGGGGCTGTTAGAGACCCCGGCCCTCTTCGCACTTGTGCCTGTTTACGCGGTGGTGGTTCAGATACACTGGCCGGTGTCTCCGTGATTGGAATGGGTAACGCAAGCCCCTCCTTGATCGCGGGGGATGGGCGGCCGCGGTCTTTGGGGGGTATCCTCGCCTGGGTGAGGAGCGCCGGCGAAGAGGCTGGCCTCGGCCGTTGCTCCGCGGTCGTCTCAGAGCTCCTGCGCGGTCGGCCTGTACAGGATCTCGTTGACGTCCACGTCCTCCGGCTGGCTCATGGCGAACGCCACCATGTTCGCGAAGGAGTCGGCGGGGACGGCGACGCTCTCGTAGAGGGCGTTCACGCCCTCGGCCACGTCGAGTTCCGTGACGCTGGCGGGCAGCTCGGTCGCGACCGCGCCGGGCGAGATGACGGTGGTCCTGATATTGTAGGGCTTGACCTCCTGGCGCAGCGCCTCCGAGATGACGCGCACCCCGTACTTGGTCGCGGAGTAGACCGCGCCGCCCGGTCTGACCTTGTGGCCGGCGACCGACGAGACGTTGATGATGTGGCCGCTCTGCTGCTCCTTCATGTGCGGCAGCGCGGCGGCGATGCCGTAGAGGACCCCCTTGAGGTTCACGTCGATCGTGCGGTCCCAATCCTCCACCTTGAGCGTCTCGAGCGGCGAGAGCGGCATCAGGCCGGCGTTGTTGATCACCACGTCGACGCGCCCGTGGGTCCGCGCGGCATGGTCGACGAGCCGTTTGACTTGCTCGTAGTCGGTCACGTCGGTCTGCACGACGGCCCCGTCGCCCAGGGAGAGCTCGCCGGCGAGCGCCTGGAGCCTCTCGAGGCGCCTTGCCCCCAGCACGAGCTTCGCCCCTTCCCGCACGAGACGCCGGGCGGTGGCCTCGCCAAGCCCGCTGCTCGCCCCCGTGATCACGACGACCTTGCC